>NZ_JBEPFL010000005.1:0-334091 GCF_040301925.1 Streptomyces sp. NPDC000075
ACCTCGACTCGGCCGGCCTCGGCGGCTACACGGTGGCCCAGTTCAAGGCGGACCTCGCGGCGAAGAAGGCGCCCGGTGGGACCAGTGGTGCGAACGGGGCCGCCGGGACCGGCGGTACGGGCGTGCCCGTGCCCGAGGGGGCCTCGGACGCCGGTCCCGCGCGGGCGTCGGCGAGGTCGCGGCGGTTCCCCGCCGTCACCCAGGACACGGCCCGCCCCGAGGGCGCCGGCCGGGCCATCCCCGGCGCCGTGTCCACGCCCGCCCGCCAGTGGCCGATGCTCAGCGTCCTCGCCGCCACCGCCGCCGGGCTGCTGACCACGGCGGTGGGGCACCCGCGCATCGGCTGCCTCGTCATCGGCATCGCCCTGATCGGGGCCGCCGTGCTGCGGCGCGCGCTGCCCTCGGTGGGCATGCTCGCCGTGCGCTCCCGCTTCACGGACATGGTCACGTACGGGGTGCTGGGCGTGGCGATCACGCTGCTGGCGCTGGTGATGGAGCCGAAGCCGTGGCTGCACGTCCCGTTCCTGGAGACCGCCGTCCGCTTCACCGTCCGCTGACCGGGCGACGGACGCCGGACGCCGCGCCGCCGGGACACCCCGCGGCGCGGCGCGCCCGTCCCCTCGAAGGGCCCTGGAAAGTACGGATTTCCACGCTGGAGCGCAGGTCGCGCGCGCGTTCGGACCTTCGAACCCGGGGGTCGTGTGCCGTGGACCACAGGCACCGGGGGGTTCGGGACCCCGCGGGTCGGATAGCCTGACGGGCGGATGTCTCTTCACGTCAAGATTCGCAGGACAGGGAAGCGGCGTCCTCCCCAGTACTTGGGACCCAGCACACGGGGCGGGGACGCCCCACCGCCAGCTGTCTAACGGAGAAGGCCATGACCCGCACTCCCGTGAATGTCACCGTCACCGGCGCTGCCGGCCAGATCGGTTACGCCCTGCTCTTCCGCATCGCCTCCGGCCACCTGCTCGGCGCGGACGTGCCGGTCAAGCTCCGCCTCCTGGAGATCCCGCAGGGCATGAAGGCCGCCGAGGGCACCGCCATGGAGCTCGACGACTGCGCCTTCCCGCTCCTCAAGGGCATCGACATCTTCGACGACCCGAACCAGGGCTTCGACGGCGCCAACGTCGCCCTCCTCGTGGGCGCCCGCCCGCGCACCAAGGGCATGGAGCGCGGTGACCTGCTCTCCGCCAACGGCGGCATCTTCAAGCCGCAGGGCGCCGCGATCAACGCGCACGCCGCGGACGACATCAAGGTCCTGGTCGTGGGCAACCCGGCCAACACCAACGCGCTCATCGCGCAGGCCGCCGCTCCGGACGTCCCGGCCGAGCGCTTCACCGCGATGACCCGCCTGGACCACAACCGCGCCATCTCGCAGCTCGCGAAGAAGACCGGTGCCGACCTCACCGAGATCAAGCGCCTCACCATCTGGGGCAACCACTCGGCGACCCAGTACCCGGACATCTTCCACGCGGAGATCGCCGGCAAGAACGCCGCCGAGGTCGTGGGCGACGAGCAGTGGCTCGCCGACACCTTCATCCCGACCGTCGCCAAGCGCGGCGCCGCCATCATCGAGGCCCGTGGCGCGTCCTCGGCCGCCTCCGCCGCCAACGCCGCCATCGACCACGTCCACACGTGGGTCAACGGCACCGCCGCCGGCGACTGGACCTCCATGGGCATCCCCTCGGACGGCTCCTACGGTGTCCCGGAGGGCCTGATCTCCTCCTTCCCCGTCACCTGCAAGGACGGCAAGTACGAGATCGTCCAGGGCCTGGACATCAACGAGTTCTCCCGCAAGCGCATCGACGCGTCCGTGGCGGAGCTCGTCGAGGAGCGCGACGCGGTCCGCGAGCTCGGCCTGATCTGATCCACCCGTACTGATCGGGGGGTTCACCCCTTCGCCTGATCAGTACGAACACCCTTACGCCCCGGCCAAACCAGGCCGGGGCGTTTTGGCGTGAATCGGCCTGTCGGTTCATGTAGGGGGTACATAAGGTCGCCCGGTGACCGACCCCCTGATTCCCCCTCAGTCCGGCGGCGACACCCCGGCGGACCCGCGCGACGGCCGCCCACCGGTCCATCCCTCCCTCAGCGAGGCGGGCCGCCTCCTGTGCGCGGGCACCTACCTCGACGGCACCTACCGCGACCGGGTCATCGACGAGCTGTACGTCCACGAGGAGCGGATCGCCGCCCCCTCGTACGGATTCGACGCCACCCGGGTCCTGGCCCACGCCCTGCGCGCCCGGCGCGTCGAGCTCGCCTGGGCCGGCGGGATCATCGCCGCCTGGCTGGTCGGCATCCCGCTGACCAGCGGGCTGATCACCCTGCTGCTCGTCCCGTTCCTGCTGCTGGGCTTCGCCAACTGGCTCCGCGACCGGCCGGACCCCTGGATGCGCTTCCTGTCGATGCTGCCCCGGGTGCTGGGCTGGGTGGGGCTGGCCGTCACCCTGTTCCTGTTCTGGGAGGCCTGGACCGACGGCGGCGAGCTGGGCCAGCTCCTGCGGTACGCCTTCGGCGGCTGGGTGGGGTCCGACGGTTCCGGCCGGTCCGGCGGGCCGGGCGGGTTCGGCGGCTCCGGCGGCTTCGACGACTTCGGCGGCGCGGGCGGGTTCGGCCCCGGCGGCGGCTCCGGGGCCCCCGGCGACTCCTCGCCCCTCTTCCTGTGGCTGACCCTCCTCGTGTTCGCGGGGATCGTCGTCCTGCTCGTACTCCGCCGCGTGCACATCGCCCGGATCATCTCCAGGGAGCTCGACCCGCGCGCCTACGCCGACCGCGCGGCCGACCCCGCCACGCAGAACCCCCGCTTCGCCCGGGTCCGCGAGCGCATCCTCGCCGAGCAGCACGACCCGCTGATCCTGTACGACGTCAACGGGCCCTTCACCGGGGCGGGCGGCGGGTACCGGGCCTGGCAGCTGTCCGTCGAGCTGCGCCCCCGCGAGGACCTCGGGGCCGGCCGCGAGCCGCACCCCGTCACCAACGCCGACATCGTGCGCCGCATCGTGCCGCTGCTCCAGGCCCTGCGCGTGCCCTCCCCGCACGGCTCGGCGCGTGCCCAGGCCGACGTACGGGACCGGCTGCGCGAGCTGGTCCTCGACGAGTGCGTGTTCCTCCCGCCCACCGGCCTCCCGCACCGGGACATGACCCGGCTGGCCCGCGAGCAGTTCACCGGGCACCGCCTCGGAGCCGTCGAGGAGGGCGGGGAGCGGCGCAGGCACTTCCTGCGCATCCGGGTCGGCGGCTGGGACGAGAACCTCGTCGTGACCGTGTTCGTACGGGTCCACACGCAGGGCGGGATGATGATGCTGGAGGTGGCCCCGCACGTGCTGCTGCCCGTCCGCACCCTCTTCCAGAACGCCGACGCCGACGCGCGGCGCCACCTGAACAGCGCCTGGTACGGCAAGGCGGTCGAGGGCCTCGCCGCCGCCCCGGCCTCCTTCTGGAACGCCTCGGCCGTCCTGCTGCGGGCGTTCACCACCTGGTGGCGGACGGTCACCGGGCACCACGACGGCCTCCTCCCGGAAGGGCCGCGGCTGTCGGTCCGGGAGATCGGGGCGGCGGAGGACGGTTCGCTGTTCCAGCTGATGGACCTCGACCGGTATCTGAAAACCATTCAGGACCGGGTGGTGGGCGGGGTTACCGTCGCCCTGCACGAAGCGGGCTGGCACACGGAGGAGTTCGCGCAGCGCGCGGTCCATGTGGCCGAGGGTGCCGTCTTCATCCAGTCGGTGAGCGACAGCGCGTTCAGCGTCGGCGGCACCGGCCATCAGAACACCGCCGGGGGCGGTACGAGCGACAAGGGGAGCAGCGGTGGCAAGTGACGGCGAGGAGCGCTCGGTCCGCATCGGCGACGTCAGCGGCAGCGCCTTCAGCATCGGCGGCAGCAACAACACCAACACCGTCCGGCAGGGCGGCGACGGTGCGCGGGAGCGCGTGCCGGACGCCGGGGAACTGCTGGAGGCGGTACGCGAACTGCGCGCCGCACTCGTCCGGCTGCCGCGCAGCACCGAGCGCGGTGAGCTCGACGCGGAGCTCGACGGGGCGGTGGCGGAGCTGGAGGAGACCGGGGAGATCGGGCCCGGCCTGCCCGCCCGGCTGCGCGCGGCCCTGGTCCGGTGGGCTCCGCTGGTGGAGACGGTGAGCGCGGCGACGGCACTGGGCGGCCTGCTCGCCTCGCTGGGGGGCTGAACGGTGCCCTCGTCCGACGACACCTGGTGGAACCCGGGGACGCAGCGCTGGGAATGGGGCCCGAGACCACCCCGGCCAACGGCCGACCCGGCAAGCCCGGAGGCCGACCCGGAACCGGCCGCCGAGCCGGAACGCCCGGCTGGGGCGCAGGGCCCGGCCGAGCCGGAACGCCCTGCCGAGCCGGAACGCCCGGCCGCCGAGCCGGAACGCCCGGCCGCCGAGCCGGAGGGTCCGGCCGAGCCGGAGGGTCCGGAGTACCCCGTCCGGGGGGTGGTCCCGCCCGTCCCCGCGCGGCCGCCCGCGCCCCCGGAGTGGCCGCCCGCGCCCGCAGGCCCCGGGCAGCCCGCGCCTGCGCCGGAGCACCCCGTGGAGCCGGTCGGCCCCGTGGCCCTCGGCCCGGACGCCGCCCAGGCGCCCCCGGGTCCGGACGCCGCCGGGCCCGGATCAGGCGGCGGGCCCGCCTGGTACGAGCGCCCCGTCGGGGAGGGGTGGTCCGCGACGCCCGGCCCCGAGGCGGGGCTGCCGCCGCTCCCGCCGCAGAACTGGGGCCCGCCGCCGGTGCCGCCCCCGCAGCCGCCCCCGCCCCCGCCCGGGCGGGGCCAGTGGCGTATCCCGCTGCTGGTCGGGGTGGTCGCGGCGGTCGTCGGCGGGGGCGCCGTCGCGGCGTGGGTGCTGCTCGGGGCCAAGGACGGCCCCGCCGTCGACGCCCGCCCGCCGGCCACCCGTACGGCTCCGGCCCCCACGACCCCATGGCCGTCCGCACCCGTCACGGGCACCCCGTCCGGCGCTCCCGCGCCCAGCGGCTCCCCGAGCCCCTCGGCGGACCCCGGCCACACGGTGGTGCACAACGAGGCCGGGTTCTCGGTGGCCGTCCCCGACGGCTGGGGGGCCAGCCGCGACGAACAGGGCAACGGGGCCTTCTACCGTCCGCCCGGCGGGGACCGCAGCGCCCTGCTCCAGATCTTCCGGATCACCGAGCCCGCCTCCACCGGCTCCTGCGAGCTGCTGCGGATGTCCTCCGACCGGCTGAGCGGCGGGACCCCCGCCTACCGGCAGGTGTCCATCGACCCCGTAGCGGGCTCCTCCTGCGAGCTGGTGTACGAGTACGACAGCGCGGAGTCCCACGGCCGCCGCCGGGGCATGGAGCGGATCGTCACCACCCCGGACGGCAACCGGTGGGCCCTGCTGGCCGCCGGGCCGGCCGCCGACGCCGCGACGACCCGGGCCAACCTGACGGCGGCCCTGGAGTCCTTCCGGCCGGAGTGAGGGATCAGCGCTTGAGCGACCCCGGGGTGTAGTGCCCCGGGGACAGCCGGGTGGTGACGGCGAACCGGTTCCACATGTTGATCATGGCGATGGCCGTGATCAGCTGGGCCAGCTCGGCCTCCTCGAAGTGCTCGGCCGCCTTCTCGTACACCTCGTCCGGGACGAACCCGTCCGTCAGGACGGTGATGGCCTCGGTCAGCTCGATCGCCGCCAGCTCCTTCTCCGTGTAGAAGTGCCGCGACTCCTCCCAGGCGCTGAGCTGGACGATCCGCTCGACGCTCTCGCCCGCCGCGAGGGCGTCCTTGGTGTGCATGTCCAGGCAGAACGCGCAGTGGTTGATCTGCGAGGCACGGATCTTGACCAGCTCGGCGATGACCGGGTCCAGGCCCTTCTGCGTGGCGATGTCCAGCGCGACGGCGGCCTTGTAGGCCTCCGGGGCCAGCTTGAACAGCTGCATGCGGGGCGTGTGCTCGGCGGCGAGTTCCGTGGTCTTCGTGTCGTTGCTCATGGGTCCACCGTACGGAGCGGACGGACCGCGGATATGGTCCATATCCATGACGGACTCGTGGGCCACTTACGGCGCCGACCTGCACCTGGACCTCTCGGCGGTCGCGGCCGGGGAGCGCGGTCTGCGGGCCGCCCTGACGGAGTCGCTGCGGGAGGCCGCGCGCAACGGCCGGCTGGCCCCCGGCACCCGGCTGCCGTCCTCCCGGACCTTCGCCGCCGACCTGGGGATCGCCCGCAACACCGTCGCGGAGGCGTACGCCGAACTCGTCGCCGAGGGCTGGCTGACGGCCCGCCAGGGCTCCGGCACCCGCGTCGCCGAACGGGCCCGGCCGCGCCGCGCCCCCGGCCCGGCGGCGCGGGTCCGCCGCCCGGTGCGGCGAGCCCCCGCGTACAGCCTGGTGCCCGGCTCCCCGGACGTCGGCGCCTTCCCGCGCGCCGGCTGGCTGGCGGCGGCCCGGCGGGCCCTGACCGACGCCCCGAACGAGGCCTTCGGCTACTCCGACGCACGCGGCCGGATCGAACTGCGCGAGGCGCTCGCCGGATACCTGGCGCGGGCCCGCGGGGTGTACGCGGACCCGGACCGGATCGTGCTGTGCGCCGGCTTCGTGCACGCCGTGCGGCTGCTCGCGAGGGTGCTGCGGGCGCGCCGGGTACGGGAGATGGCCGTGGAGGGCCTCAGCCTCGACCTGCACCGCGACCTGCTCACCGGGGCCGGGCTGCGGACCCGTCCGCTGTGGGTGGACGAGGCCGGGGCCCGCACCCCCGACCTGGCCGGCCTCGGGCCCCGGGCGGGCGCGGTGCTGCTGACCCCGGCGCACCAGTTCCCCACCGGAGCGGCCCTCACCCCCGAACGGCGGGCGGCGGCGGTGGACTGGGCGCGGACCACCGGCGGCCTGATCCTGGAGGACGACTACGACGGGGAGTTCCGCTACGACCGCCAGCCGGTCGGCGCGCTCCAGGGCCTGGACCCGGACCGGGTCGTCTACCTCGGCACCGCGAGCAAGTCCCTGGCCCCGGCGCTGCGGATGGGCTGGATGGTGGTCCCGCCGGACCTGCTGGAGGAGGTGCTGGCGGCGAAGGGCCCGGCCGAGTGGACGTCGAGCGGCCTGGACCAGCTGACGCTGGCGGAGTTCATCAGGTCGGGGGCGTACGACCGGCACGTACGGGCGATGCGGCTGCGGTACCGGCGGCGGCGGGACGAGCTGGTGGCCGCGCTGGGCGGCGGGTTCCCCGTCTCCGGCATCGCGGCGGGGCTGCACGTCGTGCTGGACCTGCCGGAGGGGTCGGAGCGGTCGATCGTCCAGGCCGCGGCCTGGCAGGGGCTGGCGGTGGAGGGCCTGGCGCGGTACCGGCATCCGGAGACGGAGATGCCGGTGCGGGAGGCGCTGGTGCTCGGGTACGGCACCCCGACGGACAGCGCGTGGGCGCCCACACTGGCGGCCCTGACGGCCACGCTTCCTTCTTGACGCGTCGCTCGCACGGCTCGGCGCCCGCGCCCGGTGCGCGCAAACGCCGTGCGGGCTGGATTTCGCGCAGCGAAATTCCAGCCCCGCCGGCGTTTGAGGCGCGGGGTCTGGGGCGGAGCCCCGGAGAACGGGTGAAGGGCGGGGCGGGGAGACGGCCCCGCGCAGCGGCACCGGGTCAGGCCGGCGGAGCCTTCGGTTCGCCGAAGCGGGACAGGGCGAGGGCGCCGGCCACGGCCACCGCGAAGCCGAGGACCGCCAGCCAGGTCAGCCCCTCCCGCGTACGGTCCCCGAGCCACGCCACCCCCACCGCCGCCGGGCCGACCGTCTCGCCCAGGACCAGCCCGGCCGTCGCCGCCGTCACCGAGCCCCGCTGCAACGCGGAGGTCAGCAGCAGGAACGCCGCCGCCCCGCCCAGCAGCAGCGCGTACAGCGCCGGGTTGCGCAACTCCCGCAGGGAGAAGGTGTCGATGAGGCGCACGGCCACCTCCACCACCCCGAAGCCGGTGCCGGCCGCCAGGCCGAGCACCAGCGCGCGCGAGCCGTCCGGCAGCCTCCCCGCCACCGCCCCCACCAGCAGCACCAGCCCCGCCACCGCCAGCAGCCCCAGCTTCAGCGCGAGGGTTCCGGCCTGGTCGCCCTCCTCACCGGAGGCCAGCCCCAGCATCAGCAGCCCCGCGCACACCACCGCCACCGCACCCCACTCCAGCCGCGACAGCCGCACCCCCAGCAGCCGCGCCGCGACCACCGCCGTCACCGCCAGGCTCGCGGCCAGCGCGGCCCCCACCGCGTAGATGGGGACGTGCCGCAGGGCGATGATCTGGAGCACGAAGCCGACCGCGTCCAGCCCCAGCCCCGCCACGTACCGCCACTGCCGCACCGCCCGCAGGAACAGCGCGGCGTCCACCCCCGAGCCCGCCGCCCCCGGCCGCGCCGCCGCCCGGGCGGCCACCGCCTGGAGGACCGAGGCCGTACCGAAACACACCGCCGCGCCCAGCGCGCAAACCATTCCGATCAGCACGAAACCGACTCTAGGCCCCTCACCGTGACATGGGTGTGACGGTGGCCGGATTCCCTCCCCGGAAGCCCCCGCTCTACTCTGTCGGGAACCCACGCCACCCAGGGGGAGCGGAACACCATGGACACCAGCGACACCACCCGACGACGCATGCGCTCCGGCGCGGTCGCCCTCGGCGGCATGGGCCTGCTCGCCGCCACCCTCGTGGCCTGCGGCAGCAGCGACGAGCCCGACAAGCGCTGTGCGTCCCGCTCCACGCTGGACCACCTCAACTCCAAGGAGTGCAAGAGCGGCGGCCGCGGCGCGTACTACTACGGCGGCACCGTCAGCAACGGCAAGGTGTCCGGCGGCAGCTTCGACAAGTCGGCCGTCACCCGCGGCGGCATCGGCGGCGGCAGCCACTCCGGCTCCTCCGGAGGCTGACCCGCATGGAGCGCCACACCATCGAACCCCGCCCCGACTGGCAGAAGACCGTCGAGGAGCAGGGCCTGATCTACCCCCTCACCCGCTTCCCGGACGACAGCCTGCGCCCCTACTGGGACGAGAGCGCGTACTACTCCTTCTCCCTCCCCGAGGTCGAGGCGCTGGAGAACGTCGTCGAGGAACTGCACGCCATGTGCCTGGCCGCGGCCGCCCACATCGTCGAGCACGACCGCTTCGCCGACCTCGGCATCACCGACCCGAAGGTCGCCGCGCTCATCGCCGAGTCCTGGCGGCGGCGCGCCGAACAGCCCTCCCTCTACGGCCGCTTCGACCTGCGCTACGACGGTTCCGGCAGCCCCGCCAAGCTGCTGGAGTACAACGCCGACACCCCCACCTCCCTGGTGGAGGCGGCGAGCCCGCAGTGGTTCTGGATGGAGGAGCGCTTCCCGGGCGCCGACCAGTGGAACTCCCTGCACGAGCGGCTCGTCGAGGCCTGGCGCCGGCAGGCCGAGCTGCTGCCGCCCGGGCCGCTGCACTTCGCGCACTCCGAGACGGACGAGCTGGGCGAGGACCTGATGACGGTCGCCTACCTCCAGGAGACCGCCGAGCAGGCCGGCCTGGAGACCCACGCCCTGTCCGTGGAGACCATCGGCTGGGACGGCCTCTCGGGCCGGTTCGTGGACGAGAAGCTCCGCTTCATCCGCGGCTGCTTCAAGCTCTACCCGTGGGAGTGGCTGGTCGACGACGAGTTCGGACCGCACGTCCTCGCCACCTACGACCACGGCGGCGGGACCGGCACCACCGCCTGGATCGAGCCGCTGTGGAAGATGCTGCTGGCCAACAAGGCCCTGCTGGCGATCCTGTGGGAGCTCTTCCCCGAACACCCGAACCTGCTGCCCGCCTACCTCGACGGCCCCCGCGAGCTGGCCGGCGACGGCGGGTACGCCGCCAAGCCCCTGCTGGGCCGCGAGGGCGCCGGGGTCACCCTCCACGAGCCGGGCGGCGAGCCCTTCGTACCGGCCGAGGGGGAGACGTACGTCTTCCAGGCGCTGGCCCCGCTGCCCGACTTCGACGGCAACCGCGTGGTCCTGGGCGCCTGGGTGGTCGAGGAGGAGGCGGCCGGACTCGGCATCCGCGAATCGGCGGGCCCGGTCACCGACGAGTACGCCCGCTTCCTGCCCCACGTCATCCTCTGACTCCCGGGGGTGCCCGGCCGGGCACCCCCGCCCCCGTCAGCCGGCGAGGACCGCCCGCAGCTGCTCCAGGCCCCAGTCCAGGTCCTCCTTGGAGATCACCAGCGGCGGTGCGATCCGGATCGTCGACCCGTGCGTGTCCTTCACCAGCACCCCGCGCGCCATCAGCCTCTCCGAGACCTCCCGGCCGGTGCCGCGCGCCGGGTCGACGTCGACGCCCGCCCACAGCCCGCGCCCGCGCACCGCGGTCACCGCACCGCCGCCGACGAGCAGGTTCAGCTCGCGGTGCAGGTGGTCGCCGAGTTCGGTGGCGCGCTGCTGGTACTCGCCGGTGCGCAGCATCGCGATCACCTCCAGCGCGACGGCGCAGGCGAGCGGGTTCCCGCCGAAGGTGGAGCCGTGCTCGCCGGGCCGGAACACCCCGAGCACGTCGCGGTCGGCGACCACGGCCGACACCGGCACCACACCGCCGCCGAGCGCCTTCCCCAGCACGTACACGTCCGGGACGACGCCCTCGTGCTCGCAGGCGAAGGTCTTCCCGGTGCGGCCCAGGCCCGACTGGATCTCGTCCGCCATGAACAGCACGTTCCGCTCGCGCGTCAGCTCCCGCACGCCGGCCAGGTACCCGGGCGGCGGGACCAGCACGCCCGCCTCGCCCTGGATCGGCTCCAGCAGGACGGCGACGGTGTTGGCGGTGACGGCGTGGGAGAGCGCGGTGAGGTCCCCGTACGGGACGATCTCGAAGCCCGGCGTGTAGGGGCCGAAGTGGTCGCGGGCGTCGTGGTCGGTGGAGAAGCTGACGATGGTCGTCGTCCGGCCGTGGAAGTTGTCGGCCGCGACCACGATCTTGGCCTGCCCGTCCGGGACGCCCTTGACCTCGTACCCCCACTTGCGGGCCGTCTTCACCGCCGTCTCCACGGCCTCCGCGCCCGTGTTCATGGGCAGCACCGTCTCCTTGCCGCAGAGCGCGGCGAGTTCGGTGCAGAACGCGGCGAAGCGGTCGTGGTGGAAGGCGCGGGAGGTCAGGGTGACCCGTTCCAGCTGGGCCTTGGCCGCGTCGATCAGACGCCGGTTTCCGTGGCCGAAGTTGAGGGCCGAGTAACCGGCGAGCATGTCGAGGTAGCGCCGCCCCTCCACGTCGGTCATCCACGCGCCCTCCGCCGAGGCCACGACGACCGGGAGGGGGTGGTAGTTGTGCGCGCTGTGCTCGTCGGCGGAGCGAATGGCATCAGCTGTTCTCGACACGGGGTCTCCGATCGTCCGTCTGCCGGTGACGCGGGTGACATGGGTGGCGTCCTTTGTATCGTCGCTCGGATCGCGGACGCGGAAACCTCCCGGTCGCCGCGCCCGCTAAGGTGTTCGGTACGCACGGCGACTGGCGTACGGGGAACCAACTCCGGGGGAGTCGTGCGCGGAGTACCGCACACAGGGCCGCTCGCCTGGGCCTCGCGGGGACGAGACCTGACATCGACCCCGGAGGAGCCGCGATGACCGCGCACCGCCAGCCCGCCCTGCTCGCCACCGACCCCGACCTCGCCGCGCTCGTCTCCGCCGAGGAGACCCTCCAGGCCGAGACCCTGCGCCTGATCCCCAGCGAGAACTACGTCTCCGCCGCCGTCCTGGAGGCCTCCGGGACGGTGCTCCAGAACAAGTACAGCGAGGGCTACCCGGGCCGCCGCTACTACGAGGGCCAGCAGAACATCGACCGCGTCGAGGCCCTCGCCGTCGAGCGGGCCAAGGGCCTGTTCGGGGTGGAGCACGCGAACGTCCAGCCGTACTCCGGCTCCCCGGCCAACCTGGCCGTCTACCTGGCCTTCGCCAAGCCCGGCGACACCGTGATGGGCATGGCCCTGCCGATGGGCGGGCACCTGACGCACGGCTGGGGCGTCTCGGCGACGGGCTCCTGGTTCCGCGGCGTCCAGTACGGCGTGCGCGCCGAGGACGGCCTGATCGACTACGACGCGGTGCGCGACCTCGCGCTGGCGGAGCGGCCGAAGATCCTGTTCTGCGGCGGCACGGCGCTGCCCCGCACGATCGACTTCGAGGCGTTCGCGTCGATCGCGGAGGAGGCGGGCTCGGTCCTCGTCGCGGACGTCGCGCACATCGCGGGCCTGATCGCGGGCGGGGCCCACCCCTCGCCGGTCCCGTACGCGGACGTGGTCTCCACGACCACCCACAAGACCCTGCGCGGCCCGCGCGGCGCGATGCTGATGTGCAAGGAGGAGCACGCGAAGGCCATCGACAAGGCGGTCTTCCCCGGCCTGCAGGGCGGTCCCCACAACCAGACGACGGCCGGTATCGCCGTCGCCCTGCACGAGGCGGCCCAGCCGGCCTTCACGGCGTACGCGCACGCGGTCGTCGCCAACGCGAAGGCACTGGCGGCGGCGCTGCTGGAGCGGGGCTTCGACCTCGTCTCGGGAGGCACGGACAACCACCTGATCCTGATGGACCTGACCTCGCGGGGGGTGCCGGGGAAGGTCGCGGCGAAGGCGCTGGACCGGGCGGGGATCGTCGTCAACTACAACACGGTGCCGTTCGACCCGCGCAAGCCGTTCGACCCGTCGGGGATCCGGATCGGTACGCCGTCGCTGACGTCCCGCGGCCTGTCGGCCGAGCACATGCCGGTGGTCGCCGACTGGATCTCCCGCGCGGTGGACGCCGCCGCGAAGGGTGACGAGCCGGCCCTGGCCGTCATCCGCGCGGAGGTCTCCGACCTCCTGTCCGCCTACCCGGCCCCGGGCCTCCCGGTCGCGTAGTCCCTCCCTCGAACGCCGGCGGGGCGATTCCAGCCCCGCCGGCGTTCGAGGCGCGGGGGTCCGGGGGCGGACCCTCCGGAGAACGGGTGAAGGGCGGGGCGGGGAGCCGGCCGGTACCTGAGAGAATGGCGGCATGGCTTCTGATCGTCCTCGCGCGCTCTCCGGCATCCAGCCCACCTCCGGCTCGTTCCACCTCGGGAACTACCTCGGAGCGATCCGCCAGTACGTCGCCCTCCAGGAGACGCACGACGCGTTCTACATGGTCGTCGACCTGCACGCGATCACCATGCCGCAGGATCCGAAGGACCTCCGCGCGAACACCCGCCTCTCCGCCGCGCAGCTCCTCGCCGCCGGTCTGGACCCCGAGCGCTGCACGCTCTTCATCCAGAGCCACGTCCCGGAGCACGCGCAGCTGGCCTGGGTCATGAACTGCATCACCGGCTTCGGCGAGGCCAGCCGGATGACCCAGTTCAAGGACAAGTCCGCCAAGGGCGGGGTCAACAGCGCCAGCGTCGGCCTGTTCACCTACCCGATCCTCCAGGTCGCCGACATCCTGCTCTACCAGGCGAACGCCGTCCCCGTCGGTGAGGACCAGCGCCAGCACGTGGAGCTGACCCGCGACCTCGCCGAGCGGTTCAACCACCGCTACGGCCAGACCTTCACCCTCCCCGCCGCGCACATCGTCAAGGAGGTCGCGAAGATCTACGACCTCCAGGACCCCTCGATCAAGATGTCGAAGTCCGCGTCCTCCCCGAAGGGCCTGATCAGCCTCCTCGACGAGCCGAAGGCCACCGAGAAGAAGATCAAGAGCGCGGTCACCGACACCGAGGCGGAGATCCGCTTCGACGCCGAGAACAAGCCCGGCGTCAGCAACCTGCTCACGATCTACTCCACCCTCACGGGCGAGTCGATCCCCGCGCTGGAGGCGGCGTACGAGGGCAAGGGCTACGGCGCGCTCAAGACCGACCTGGCCGGCGTGATGGTCGACTTCGTCACACCCTTCAAGCAGCGCACGCAGGAGTTCCTGGACGACCCGGAGACCCTGGACGCCGTGCTGGCCAAGGGCGCGGAGAAGGCCCGGGCGGTCGCCGCCGAGACCCTGGCGCAGGCCTACGAGCGCATCGGGTTCGTGCCCGCCAAGCACTGACCGGCCGAGGCCCCTGGCGGCCGAGGGGGTGCTGCCGCCACACTGAGGCGGCAGCACCCGATGCGAGCACACCGACCCGACCAGCCGGTGTGACCACACACCACACGCGCGGAGGAGATCACGTGGGGACCGTAACGCTCGGCGTTTCGATCGCGGTCCCGGAGCCGTACGGCAGCCAGCTCCAGCAGCTGCGCGCCGGCTTCGGGGACGCCGCCGCGCACGGCATCCCCACGCACGTCACCCTCGTACCGCCCACCGAGGTGGAAGAGGGGCGGCTGGCGGCGATCCGCGCGCACCTCACCGAGGTCGCGCGGTCCTTCCCCTCCTTCGCGATGCGGCTGGAGGGGACGGGAACCTTCCGGCCCCTCTCCCCGGTCGTCTTCGTCCGGCTCGCCGAGGGTGTCGAGGGCTGCACCAGCCTCCAGGGCCGCATCCGCGACCCCGAGGGCCCGATCAGCCGCGAGCTGGCCTTCCCGTACCACCCGCACGTCACGGTCGCCCACGGGATCTCCGAGGAGGCCATGGACCGGGCCTTCGCCGAGCTCGCCGACTACTCCGCCGGCTGGCAGTGCACGGGCTTCGCCCTCTACGAGCAGGGCTCGGACGGGGTCTGGCGCAAGCTGCGCGAGTACCCCTTCGGCACCGCCGCCACGGCCGTCCCCGCGCAGTCGGGTCCGGCCGGGGCCGACACCGCCATACGGCGCTCCTGACACACAGGCCGCAGGCCCCGGCAGGCACGGAAGGCGTGGAACCGGAGCCTCCGAAGGACCAGGGCGTGGAACGGTCGGGGCGCGGGACGAGGCGCGGGGCGAAAAGTCACAATCGACGACCGTAGTGCCCGAAAGCGGCAATCCCGACTATTTCCGGCAGCTCATTTACGGTGGCCCCCATGGACTGGCTGAAGAAACTCCCGGTGATCGGACCGCTCGTGTCGGCCGCCATGCGCACGCACGCGTGGCGTTCGTACGAGCGCCTGGACCGGGTCCACTGGTCCCGGCTGGCCGCCGCGATCACCTTCATCAGCTTCCTCGCGCTCTTCCCGCTGATCACCGTCGCCGCCGCCGTCGGCGCGGCCCTGCTCAGCCAGGACCAGCTGGACCGGCTCCAGAAGAGCCTCGGCGAGCAGGTCCCCGGCATCTCCGACCAGCTCGACCTGCCCGGCCTCGTCGCCAACGCCGGCACGGTCGGCCTCGTCGCCGGCGCGCTCCTCCTCTTCACCGGAATCGGCTGGATCGGCTCGATGCGCGACTGCCTGCGCGCCGTCTGGGAGAAGGACGACGAGGACCAGGGCAACCCCGTGGTCCGCAAGGGCAAGGACGCCCTCGTGCTGCTCGGCCTCGGGGGCGCCGCCCTCGCCTCGGCCGCCGCGTCGATCATCGGCTCCACCGCCGTCGGCAAGCTGGCCGAGCTCATCGGCATCCCCAGGGACGGCGCGGGCGGCGCCCTGCTGCGGGCCGGCGCCTTCCTCGTCGGAGTCCTGGCGGCCTTCCTGCTCCTGCTCTACCTGCTGACCCTGCTGCCCGGGGTCGAGCCGCCGCGCGCCCGCCTGCTCCAGGCCGCGCTGATCGGCGCCGCCGGCTTCGAACTCCTGAAGCTGCTGCTCAGCGGCTATATGCGCGGGGTCGCCGCCAAGAGCATGTACGGGGCCTTCGGCGTGCCGATCGCCCTGCTGCTGTGGATCAGCTTCACGGCGAAGCTGCTCCTGTTCTGCGCCGCCTGGACCGCG
Organism: Streptomyces sp. NPDC000075; assembly: GCF_040301925.1. Lineage (NCBI taxonomy): Bacteria > Bacillati > Actinomycetota > Actinomycetes > Kitasatosporales > Streptomycetaceae > Streptomyces > Streptomyces sp. NPDC000075. Next base: position 15,685 of record NZ_JBEPFL010000005.1, read on the forward strand.
ACCCGGGACGACGAGGAGGGGGAGGAGACGCCCGGGACGCCCCCTACGAACCCTGCCCCCGGCGGCCGCGCGGCCAGCGGCGGTTGACCGCGTAGGCCCCGCCCGCCACCACGGCCAGCGCCCCGCCCGCGACGCCGAGCGCGGTGCCGAGACCGCCGCCCGCGGCGGGCGGGCCGTCCGCCACCGGGGTGTTCTCGTGGGACTTCGCCGGGGAGCCGAAGGGCCTGGTGTCCGCGCTCTTCGGGGGCACCAGCTCACCGACCGGCTTGACCTTCCCGGCCGCCGCGAAGCCCCAGTCGAAGAGGTCGGCGGTCTCCTGGTAGACCGCGTTGAGCCCGCCGTGCTCCGGGTTCATCACCGTGACCAGCAGCTTCTTGTCCCCGCGCTGGGCCGCGCCGGTGAAGGTGGAGCCGGCCATGGTGGTGTTGCCGTTCTTCACCCCGGCGATGCCCTTGTACGGGGTGATGCCGCCGGCGCCCGTCATCAGCCGGTTGGTGTTCTGGATCTCGAAGAACTCGCGCGGCTTGCCCGCCTCCTGAAGGCCCGGGAACTTCGCCTGGGCGGTGCCGCAGTACTCGCGGAAGTCCTGCTTCTGGAGTCCGGAGCGGGCGATGAGGGTGAGGTCGTAGGCGCTCGACACCTGCTCGGGGGCGTCGTACCCGTCGGGCGAGACCACGTGCGTGTCCAGGGCCTGGAGTTCCTCGGCGTGCGCCTGCATGTCCTTGACGGTCTTCTCGACGCCGCCGTTCATGGCCGAAAGCACGTGCACCGCGTCGTTCCCGGAGCGCAGGAACACCCCGAGCCACAGGTCGTGGACGGAGTAGTCGTGGTCCTCCTTGACCCCGACCAGGCTGCTGCCGGGGCCGACGCCGTCCATGTCCTGGCCGGTGACGTGGTGCACCTGGTCCTTGGGGAGGGCGGGCAGCACGGTGTCGGCGAAGAGCATCTTCAGGGTGGACGCCGGGGGCAGCCGCCAGTGGGCGTTGTGCGCCGCGAGGACCTCGCCGGTCTCGGCGTCCGCCACGATCCAGGACCGGCCGGTGAGGTTCGCGGGCAGCGCGGGCGCCCCGGGCAGGAGGTTCACCTGGGTGCCGGGCTGGCCGAGCCGGGCACCGCCGACCGTGGACATCGACGGGGGCGGCGCGGGTGCCGCCGGGGCCTGCCGCGGCTGTCCCTTCCCGTCCGCCGGAGGGGGCGGTGCCGTCGCCGCGCGCGCGGGCGCGGTGGAGGCCTGGACGAGGATCGCCGGAACCAGCAGCGCGGCGGAAAGGACCGTCAGGGCGGTCTTCTTGGCAGACACGCAGGTGAACGTACATCCCGATGTCCTGCCCGGCGTCGCGGACCGGCCAACCGGGGCGAACCACCCCCGGTACGGCCCACCCCGCCGCGTCCGTCCTGGGGACGAATCCGATACTGGGGACATGAAACTCAGCCGCACCGCGTCCTGGTTCCTCGCAGCGTTCGGAGCTTGGTCCTGGGTGATCTGGTCCACGTTCGTAAAGAACCTCTTCAATGACGCCAGCGGTCTGGCTTTCGACGACGGTCGGCCCACGGCCTACTTCTGGGTCCACCTCCTCCTCGCGGTGACGTCCTTCCTCCTGGGGACGGCCGTCGGAGTGCTCGGGTTGCGCAGCCTGCGCGTACTGCGGCGCGCATCACGATGACCGTGTTTGTGGTGATTGTGGCGGTGGTCGCGGTCCTGGCGCTGCTGGGGCTGGTCCATCGGTGGCTGTGGGTGCGGCTGGTCCGTGACACCACCCGGGCGGGCGGGGCCGCGCGGCGGGCCGGGACGGTCCTCGCCTTCGCGCTGCCGCTGCTCTCCCTGGCGGCCCTGACGGCCGGCCGCGCGGGCGCCCCGTTCTGGTTCCAGCGGCTGGTGGCCTGGCCGGGCTTCATGTGGCTGGCGGTCCTGCTGTACCTGACGCTGGCGATGCTGGTGGGCGAACCCGTCCGCCGCCTGTGGCTCCGCCGCTCGGCGCGGCCCGCCGCCGGGCCCGAGCCGGCCCCCACCCCCGCCACCGCCCCCGCGGCGGTGCCCGGCGCGGGCGCCCCCGCGGTTCCGGCCGCGTCGACCACCACGGAGCCAGCCGGGCCGATCACGACGGAGCCAGCCGGGCCGATCACGACGGAGCCAGCCGGGCCGATCACGACGGAGCCGACCGGGCCGACGGAGGGTACGCCGGCCCGCCGTGAGGTCAGCCGCCGGGTGTTCGTCGCCCGGACCGTCGGCGGGGCCGCCGTCGCCGCCGCCGCGCTGACCGTCGGGAACGGGACGTACGGGGTGCTGCGCGGCCCGCGCGTCAAGCGGGTGCAGGTGCCCCTCGCCCGGCTGCCCCGCGCCGCGCACGGGTTCCGGATCGCCGTCGTCAGCGACGTCCACCTCGGCCCGATCCTGGGCCGCGCGCACACCCGGCGCATCGTCGACACCGTCAACCGCACCCAGCCGGACCTCATCGCCGTGGTCGGCGACCTCGTCGACGGCGACGTCCACGACCTCGGCCCCGCCGCCGAACCCCTGCGCGGCCTGCGCTCCCGCCACGGCGCCTTCTTCGTCACCGGCAACCACGAGTACTTCTCCGGCGCCCGGCAGTGGGTCGACCACGTCCGTGAACTCGGCCTGACCCCCCTGGAGAACGCCCGCCGCGAGCTGCCCCACTTCGACCTCGCCGGGGTCAACGACGTCCAGGGGGAGAAGGAGGGCGAGGGCCCCGACTTCCAGGCCGCGCTCGGTGACCGCGACCGCTCCCGCGCCTCCGTCCTCCTCGCCCACCAGCCCGTCGTGATCGACGAGGCCGTCCGCCACGGCGTCGACCTCCAGCTCTCCGGCCACACCCACGGCGGCCAGCTCTGGCCCGGCAACTACCTCGCCGAGCTCGCCAACCCGACCGTCGCGGGCCTGGAGCGGTACGGGGACACCCAGCTCTACGTCTCCAGGGGCGCCGGCGCCTGGGGGCCGCCGGTCCGGGTCGGCGCTCCGTCAGACATCACGGTCGTCGAACTCGCCTCATACCACACCTGACGTTCTACCACCGGGACAAATCGCCCCTTCCCGTGGCTGAATTTCCGTGATTGGCTGACCGGCGGTCGTCCGATAGCCGGATGGGCTGTTCGCATGACGGGGATTCGGGGGCTGGGGGATGGCGATGGGGTCTGTCCGCACGAAGGTCATCGCGGCAGGGCTGGTCCTCGCCGCGGCGGGCGGGGTGGCCGCGTGGCAGCTGCTGCCCCTGGGCGAGTCGGGCCACGGCGCGATCCGGGTCGGCACCACCGACCACGTCTCCGCCCTGGACCCGGCCGGGGCGTACGACGCCGGCTCCTGGGCCCTGTACAGCAACGTCTACCAGTCGCTGCTGACCATCAAGCCGGGCTCCGACACCCCCGTCCCGGACGCGGCCTCCTCCTGCGCGTTCGTCGGGCAGAAGCTGACCACCTACCGGTGCGAGCTGCGCTCCGACCTGACCTTCACCGGCGGCCGCCAGGTCACCGCCGAGGACGTGAAGTTCTCCTTCGACCGGATCAAGCAGATCAACTCCGACCAGGGTCCGGCCCCGCTCTTCAACACCCTGGCGTCGGTCAAGGCCGAGGGCCTCAGCGTCACCTTCAACCTCTCCGCCCCCGACGCCACCTTCCCGTTCAAGATCGCGACGGGCGCCGCCTCCATCGTGGACAAGGAGCGGTACCCGGCCAAGGCGCTGCGCGAGGACGGCAAGGCCGACGGCTCGGGCCCGTTCACCCTGACCGGCTACAAGCCCCGTACGAGCGCCGAACTCAAGCCCAACCCGGCGTACAAGGGGCAGGCCAAGCCCGCCCGGTCCGCGGTCACGGTCCGCTACTTCAAGGACTCGGCCCAGCTGGACCAGGCCTGGAAGGACCACCAGATTGAGGTGGCGCACCGCGACATGCCCCCGGCGGTGCTCGCGGCCCTGAACCCGGGGCTGAAGGACACCCGCTACCAGACCTCGGGCGGTACCGAGGCCCGGCACATCGTCTTCAACGTCCGCCCCGGCTCCGCCGTCCAGAAGCCGGCCGTCCGCCAGGCCATGGCCGCCTCACTGGACCGGTCGAAGATCGCCGCCGACGTCTACAAGGGCACGGTCACCCCGCTCTACTCCCTCGTCCCGGCCGGGATCGCCGGGCACAGCACGCCCTTCTTCGACACCTACCCCTCGCCCAGCGGCGCGACTGCCCGCAAGCTGCTCACGGACGCGGGCGTCGCCACTCCGGTGTCCCTCACCCTCGGGGTCAACGTCCGCGGGGCGAACCTGGCCGAGGCCGAGGAGATCAAGCGGCAGCTGGAGTCGACGGGCCTCTTCCAGCTCCAGATCAAGCCGGTCGACGCGTGGGAGGACTTCCAGAAGGCCTACGCGGCGGGTCAGTTCGACGCCTACACGCTCGGCTGGATCGCCGACTTCCCGGACGCGGACAACTTCCTCGCCCCGCTGGTCGGCAAGGACTCCAGCATGAACAACGGCTTCTCCGACAAGGCCGCCGAGGACCTCATCGCCCGCACCCAGTCCTTCCAGGACCGGGGCGAGGCCTCCAACGACTTCCGCGAGCTCCAGCGGGTGGTCTCCCAGCAGATCCCGCTGCTGCCGATCTGGCAGAAGAAGGACTACGTCCTCTCCCGCGAGTCCGTCACCGGCCTGCAGTACCTCTCCGACGGGACGGGCGTGTGGCGCCTGTGGGAGCTCAACTGGCTGTAGCCGGCCCGAGGGTGTCCCCGTGGGCCAGCAGCAGCGTGCGCAGGGCGCCGGCCAGCGTCTCGCACTGCGCGCGGTCCAGCGGGGCCAGCAGGCGCGCGTAGTGGTCCAGGTGGTCCTCCATGACCGAGTCGGCCAGCGCGTGGCCCTCCTCCGTCAGCCGGATGCGCACCGACCGGCGGTCGGCCTCGTCACGGACCCGCTCGACCAGGCCCTTGGCCTCCAGGCGGTCGATCCGGTTGGTGATGGCGCCCGAGGTCACCATCGCCCCGGGCAGCAGCGCCCCGGCGGTCAGCGCGTAGGGCGGCCCTGACCGGCGCAGGCTGAGCAGGACGTCGAACTCGCCGACCTCAAGGCCGTGTTCGGTGGTGAACGCCTTGAGGTACTTGTCGATGGTCCGGTTCATGCGCTGGATCCGGGCCAGGACCTCGACGGGCCACAGCGCCTCGGTGAGATCGGGGCGCTCCCTCTCCCACTGGCCGACGACGGTGGCCACCATGTCCTGGCCTTCGGCCTGATCTTCCCGGGGCTCTTCCATGCCCCGAGAATACCTCAACGTTAAGACACTTGACGTTGAGGGAGTCTGGCTGTTTTTATCTCAACGTTGAGATTGTCAAGGTTGAGATGTGAAGGGGAGTGGGTCATCCATGACGGTCGCCACCACCAGGAGCGGCAGCGACAGGGGCGTCACGGGCGCCGCCGCACCGGGCCCCGTCCCGGTGCTCTGGCTGGCCCTGCTGGCCACGCCCATCGCCGCCGGCGCCAACGCGCCGGTGCTGATCCTCCCCGACATGGCCCGCTCCCTCGGGGTCCCGAACGCCACCGCCGCCTGGCTGCTCACCGCCTTCGGCTGGGCCATGGCCGTCGGCACCCCGCTGATCGCCGCGATCCTGCGCCGCCGAGGCCTGGGCGCCGTCCTCCGGCTGGCCACCGGCCTCGTCCTGGCCGGAACCCTCCTCGTCGCCGCCTCCCCCTGGCTCCCGCTCACCCTCCTGGGCCGCTGCGCCCAGGCCGCCGGCGGCGCCGGACTGGTGGCCGCGGCCATGAGCCTGGCCGGGTCCGCCCGCCGGATGGGCGTCATCAGCGCGGGCTTCGGCATGCTCGGCGCGGCCGGACCCCTGCTCGGCCGGACCCTCGCCGACGCCGCCTCCTGGCGGGTCGCGCTCGCCGTCCAGGCGGTCTCCCTGCTGGCGGTGCCCGTCGTCCTGCGCCGCGCCGGAGCCGGGGTCCCCGCCCCCGCCGGCCGCTTCGACGCCCGGGGCGCCGCCCTGCTGACCGGGCTCGCCACCGCCCTCGTACTGCTGCCGACCCAGCCCCTGGCCGCCCTGGGCGCCGCCCTCGCCGCCGCCGTCCTGCTCGCCCTGCACGTCCGCCGCCGGCCCGACGGGTTCGTGCCCGTCGCACTGCTGCGCCGGCCCGTGTTCGTCGTCTCGGCGCTGCTCGCGCTGGCCGCGTCGGCCTCCTACTTCACCCTGCTCTTCTCGGTGCCCCGGCTGCTCGCCGACCGTGCCGGATGGGACGCCGGCACCGCCGGGGCCTGGCAGCTGCTCGCGCTGCTCACCGGCTCCGCCCTGTCCTGGCTGCTCGCCGCCGCCTCGGCGCGGATGGGCCGCGCGGCCGTCCGTACGGTGCTCGTCGCGGCCGGGACCGCCGCCGCGCTCACCGGCGTCCTCGCCTCCTCGGGTGCGCTGCTGGTGGCCGCGACCGGGGTGGGCGTGTTCACCGCCACCGCGGCCAACGGGGTCCTGTCGACCCACGCCGTGGCCGCCGCCCCCGACGAGGCCCACCGCCCCGGCGCCATCGGCCTGTTCACCCTCTGCTACCAGCTCGGCGGCGCGGTGGGCCCGGCGGTCGCCACCCTCCTCGTCCTCGGGTCCTGAGCTCAGCCCTCCTCGGGCCTCGGGTCGGACGCCCGCCTGCCGCCCCGTGACACCGCCGTCTGGGCCATGCCCGGCAGGAAGTCCGCGAACAGCTCGTGCACCTCGCGCACCAGCGGCCGCAGCACCCGGAACCGGGCCAGGACGATGCCCCGCGTGGTCAGCTGCGCGCCGCGCTCGGCGAGCCGTCGGGTCTTCTCGCTCTCCGGCGAACGGTCGAAGACCCAGTACAGGACCAGCCCCATCTGCGACAGCCACATCAACTCGGGCAGCACGTCGGCCAGTTCGTCCGGCACCTTGGTCTTCGCCCCGGCGAGCACCTCGCGGTGGATGCCGATGGCCGCCTGGCGCGCCGGCTCCGACTCGGGGGAGAAGGGGCTCAGCGGACTCTGTGGGTCCGCCGCGTTCTTGAAGAACTGGGAGGCGAACTCGTGGTACGGCGCCGCGATGTCGAGCCAGCTCGTCAGCACTCCGGCGAGCCGCTTCTGGAGATCGGCCTCCTGGTCCAGGATCGGCCGGACCGCCGCCTGGTGGGCGGCGCCGATCCGGTCGTAGAACCCCTGGACCAGGTGCTCCTTCGACTCGAAGTAGTAGTAGGCGTTGCCGACCGAGACCCCCGCCTCCTTGGCGATGGCCCGCATGGTCGTCTTGTCGAAGCCGCGTTCCTGGAACAGCCGGAGCGCGGTTTCGAGAATGAGCGTGCGGGTCTGCTCGCTCTTGGGAGCCTTCTGATCTGTCACGGTGTCCGACCTTATCGGGCACCCGGGCCGCGCTCGTCACAGGCCGGTTCCCCGGGCTCCGCTTCGGACTTGGTCCATACCGCACCCGGACGGCAGGGCCACGGTCAGCCCGGCCGGCGGAGCGTCAGCGGGTGGTCCGGGGCGAGCCGGTTGGCGAGGGCGACCAGGACGTCCGTGCTCGCGTTCTGGACCGTGCTGCCCCGGCCCTGGGTGGCCACCGTCGCGATCGCGAGCTTCTTCGCCGGCAGATAGGCCACGGTCGCGGCGTACCCGGCGAAGGAGGGGTTCTGCACGATCCAGTCGCCCTGCACCACCAGCCCCAGGGCGTACGAGGTACCCGGCTCCACCGTCGAGACCGGCGTGAGCTGCGCCTTGTGGGAACGCGGGCTCAGCAGCTTCCCCTCGCCGATCGCCGCGAAGGACTTCGCCATGTCCGCCATCGTGGACGTCATCACCGCACCCGGCGCGATCGTCCACGACGGGTCCCAGTAGGTGGAGTCCTCGAACACCTTGCGCTCGTTGTCGAAGGCGTGCAGCACCGGCGCGGGGATCTCGGCGGTGGTCGGGTTGGCGGTCCCGGTCAGCCCCAGCGGCCGGATGATCTCCTCGCGCATCACCTCGGCCAGCGGCCTGTCCCGTACCCGGGCGATGACGTCACCCAGGATCTGCCAGTTGGCGTGCGAGTACGCGAAGCCCGAGCCGGGCTCGCGCACCAGCGGCTTGTCCACGGACATCCGGACGAGCTCCTGCGGAGTCCACTGCCGGAACGGGTTCTGGTACAGGGCGGCGATGAACTTCGGGTCCCGGACGTAGTCGGCGTAGCCGGAGGTGGTGGAGGCCAGCATCCGCAGCGTGATCGCGTCCGCGTGCGGCAGGTCGGGGCGCCAGCGGGAGACGCTGTCGTCGAGCGACACCTTGCCCTCGTCGACCAGCTTGAGCAGCGAGGTCGTCAGGTACGGGATCGCGACGGCGCCGTTGCGGAACCGCATGTCGGGGGTGGCGGGGACCCCGGTCATCGACTCCCCGGCCGCGACGGAGGCGACCCGCTCGCCGCCGCTCCACACCTCGGCCATGGAGGCGGTGAGCCGGTACTTGGCCAGCGACTCCCGCACCTGCCGCCCGGCGAAGGCGGCGGCGTCCCCCGGCAGACAGGTACCGCCCCGGGACACCTGCCCGGCGGGACACCCCGCCTCCTCCCCCACGGCGGCGGGAGTCCCGCACCCGGCCAGCAACGAGGCGCCGAGGGCGATGGTGAGCAACAACGGAGCGGGCTTCACGGAACGACGTCGCACGGGACCTCCCTGCGGAACGGAACAGTCCGCCTCCCCCTCGGGACCCTAGCCCCACCCCCCACGGACGGCACGCCGAAGCGCCCGGGCGAGTGACGGCGGCGAGGCTCCGTTACTCCTCAGGGGGAGGCGTACGCACCAGGGTGTGGTCGAGGGCGTCGAGATCGGGTTCGTCGAGCGTGCCCACGCCCTTGGTCTCCTCGGCCAGGAACATGATCAGGACCGCTGCGGCGACCCCGAGGACCGAGACCGCGAGACCGAACCGCGAACGCCAGCCGGCCAGGTTGCCCCCCAGCCAGAAGTAGAGACCGGCCGACCCTACGCCCGGCAGGACGAACACGAGCCAACGGACCTTGTCCAGCGTGTAGGCGAAGGGATGGCCACCACGGGCCCGGCTGCCCTTGTAGACCTCCCACTGCCACACATGCATGGACACCAGCGAGGCGAGCTTGCGGCGCAGATGGTTGTTGATGTAGCCGGCCAGTCGCAGGATGCGGATGGTGCGGTCCGAGTACAGACCGGCGAGCATCGCGAACAGCGGAGGGAAGTACAGCAGTACCGAGCGGATGTTCTCCGCCTTCGGACCGGAGTCGTTGAACAGAGGCTGAGCCAGAGCGGCCATCGCCGCCGACACCATGAAGGCGAAGTTCATGATCTGCTTCTGGTGGTCCTGATAGCGACCTATCTCCTCGCGCAGCACCTCGTACTCGGCTATCAGCGCGGCGCCGATGAGCTCCAGCTCAGCGCCACTGCGGACGGTGGCACCCGGACGCGTCGGCGCGTTCGGCTGACGGCTCTGCGGGACTCCCTGGCTCAACCCTTCCCCCTGTGGTCGATGTGCCGCCTGCGGCGGCGATCGCGATATCCGGTTCGGCCATGACACTGTCGGCACCCGAGGCCAGCGCTTCCTCCCACCGCTTCTGTGTGGACGCTGAGAAGGTCATCGTCCGAATGCCCCGGGAGCGCAGTTCCGCGCACAATCCCGGCTCCAGGAAGCGGCTCTGCATGACCACCCAGCCGGATCCTGCCTCCGTGGCCATGGCCGCGACGTCCATCGGCAAACCGGCGAACAGGACCCCGCACGCGGCCATTCCCCACTGGGCCGAGACCAGCCGCACCACGCGGTGGTTGAAGCCGATGACCCGTGTGTTCCCAGGCCGAGGCACCTGCGCGAGGACGGCGGTCGCAGCGCGCGCTTCCTCGCCGGGCCCCGCCTTCAGGTCCAGGACGACGGGCAGGCCGAGCGCCCCGAACGCGGCCAGAGCCGCCTCGACGGGCGGGAACACGGCCGGATCCAGGGCCTTGGCCGGGGTGTCGGCGACGGTCCGCAAGGCTGTCTCCTTGGCGAGGTGCGCCGCGCACGGCAGGACCACGGCGACCCCGTCCCGGGTGCACGCGACGTCCACCTCGGCCGCGCAGCCCGTGCCGCCGAGCACCACTGCATCGTCGAGGCACACGTCGTGGACGACGATTTCCCGCACGAGACCCGTCACGGACGCACCGTGACGGCGCGCGCGCCGAATGCCGGGGACTTCCCGGCGGCCAGACCCAGGTGACCGGCCCCCACCAGCCCGGCGCGGTCACCGAGCCGGGCGGTCACCACATGCGGAACGGACAGCCCCGTCGTCTGTCCGCTGAGCACCTCGTGCAGCCGGGCCTTGACGCCCTCCCGGAACCACGCGTTGTGCAGCCACACGCCGCCACCGACCGCCACGGAGTGTGGATCACACAGGCCAGCGACGAAGCCGATCACCAGCGCAGCCGCTTCCACCGCGTCCTGACAGGCCGCGTCGCACTCCGGGCCTTCCACACGGTCCTCGCCGACGAAGGGAGCGAGGCTCTTGCCACCCGCCCGCTGGTTGACGGTACGGCCGTCGGGCGGCAGCGGAAGTGCCGAGATCAGTCCGAGGGATCCGTGCGCCCCGAGGTCCAGCCGTCGCCCTTGGACCAGGGCGACACCCACACCGGTACCGAAGTTGACGAACGCGACGCGGTCCTCCTCGCCGTGGCCGCCGTATACGGCTTCGCCGAGGCCCTGAGCACTCACGTCGTTGACCACGCTGACAGGCAGCCCCAGCCGGTCGGACAACTGCGCTGCCATGTCGTAGTCCCGTAGGTAGGGAAGACTGCCGCTGCTGAGGACCGTGCCCGTTGCCGGGTCCACCGATCCGGTCGAACCGACCCCGATCCCAATGATCGGGCTCGGCTCCTCAAACCCGGACCGCAGGTGTTCGACTCCCTTCACGACGGCCTCGGTGATGTCCGCGGACGAAGTGAAGTCTCTGGAGTCCACCTCCTGTACGTGGGAGGTCCTTCCCTGCCCGTCGGCCAAGGCCACACGCAGACGCGTCTTGCCGAAGTCCACGGCCACGGCGTACTCGCTCATGTTCATCCCTCCACTCGGGCCACGGGCGTGATTCCGTGGCTGACGCACCACTCGCCGAGCCAGCGGGTGAACTCCTCCCCGGCCGACAGCAGGAAGCCGGTCCGACCGCCGCTGATGTCGTGGAGCTCCGTCACTCGGCCGCCCGCCTCGCACGCGAACAGCATGGCGGCCGAACGGGTCCAGCCGCCACTGCTCTCCAGACTGACGACGGCGTCCAGTTGGCCCTGCGCCAGCATCACGGCCTCCAGTGCCTGACTGACGACGATCCGCACGCCCTGGGTGTGGTCCAGCAGGTGGTCGATCAGGCGCAGGGTGGCGGCGCGGGCTCCCTTGCTCATCTTCGGGGTCAGCATGACCGAGACCAGCGATGCGTCGACCGGCCGGGAAACGGTGTGGACCGGTTCGGCGAGGCCGGTATCCGCGGCGAAGCCGCCCGGTGTGACGGTGTGACGGACTGCGCCCCCGCCGGCGACCGCCGTCACCAGCCGACCGTGTTCGGCATCAAGGACGACGGCGAGTTCGGCGCGGTCCTCCTGTTCGAGGGTCACGCACACGGAGTACCAGGGAAGCCCCCTCGCGAAGTTGACGGTGCCGTCGACGGGGTCGAGCCGCCAGCGCCACCGCGGGCCGTCAGCGAGCATGGGTGACGAGGCGGCACGGTGGAGGGCGCCGACCGGCAGGTCTTCGGCGTACACGGGCGCGTCACCGCGCACGGTGGTGAGACGGTCGGCCAGGAAGCGGCCGATTGCCCGGTCGGTTTCGGTCACCAGGTCCCGGACGCCCTTGATCTCGGCGGTCCGGTCCGGGCTGCGCAGGTACCGGTCTGCGGCCTCCAGCAGTACACGGCGTACGTTCTCGGCTTCGCTCATGCGGGCCGCTCCTCTGCGGGGCCGTAGAACTTCATGATTCCCCGCGGTGGGAGCGCGGCACGCCCCCGGACCATCGCCGTCACGGTCAACTCCAGGGAGCGAGCGAGGTGGCGGGACTTTCGGCTGGCGAAGTCACGGGCCTCGCGGTCAGCCGCGTACTCCTGTTTAAGGAGCAGGATGCAGATCCGGTCGGTGAGCTCACCGACGGTCTCGGAGAGATGGAGGGAGGGAGAATCGCCCGACGGAGCCCGATCCGGCTGCAGTTGGTGGGCCAACTGATCGATCCGGTTGATCTGGGCCGTGCGGATCGCGTTCGACCGGTCGATCATCCGCTTGGTCCTGGCCAGCTGCGCCGTACCGGTTGCCGGGTCGTGGGAGACGTCTTCCAGTCTCCACTGCTCCCGGTTCTGCCGGAGCAGGGCCTCCGCGGCATTGAGCAGTTCGCCCAGGATGCGGCCTGCCTCGCCGGGCGCGTGGCGTCCTGCCTCTGCCAGCGCGCTGCTGAGCAGTGCTCGCAGGCGTAACGCGCCCGCCCCCGTCGTGCCGTGCTCGTGTAAGGAGTCAGTCACAAAGCGCAAGAATAGGGGCCGGCCAGTTCGGCGAACAGCCCAAGGAGACCGCCCGGGAACGGGCGAGGCCCCGTACCCGGACTGTCTCCGGGTACGGGGCCTCGCGGTGTCAGGAGGACGGGATCAGAAGCGGCGCGTGATCAGGGCGCGCTTGACTTCCTGGATCGCCTTCGTGACCTCGATGCCACGGGGGCACGCGTCGGTGCAGTTGAAGGTCGTGCGGCAGCGCCACACGCCGTCCTTGTCGTTGAGGATCTCCAGCCGCTGCTCGCCGGCCTCGTCACGCGAGTCGAAGATGAAGCGGTGGGCGTTGACGATCGCCGCCGGGCCGAAGTACTGGCCGTCGTTCCAGAACACCGGGCACGAGGACGTGCACGCGGCGCACAGGATGCACTTGGTGGTGTCGTCGAAGCGCTCGCGGTCCTCGGCGGACTGCAGGCGCTCGCGCGTCGGCTCGTTGCCCTTGGTGACCAGGAACGGCATGACGTCCCGGTACGCCTGGAAGAAGGGCTCCATGTCGACCACGAGGTCCTTCATCACCGTGAGGCCCTTGATGGCCTCGACCGTGATGGGCTTCTCCGGGTTGATGTCCTTGATCAGCGTCTTGCAGGCGAGCCTGTTCTTGCCGTTGATCCGCATCGCGTCGGAGCCGCAGATGCCGTGCGCGCACGAGCGGCGGAAGGTCAGCGTGCCGTCGAGGTCCCACTTGATCTTGTGGAGACCGTCGAGCACGCGCTCCTTCGGGTCGATCTCGATCTGGAAGTCCTGCCACTCCGCCTCGGCCGAGACCTCGGGGTTGTAGCGGCGGATCCGGAAGGTGACCGTGATGTACGGCGAGGCGGCGGCCGCCGCCTCCATCTTGTCCAGGGTCGGGGTGGCCATCAGTACTTACGCTCCATCGGCTGGTAGCGGGTGACGACGACGGGCTTGTAGTCCAGGCGGACGGAGTCCTTGCCGTCGGCGCCGACCTCGCGGTACGCCATGGTGTGGCGCATGAAGTTGACGTCGTCGCGGTTCGGGTAGTCCTCGCGGTAGTGACCGCCGCGGGACTCCTTGCGCGCGAGGGCGGACACGGCCATGACCTCGGCCAGGTCGAGCAGGTTGCCCAGCTCGATGGCCTCCAGCAGGTCCGTGTTGAAGCGCTTGCCCTTGTCCTGGACGGACACGTTCTTGTAGCGCTCGCGCAGCTCCGCGATCTTCTCGACCGCGGTCTTGATGGTCTGCTCCGTACGGAACACCATCACGCACGCGTCCATCGTCTCCTGGAGCTCCAGGCGCAGGTCGGCGACCCGCTCGGTGCCCGTGGAGTTGCGCAGGTGCTCGACCAGGTCGGCGACCTGCTGCGCCGGGTTCTCCGGCAGCTCGACGTAGTCGTTCTCGGCGGCGTACTCGGCCGCGGCGATGCCGGAGCGCTTGCCGAAGACGTTGATGTCGAGCAGCGAGTTGGTGCCCAGGCGGTTGGCGCCGTGCACCGACACGCACGCGACCTCGCCGGCCGCGTACAGGCCGGGGACGACGGTGGTGTTGTCCGCCAGGACCTCACCCTCGACGTTGGTCGGGATGCCGCCCATGGCGTAGTGCGCGGTGGGCTGGATCGGGATCGGGTCCGTGTACGGCTCGATACCGAGGTAGGTGCGCGCGAACTCCGTGATGTCCGGGAGCTTCGCGTCGAGCTGCTCCGGCGGGAGGTGCGTCAGGTCCAGGTACACGTGGTCACCGGCCGGACCGCAGCCGCGGCCCTCGCGGATCTCGGTGTAGATGGAGCGCGAGACGACGTCACGGGACGCGAGGTCCTTCATGACCGGCGCGTACTTCTCCATGAAGCGCTCGCCGTCCTTGTTGCGGAGGATGCCGCCCTCACCGCGGGCGCCCTCCGTCAGCAGGATGCCCATGCGCCAGATGCCCGTCGGGTGGAACTGGAAGAACTCCATGTCCTCCAGCGGCAGGCCGCGGCGGTAGCAGGCCGCCTGGCCGTCACCCGTCAGGGTGTGCGCGTTGGAGGTCACCTTGAAGAACTTGCCGGTGCCGCCGGAGGCGTAGATGACCGCCTTGGCCTGGAAGACGTGGATCTCGCCGGTGGCGAGCTCGTACGCGACCACACCCGCGGACTTCTTCACACCGTCGACCTCGACCAGGAGCTGGTCCAGGACGTAGAACTCGTTGAAGAACTCCACGCCCTCCTTGACGCAGTTCTGGTACAGCGTCTGGAGGATCATGTGGCCGGTGCGGTCCGCGGCGTAGCAGGACCGGCGGACCGGCGCCTCGCCGTGGTTGCGGGAGTGACCGCCGAAGCGGCGCTGGTCGATGGTGCCGTCCGGGGTGCGGTTGAACGGCAGGCCCATCTTCTCGAGGTCGAGGACCGCGTCGATGGCCTCCTTCGCCAGGATCTCGGCGGCGTCCTGGTCGACCAGGTAGTCACCGCCCTTGACCGTGTCGAAGGTGTGCCACTCCCAGTTGTCGTCCTCCACGTTGGCCAGCGCGGCGGCCATGCCGCCCTGCGCGGCGCCCGTGTGGGAGCGGGTGGGGTAGAGCTTCGTCAGCACGGCGGTGCGGCTGCGCTTCGTCGCCTCGATGGCGGCGCGCATGCCCGCGCCACCGGCGCCGACGATGACGGTGTCGTACTTGTGGATCTTCATTGGATTTCGCCTCAGCCCCGTTGCCTAGCGGATGTTCGGGTCGAAGGTGAAGATCACCAGCGTGCCCAGAAGGATGGTGAACACCGTGGCGGTGTAGAGCAGGCCCTTCAGCCACAGCCGCGTGTTGGCGCGCTCCGCGTAGTCGTTGATGACGGTACGCAGACCGTTCGCGCCGTGCAGCATGGCCAGCCACAGCATCAGCAGGTCCCAGACCTGCCAGAACGGGGAAGCCCAGCGGCCGGCCACGAAGGCGAAGCCGATCTTCGAGACGCCGCCGTCCAGCACGAGCTGGATCAGCAGGTGGCCGATGACCAGGACGACCAGCACGATGCCCGAGAGGCGCATGAAGAGCCACGCGGCCATCTCGAAGTTGCCGCGGGTCGAGCGCGGGGTCTTGCCGGTCCGCTTGCGCGGGGCCTCGATGTAGGGCGCCGGGTTGTCGGCGTCGTAGAGGGACACGCCCTCGACGTCGCCGATCGCCTGGGCGGAAGAAGTGTCAGAAGACATGCGTGTCACTCCCCGAACAGAACGCGGTAGGCGTGGCCGAGGACGGGGTAGAGGGCCCCGACCATCAGCACGATCCAGACACCCACGACGCTCCAGAGCATCTGCTTCTGGTAGCGGGGGCCCTTGGACCAGAAGTCCACGGCGATGACACGGAGACCGTTGAGCGCGTGGAACAGGATTGCGGCGACGAGGCCGTACTCCAGCAGCGCGACGATCGGAGTCTTGTAGGTAGCCACGACATCGTCGTACGCCTCAGGGGAGACGCGGACGAGTGCGGTGTCGAGGACGTGTACGAACAGGAAGAAGAAAATGAGGACGCCGGTGACTCGATGAGCCACCCAGGACCACATTCCTTCCCGGCCGCGGTACAACGTTCCAGCCGGCACGGAAAACCCTCCGGAAGCGGGGCGGGGGCCAGCCGGCTTCTTTGTCGGTCGGGCCCGGCCGGGTACGGTCCACCGGCCCCGGACATCGTAGCGACGCTTCGTCGGTTCCCTCGCGCGGGGTCCACTGGTGTGATCAAACAGGCACGGACGGCCTATCCCACAGGGGCAAATAGCCCGAAATCGGCCGATGGCCGACCGTCGCCGGGGTTCTCACGAGGAGAACCCGCCAGCCGGCCGAGCAGGCACAGCAGCCGGGAGCGGGCGACCAGCCGCAGCTCGTCGGCCGCGATCGAGCGCTCCTCGTCGATCTCGTGACCCATCCTCCGGCGGATCGCGGCCAGCAGCTGGCTTATCTGCTCCTCCGGCGGGTGCCCGTCCAGGCAGACCACGAAGGCGTGCCCGAAGGTGCGCTCGTACTCCGCCCGGGCCGCGTCCAGCGCGACCAGCGCGGCGTAGGGGGCCCCGTGGCCCAGCTCGGCCGAGGACTCCCGGGCGAGCGCCTCGGTGAGGTCGCCCTGGGACATGTCGTACGCGGCCTCGTCGGCCGCCGCCAGCAGGGAGGCGGTGTCCGGGTAGGGGCGGTGGTCGGCCACCCGCTGGGCCCAGCGGCCGCTGCCGCAGCAGTGCAGCAGGGCGGTCCGGGCGTGCTCGGGCGGCAGCGAGTTGAACCGCGCCAGCCCGGCGGCCGGGGTGGAGACCGGGCCGCGGACCTGTGCCGGAAGGGGGCTGGACAGCGGAGTTCTCCTCGGGGCGCGGCGGGGGTGTACCGCCACGCTAGCGATCCCGGAGAGGGGGTGTCGTACACATAAGGGGATTTCACCCGGAAGTGAGCCGAAAGGATGACACCCGGACCGGATTGAACCGGCCGAAGAGAGGGGAGGGCGACCGAGGCCGCCACCCCCCACAGGAGAGGCCCCGGTCGCCGTCCGTCACGGGCTCGTGCGACAAGCCCGTATCTGTGTCAGCGTCAGCAGTGCGTTTTCTGTCACACCTCGCTCCGCGCAGGCTTGGTCGCTGGTTGTACAACGCGTGGACGAGAGGTGCGTGAAAGCCGTAACGTGCGGATTTGCGCCACACGTACAGGACGTCGAACGGGTTGGGGACTTTGCTGGGGGACGACGCGGAGCTGACCGCCGCGGTGCTCGCGGCACAGGACGGCGACGAAAGCGCGTTCCGGACTGTGTACCGCGCCGTGCACCCGCGCCTGCTCGGATACGTACGCACGCTCGTCGGCGACGGCGACGCGGAGGACGTGACCTCCGAGGCATGGCTGCAGATAGCCCGCGACCTCGCCTCCTTCACCGGGGACGCCGACCGCTTCCGCGGCTGGGCGGCCCGGATCGCCCGCAACCGGGCCCTGGACCACATCCGCATGCGCGGCCGCCGGCCCGCCGTCGGCGGGGACGAGACCGAGCTGACCGGCCGGGCCGCGGACTCCGACACCTACGGCGAGGCCATGGAGGCCCTGTCCACGGGCCGCACCATGGCGCTCATAGCCCAGCTCCCGCAGGACCAGGCCGAGGCCGTCGTGCTGCGGGTGGTCGTCGGCCTCGACGCGAAGAGCGCGGCCGAGACCCTGGGCAAGCGGCCCGGCGCGGTCCGCACGGCGGCGCACCGGGGGCTGAAGAAGCTCGCCGAGCTGCTCGGCGCCGAGTCCGGCCCGGCGGGGGAGCCGGAGGCGCGCGGGCGGGTCGGCCATAATGCCGGAGACCCGGCGCGGGACCGGGACCTCGACGCCGTACCGGCGCAGCGGGCACGGGCCAAGGACCTCGTCGAACAAACCGGTGTGACGCATTCACGTTGGCGGACGCAGAAGGACATGTGATGGCCGACGAGCACAAGGCGTGGCTGGACGGAGCCACGGCGGAAGAGCTGCTGCGCGGACGGGCCGCCGGCCCGGTCGGACCCGACGAGGACCCGCGCGCCCGGGCCGAGGCAGCCCGGCTGCGCGCCGCCCTCGACGCCCTGGTCCCGCAGACCGCGGACCGGGGGGAGCTGCCCGGCGAGGCCGCGGCGCTGGCCGCGTTCCGCGCCGCGCACGCGCACCGGGCCCCGGCCGCGGCGCCCCCGGCGACGGCGTCCGCCGCCCCGGCGCACGGCGCGGGCGGCTCCGGCGCGCCCGAGGAGCCCCTCGTCGACCTGGCCCCGATACCCGTCGTACGGATCCCCGCGCAGCGCCGCTACGGCGCCCCCGCCCGCTTCGGCCTGGCGGCCGCACTGGCCGGGGTCGCGGTCGGCGGGATCGCCGCCGTCGCCGGCACCGGCCTGCTGGACCGGGCCGTGCACCTCACCGCGGGTCCCGCGCCGGCCGTCTCGGTCAGCGCCGACTCCGACCCGTCCCCGGCCGGGGAGACGTCCGGCCCCACCCCCGGACCGCAGCTGCGGCCCACCCCGGAGGGCGGCGGCTTCGCCTCGCCCGGCCCGGGCTTCACGCTGCCGCCGGACGGGCGGGCCCGTACGCCCATGGACGCGGCCCCCAGCCTGCCGCAGCCGCCCGGCGGGCTGACGACGCCGGGCACGGGAGGCGGCGGCGCGGGGGGCACGGACGGCACCCGCAACACCTTCACCGACAAGAACGGCCACGGCGCGAGCGGCGGCGGGGACGGCAAGGACCGCGACGTACAGGGCAAGGACCGCCCCGAGGACCTGTGCCGCGACCACGCCGCGAACAAGCTGGGCGCCGACCGCAAGCAGGACCTCGTCCGGATCGCCGGCGGCCTCGCGAAGATCTCGCGCTTCTGCGCGACCCTGCTGGACGCGCCCCGCTCGGGCGTCCCGCAGAGCGGTACCACCGACCAGGGCGGCGCCGTCGTCCCCTCGCCGACGCTGAACCCGAGCGGCCCGCTCGGCTTCCGCATGCACTGACGGGCGCCGAAGGCCAGCGCCGGAGCGCCTGAAAGCAGCGCCTGAAACACCCTGCCGAAACGGTTCAGCAGAGGCCCGTACGCACGGCAGTAACACTTTTCGAACCGGTGACGCAGTACAGAACGAGCCGACTGGTCATCGGCGGCGCGAGAGCCGGGGTTCCCCCCGTACCCCTGGGCTCTGCGCACCCGGCGCGGGCGGGGCACGTTCCCCCGGCCCTGCCCGCGCCCTCACTCCTCCACACCCCCGGCCGGTCGGCCGACCGAATGGCCGTCACCAGTAGACGACGACCTTGTCGCCGACCTTCACCTGGTCGAACAGCGCCGACAGCTTCACCTTGTCCCGGACGTTCACGCAGCCGTGCGAGGCGCCGGCGTAGCCGCGGGCCGCGAAGTCGGCCGAGTAGTGCACGGCCTGGCCCTGACTGAAGAACATCGAGTACGGCATCGGCGTGTGGTAGATCGTCGACGTCCAGTCCTTCGCCTTCCACTCCACCTGGAACAGGCCCTCACGGGTCGGTGTGTTCTCCGAGCCGAAGCGCACGTCCATGGACGAGACCACCTTGCCGTCGATCATCCAGGCGAGGGTGCGGCTCTCCTTGCTGATGCACAGCACCCGGCCCTGCATGCAGCGCGGGTCCGGGGCGGCCACCTCGTTGGTGGTCGGCGGGCGCAGCTCCTCGTCCGTGGGCTTGCGGCTCAGCTCCTGGATCTTCCGCCAGGTGGCCTCGTCCACCGTGCCGGTCGCGCCGAGCCCGTGCTGGGACTGGAAGGTCTTCACGGCGGCCGTGGTCTTCGAGCCGTAGAACCCGGTGGGCGCCGAGGTCATCAGCTTCAGCTGGCGCAGCCGCGCCTGGAGCTCGCGGACCAGGTCGGTCTCGTCGCCGTTGGCCATGACCGGCTTCGCGGCGGGCGCGGCGGACTCCGACGGCGAGGCCGGGGCGGAGGGGGAGGCGGACGGGGAGGCCGGCTCCGAGGGCGACGGCGCGGGCGAGGAGGCGCCCGGCTTGTCGTCCTGCCCGGAGGCGGAGGCCGAGGGCGGGGCGACCGGCGCGGAGGGCGCCGCCGGAGCGGAGCCGGGATGCTGGGGACCGCAGGCGGTCGCCGCGAACGCGACCGCCGTGGCGAGGCCGAGCGTGCGGATGATGGCTCTCTGTCGGTGCATCGCGGTTCCCCCGGATTCATCGTCGTGTATCTAGGTGATGCCTCACGGGCGTGGACAGTTGCGGACGAACCCCGGATGTTGCCCCATTGTGACCAGCGGCCGTCGCGGGCACGGTTGTACCAGCCCCGGGCCGGTCGGATCCACGGACACGGAGGTCCCACGACATGGTCCGTCCCACGGCCCGCACCGAGAGCGGGCTCCCGATCGAACCGGTCTACGGGCCGGGAGCCCTGACGGGCTGGGACCCGGGGGCCGCCCTCGGCGCGCCGGGGGAGTACCCGTACACCCGCGGCATCCACCCCGCGATGTACACGGCCCGTCCCTGGACCATGCGCCAGTACGCCGGCTTCGGCACGGCCGCCGAGTCCAACGCCCGCTACCGGCGGCTCATCGAGGGCGGCGGTACCGGTCTGTCCGTCGCCTTCGACCTGCCCACCCAGATGGGCCACGACTCCGACGCCCCCCTCGCCGCCGGGGAGGTCGGCAAGGTCGGCGTCGCCGTCGACTCCGTCGAGGACGTGCGGGCGCTCTTCGAGGGCATCCCCCTCGACCGGGTCTCCACCTCGATGACGATCAACGCCCCCGCCGCCCTGCTGCTCCTGATGTACCAGCTGGTCGCGGAGGAACAGGGGATCCCCGGCTGCCGGCTGACGGGCACGATCCAGAACGACGTCCTGAAGGAGTACATCGCGCGCGGGACGTACATCTTCCCGCCCGGCCCCTCCCTGCGGCTGACCGCCGACACCTTCCGCTACTGCCGCGCCGAGATGCCCAAGTGGAACACCATCTCCGTCTCCGGCTACCACATGGCCGAGGCGGGGGCCTCGCCCGTGCAGGAGATCGCCTTCACCCTCGCCGACGCGCTCGCGTACGTCCGTGCCGCGATCGCCGCCGGGATGGCCGTCGACGAGTTCGCCCCCCGGCTGTCCTTCTTCTTCGTCGCCCGCACCACCCTCCTGGAGGAGGTGGCCAAGTTCCGGGCGGCCCGGCGGATCTGGGCCCGCGTCATGCGGGAGGAGTTCGGGGCCAGGGACCCCAAGTCGATGATGCTGCGCTTCCACACCCAGACCGCCGGGGTGCAGCTGACGGCTCAGCAGCCCGAGCTGAACCTGGTACGGGTGGGCGTGCAGGCGCTGGCCGCGGTCCTCGGCGGGACGCAGTCCCTGCACACCAACTCCTTCGACGAGGCCATCGCGCTGCCCACGGAGAAGGCGGCCCGGCTCGCCCTGCGCACCCAGCAGGTGCTGGCGTACGAGACGGACGTGCCGCACACCGCCGACCCCTTCGCCGGGTCCTACGCGGTGGAGCGGATGACGGACGAGGTGGAGGAGGCGGCCCTCGCCCTGATGCGGCGGGTCGAGGACCTCGGCGGGGCGGTCGCGGCGATCGAGGCCGGGTTCCAGAAGGGGGAGATCGAGGCCAACGCCTACCGGATCGCGCGGGAGCAGGAGGCCGGGGCGCGGGTCGTGGTCGGGGTCAACCGGTTCGCGCTGGAGCGGGAGGAGCCGTACGAGCCGCTGCGCGTCGACCCGGCGGTGGAGGCCCGCCAGTGCGAGGCGCTGGCCCGGCTGCGGGCCGGGCGGGACGCGGAGGTGGTGCGGGCCACGCTGGACGAGCTGCGGGAGGTGGCCGCCGGGGCGGAGGAGAACGTGCTGCACCCGATGAAGGAGGCGCTGCGGGCGCGGGCCACCGTGGGCGAGGTGTGCGGGGTGCTGCGGGAGGTCTGGGGGACGTACGAGCCGGCCGGTCTCGCTGGGTGAAACCCACTGGCGTGACAGGTGCGTACCTGTGGGACACTCCTGCCCATGCTGGGTGTGACAGATCTTCCTACTTATCTCGCCGCGGTGGCGCTGATCGTCCTGCTGCCGGGGCCGAACTCGCTCTACGTCCTGTCCGTCGCCTCGCGGCGCGGGGTGGGGCAGGGCTACCGGGCGGCCTTCGGCGTGTTCACCGGCGACACCGTGCTGATGGTGCTCACGGCCGTCGGCGCGGGGGCCCTGCTCAAGGCGAGCCCGGTGCTGTTCGGCGTGGTCAAGGTGCTCGGTGCCGGTTACCTGGGCTGGCTGGCCGTGGGCATGCTGCGCGCCGCGTGGGGGATGTGGCGGGCGCGCCTGACGCGGGACGCGGAGCCGGAGGCGGCCGGGGCGGAGGCCGCGGGCGCGGCCGAGCGGCCGTACCGGCGGGCGCTGCTGGTCAGCCTGCTCAACCCGAAGGCCATCCTGTTCCTGCTGTCGTTCTTCGTGCAGTTCGTCGACCCCGGGTACGCCCACCCGGCGCTGTCGTTCCTGCTGCTCGGGACGGTCTCCCAGCTGGTCAGCCTGGTCTACCTGTCCACCCTGATATTCACCGGCACCCGCCTGTCGGCCGCCTTCCGGCGCCGCAAGCGGCTGTCGGCCGGGGCGACCTCGGCGGCGGGCGTGATCTTCCTCGGCTTCGCCGCCAAGCTCGCCACCAGCTGACACCCGCGCCCCCGGGGCCGCGCCCCCGGCCCGCGCCCCGGCCCGCCGTCGCCGCCCCGGCCGTGTCAGAGCCCGGCGGACAGCCGGCCCAGCCGCCTGCGGAGCCGGTGCGCCGCCCGCCGCACCGCGCGGCTGCGCGGCAGGAACGCCAGCCGGCGCGGGACCCCGCCCGGCAGCCCCAGCGCGGTCAGCCGGCGGCGCCCGAAGTAGCGCCGGGTGTACGGGTCCAGGTGCCGGGCCAGGTACGCCTCGGCCGCCGGGCGGCGCTCCGGCAGGATCCGGGGCTGCATGGTGAAGCCCACCGCCGCGACCAGCCCCGGCAGATCGGCGGGCGGATCCCGGGGCGGCCCGTCCAGGTCCGGGACCAGCGCGTCCACCAGCGTCAGCGGGATCCGGTTGCTGTTCTGGTACGGGGTCAGCCGGCCCAGCAGGGCCCCGGTGCCGGTCCGCGCCACCGGGATCCCGTACAGCGCCCGGGCCGTCAGCAGCCCGGTCGAGAAGCAGCCCACCACCAGCGCCGGGCGCAGCCGCCGGTAGAGGGTCTCGGCCGGCACCGGCGCGTCCAGCACCGTCAGGCGCACCCCGAGCCGGGCGGCCTCCGCCTCCGCCCGCCGCCAGTACGCCGCCGGAGCGCTCGGATGCGGTTTGAAGACCAGGTCCCGGTGCCCCCACTCGCAGGCCCCGCGCACCATCGCGGCGTGCAGCTCCTCCTCCTCGTCGGCCGGCATCAGCTCCAGCGCGGACAGGTACTGGCCCAGCAGCAGGGCACAGGGCTCCTCCCCGTCCCCGCCCCCGGGCAGCGGCCCGGGCGGCTCCGCCGCGTCGGCCAGCTCGGCGAAGACCCGCACGGCGGCCGGCGCCGGGATCAGCTCACCCCGCACCCCGAACTCGGTCAGCAGCAGCGGCTCCAGCCCCGGGACCAGGTCCAGGTGCAGCACCCGCCGCACCCGCATCCCGATCTGCGGGTCGAGCCGGAAGCGGGTGGGCCCGTACGACATGAGCCCGTCGGCGTAGACGTCGATCGCGGCCCCCGGGAACAGCCGGCACAGGCTCTGCGCGGGCGGCACCTGGAGGGACTCCACGATCAGCTCGACCCGGTCCCGGCCCAGCCCCCACGAGTGGCGCAGCTGCCGCTCCCACAGCGGGACGTCCTCCGGGCGCGGCGCCCAGGTGCTGGGGTGCTGCGGGGCGACGACCGCGTTCCAGTCGAGCACCTCGTCGAAGCGCGAGCGCAGCACGGCGAAGCCGGGCATGGCGTCGAGGCCCGGGGTGACCTCGGGGGCGGGGGAGTGGTTGCTGGTCAGCAGGATCCGCCGGCCGGCCGGCGGGAGGCAGCCGGCGTCGAGGGCGGCGGCGAGGGTGGCCGCGCCGTAGAGGGTGGAGGCGAGGAAGACCTGCGTCACGTTCACGCCGCGGCCCCGGAGGCGGAGGCGGCCGGGGTCCGGCGGCGCAGCCTGCGCAGCAGGGCGGAGCGTTCGGCGTCCATCGAGTCCAGGGCCCGGTCCAGCGCCGCGCCGGGCATGCGGCCGAGCGCGTCCGCGCTCATCGAACGGAGTTTTTTCGCCACGGCCGGTTCGAACCTTCTCATCGAGCCGATATGGTGCGCGATAATCGCGCAATACGTTCGGACGGCTTTGGGGATCAGGAGTTCGGATTCCCGGTCGGCCGCCGTGTCCGCGAGGACCTGGTCGAATGCCCGAATGAAATCGAGCTGGCGCTCGTCACCGATCTGCGTCAACGAGGTGGGAATACCCCGCCGGTAGAAGACCCCCGGCAGGCCGACCGCCGCGAACGACTCCGCCTCCCGGTGCAGCCGCCAGATCCACGGCCGGTCCTCCGCCGTCCGCAGCCCGTCGGTGAAGTGCAGCAGCCCCCGCTCCAGCAGCCGCCGGTGGTACATCCCGGCCCAGGCGTACGGGTAGTCCACCGCGGTGGCCCGCGAGGCGGGCAGGATCCCGGCGCGCGGATCGGCCACCACCGACTCCGGCCCGAACGGCACCCGCTGCACGACCCGCTCCCGGCCCGTCACCCGCACATGGTCGGTCCGGACGAAATCGCAGTTCAGGGCCTCGATGGCGGCCAGCGTGCGGGCCAGGTGGCCCGGCGCCAGCCAGTCGTCGCCGTCCAGGAAGGCGATATAGCGCCCGCGCGCCGCGTCCAGCCCGGTGTTGCGGGCGGTCGCCAGCCCCCCGTTGCGCTCCCGTCTCAGCAGCACCGCCCCCGGCAGGGTCGCGGCGGCCCGCTCCAGCAGCGCGGGCGTCCCGTCCGAGGAACGGTCGTCGACGAGCAGGAACTCGAAATCCTCGCGGGCGTTGAGTTCGAGGCTCCGCAGGGCATCCGGCGCGTATGTCTGCACGTTGTAGAACGGCACGACCACAGAGAGCTTGAGCACCCGCGAGACCCTAGGGGCGCGGCCCGGCATTCACCGTGGCCCCGATGCGTATTCCATGTGAACGACGCGGGGCGGTCGCGTTAACCAGGGCGCTTTCGCATTTCGTCGACGGGTTGTTAACCCACCGTTGTGCGCTCGTTGGGCCGACCACCGGAAATGCGGAATAGCTTCTGCCGGGTGCCAGTGCCACTCAGCAGAAGCCGGGCCGATCAACGGATCGCCGTACTCGCCGATTCCGACACACGCTGGAAATGGGGCGCCCACACGGCCCGCCGCCTCGCCCCCCGCGAAGACTCCCCGGGCCACCGCGTCACCGGATACCTCCTGCGCGGCCGCGCCACCCCCACCGCCCGCCAGCTCGGCGAGGCGGGGATCGGGGCCGACGCCGCGCCGGTGGAGGTGACCTGCGCGGAGTTCCTCGCGGAACTCGGCCGCGAACGCTACGACGTGGTCGTCCTCGCCCTCGTCGGCGGCGCCGTCCAGGCCGTCCTGCACGGGGCCCGCGCCCTGTGGCCGGAGGCCGCCCGGCGGCCCGTGTTCGTCACCGGGTACGTGGGCGTGGTCTACGAGAAGCTCGCCGACGGGCTGCTGCTGCGCCACGGCGCCGACCTGGTCCTCGCCAACTCCCGCCACGACGCCGAGCGCTTCCGCGCCGTCTACGAGGGGGTGGGCGCCGACCCGGACGCCGTCACCGAGACCGCCCTGCCCTTCCTGGCCGGGGCCCCGTACGAGCCCGCCGGGAGCCGCGCCCACCGGGTGGTCTTCGCCGTGCAGCCCTCCGTACCCGAGGGCCGCGCCGACCGCGCCTACCTGCTGGGCCGGGCGGCCGGACACGCGCGGCTGCACCCGGACCGGGAGGTCCTGGTCAAACTCCGCAGCCGGCCGGGGGAGCACACCACCCACCTGGAGGAACACCCCTACCAGCGGCTGGCCGAACGCCTCCCCGGCGGCCTGCCGCCCAACTGCCGGCTGGTCTACGGCCACATGGGCGAGGTGCTGGACGGCACCGACCTGCTCGTCACGGTCTCCTCCACGGCCGCCCTGGAGTCCCTGCACCGGGGCATCCCGACGGCCGTCCTGACCGACCTCGGCATCCGCGAGGCCCTCGGCAACCAGCACTTCCTCGGCTCGGGCTGCCTCGCCTCCTGGGACCAGCTGGACGCCGGCCTGCTGCCCCGGGCGGACCCGGCCTGGCTCGGCACCCACGGCGTCCCGGGCGCCCGGGACGCCGACGCGACGCCCGACCGCTACGCCGCCGCCCGGGAGCGGCTCGCCCGGCTGCTCGCGCGGGAGCGGCTCGCGCCCGTGGCGCCGTACTACACCCTGGAGACCGCCCCCGGTTACCTGCCCGGGATCCTGGCCCGCCAGCACCTCGCCCCCGACGGGACCCCGCTCCCGGGGGCCGTGCGGCGGGAGGAGGCGGCGGCCCGGCGGTGGCTGCGGGCGCACCTGCGCGAGGCGGCCCGGGGCGCCTACCGGCACGGGGTCCAGCGCGTGGCCCCGGCGATCCGCCGCCTGGGCGAGCTGTGAACGCCCGGGCCCCCAGGGTGCTCGCGGTCATCCCCGCCCGCGGCGGCTCCAAGGGGGTGCCCGGCAAGAACACCGCGCGCGTCGGCGGGATCCCCCTCGTCGCCCGCGCCGTCCGCGCCTGCCGGGGCGCGCCCACCGTCACCGACGTGGTCGTCTCCACCGACTCGGGGGCCGTCGCCGCCGCCGCCCGCGCCGCCGGCGCCCACGTCATCGCCCGCCCCGCCGCCCTCTGCGGGGACACCGCGAGCAGTGAGGCGGCCGTCCTCCACGCCCTGGACGCCTTCGAGGAACTGAACTCCCTCACGGTGGACGTGGTCCTCCTCGTCCAGTGCACCAGCCCCTTCCTCACCCCCTCCGACGTCGAGTCCGTCGCCGCCGCCGTGGCCGCGGCGCCGCCGACTCCGCCCTGACCGCCGCCCCCTTCCACGGCTTCCTCTGGCGCCGGGGACCCGACGGCTCCGGCACCGGGGTCAACCACGTCCCCGCGTACCGCCCCCGCCGCCAGGACCGCCCCGAGGAACTCCTGGAGACCGGCGCCGCCTACGCCATGACCGCGGCAGGCCTGCGCGCCGCCCGCCACCGCTTCTTCGGGCGGGTCCTGCCCGTCCCCGCCGACCCGGCGCGGGTCCTGGAGGTCGACGACCCGCACGACCTCGCCCGCGCCCGGCTCCTCGCCCCCCTCCTCGACCCGGCTCCCGCACCCCGCACGCCCCCGACACCCCAGCGAAGGACACCCGACGCCATGACCGTCGCCCCCCTCAACCCCCGTCTGCGCACCCTCGGCACGCGCATCGCCGGCCCCGGCCGCCCCGTCTACGTCGTCGGCGAGATCGGCATCAACCACAACGGCGACCTCGGCACCGCCTTCGCCCTCGTCGACGCCGCCGCCGAAGCCGGCTGCGACGCCGTCAAGTTCCAGAAGCGCACCCCCGAGCTCTGCACCCCCCGCGACCAGTGGGACGTCGAACGCGACACCCCCTGGGGCCGGATGCGCTACATCGACTACCGCCACCGCGTCGAGTTCGGCGAGGCCGACTACCTCGCCATCGACGAGCACTGCGCCAAGCGCGGCATCGACTGGTTCGCCTCCCCCTGGGACACCGAGGCCGTCGCCTTCCTGGAGAAGTTCGACCCGCCCGCCCACAAGGTGGCCTCCGCCTGCCTCACCGACGACGAACTGCTGCGCGCCCTGCGCGCCACCGGCCGCACCGTCGTCCTCTCCACCGGCATGTCCACCCCGAAGCAGATCCGGCACGCCGTCGAGGTGCTCGGCAGCGACAACATCCTCCTGTGCCACGCCACTTCGACGTACCCGGCCAAGGCCGGGGAACTCAACCTCCGGGTGATCAACACCCTCCAGGAGGAGTACCCGAACGTCCCCGTCGGCTACTCCGGACACGAGACCGGCCTCCAGACCACCCTGGCCGCCGTCGCCCTCGGCGCCGTCCTCGTCGAACGGCACATCACCCTCGACCGCGCCATGTGGGGCTCCGACCAGGCCGCCTCCGTCGAACCCGGCGGCCTCACCCGCCTCGTCCGCGACATCCGCACCATCGAGACCGCCCTCGGCGACGGGGTCAAGAAGGTCTACGACTCCGAGCTCGCCCCCATGAGGAAGCTCCGCCGCGTCCAGGGCACCCTCCCGGCCCCGGCCCCCGCTCCCGCCGCCTCCTGACCCACCCCGGCCCTCCTCCCCAGAGCGGAGTACGTCGTGAACCCCTCAGCCCCCACCCTGGCCCTCGTGGAGAGCCCGGTCCAGCTCCTCAACGTGCTGGAGTGGGCCCACACCCGGCGCGGGGACGGCGGCCCGCTGCTCACCGCCGTCCCCCGCCAGCCCGGCCCCGCCGCCGTCCCCCGCCAGCCCGGACCCGGCCGGCCTGCCCCCGGCCCGGCCGCCGGCGGGCTGCGGATCGTCGTCCTGCCCCCGACCGACCCCATGTCCCGGGGCCAGCTGCGCCGGGTCGCCGGGATCGCCCGCGACGAGGGGCACGCCGTCCAGTGGCAGGAGGCCCGGGGCGGCTCGGGGTCCCCGGCCGGGGCCCTGACGGCCCTCGCCCCCGCCGTGCGCCGGGCGGAGCGGATCGTGGTCGGCGACCCCTTCTCCCGCTTCCTCCAACTGCTGCTGGTCCCGGCCCGGGCGGCCGAGACCGTCGTCGTGGACGACGGCACCGCCACCATGGAGTTCGTCGCGCAGCTCGGCCGGGGCGAGCGGCTGCGCCGCTGGCACCGCACCGGCGGCGGGGCCGCCGCCCGGGTGCGGGAGCTCGTCTACGCCCCGGTGTCGGGCACCGCGCGGCGCAGGCTGACCCCGCGCGCCGGGCACGACGTCGAACTGTTCACCTCGATGCCCGTCACCCCGCCGCCCGGGGCCCGGCTGCGCGTCAACGACTTCGCCTGGACCCGGGCCCGCTTCGGGCCGCCCCGGCTGACCAAGGGCACCGACCTGGTCGGCACCTCCCTGGTGGAGACCGGCGTGGTCGACCCCTTCCGCTACCTGGACGCCGTCCGCGCCCTGGCCCGGGAGCACGGCGTCACCCGCTACTTCGCCCACCGCCGGGAGACGCCGGAGAAGCTGCGCGCGCTGAGCGAGGCGACCGGGCTGGAGATCGTACGGCCGGACCTCCCGCTGGAGCTGATCGCCCGGCGCGGCCCCATCGGCCGTACCGTCGTCAGCTTTCCGTCCACGGTCGTCCACACGCTGCCGTACGCGCTCACCGGCACCGGCGTGACGGTCGCGGTATGCGATATCGACCCCGCCTGGCTCACCGCCACCGCCTCGCCCAGGGCCCGCGGCTTCCTCGCCGGAGTCACCGGCACCGCCCGTGATGTGCGCAGACTCCCCCTCGGGGCGGCCCCGGCGGCCGGATGAGCGCGCGAGTTTACCCCCGGGCGCATCCGGTCATGCGTCCAGAGGCCGCTTTTCTTTCCCCTAACGGCATGAATTTCTGGTGATCTCCAGACAGTTGACCCATCCGTGCGCCTACCCTTAAACGGGTGAACCAGTTGATGTCCCGCGAGTCCCTGCCCGCCCTGCCCGGCAAGCCCGACCGGCCCGAGCTGCCCGGCAAGCTTCCGGATCACCTGCGTGCCGAACTGATCGCCTTCCGCCGCGACTTGCACATGCACCCCGAACTAGGACACCAGGAGTTCCGGACCACGGCGGCGATCAAGGCGCGGCTGGAGAAGGCGGGCCTGCGACCACGGGTCCTGAAGTCCGGCACCGGCCTCGTCTGTGACGTCGGCACCTGGGACCGGGGCCGGCCGATGCTGGCCCTGCGCGCGGACATCGACGCCCTGCCCATCCCGGACGCCAAGACGCACGTCCCCTACCGTTCGACCGTCCCGGACCGCGCCCACGCCTGCGGCCACGACGTGCACACCTCGGTGGTGCTCGGCGCCGGCCTGGTGCTCGCCGAGCTCGACCGCCAGGGCCTGCTGCCGCGCCCGGTGCGGCTGCTGTTCCAGCCCGCCGAGGAGGTGCTGCCGGGCGGGGCCACCGAAGCCCTGGAATCCGGGGTGCTGGAGGGCGTCGGCCGGATCATCGCGGTGCACTGCGACCCGCGCGTGGACGCGGGCCGGATCGGGCTGCGGGCCGGCCCGATCACCTCGGCCTGCGACCGGCTGGAGGTCACCCTGTCGGGCCCCGGCGGTCACACCGCCCGCCCGCACCTGACCACCGACATGGTGACGGCCGCCGCCCGGGTCGCCGTGGACGTGCCGGCCCTGCTGGCCCGCCGGATGGACGCCCGCTCGGGCATGTCGGTCACCTGGGGCCGGATCGAGGCCGGGCACGCCTGCAACGTCATCCCGATGCACGCGGAGCTCTCCGGCACGGTCCGCTGCCTGGACCTGAACGCCTGGTACGAGGCCCCGGACATGATCCACGCGGCCATCGACGAGGTCGCGACGATGCACGGCGCGAAGTTCGAGATCAACCACGTGCGCGGGGTGCCGCCCGTGGTGAACGACCCGGTGGTCGCCGAACTGCTCCGGGAGGCCATGGCGGCCCGGTGCGGCGCCGAGTCCGTCGAGGACACCGAGCAGAGCCTCGGCGGCGAGGACTTCTCCTGGTACCTGGAGCACGTCCCGGGCGCCATGGCCCGCCTCGGCGTCCGCAAGCCCGGCGACACCGCCAAGCGCGACCTGCACCGGGGCGATTTCGACGTCGACGAGGACGCGATCGGGTACGGCGTGGAGTTCTTCACGGCCGCCGCCCTGCTGGACGGGCGCCGCACAAGGCCCTCTTCGTAAAAAATCAAGTAAATCTCTGTACAACATCCGCGGGTCCCCTGTCGGACCTGTCCAGCCCTTGGTACACAAGGGCTGGACGCTCCCGCGGTTACCAACCGGTCACTGTCCGGTTCGCGACGATCCGATAACGACTCATGAACGGGCCTTTAACTGACATCTACGCGCGTTACGATCGCCGCGAAACCAGCGCCGGTCGTGGCGCTTCGGTCAGGTTTTGAAGGAGCCTCCCCTTGCGCCGGATCACCAGGATCGCCACCGTGGGCATCGCGTCCGCGGCGCTGGCCCTCTCGGCCACCGCCTGTGGCGGAAAGAAGTCCTCGGACGCTTCGTCCTCCTCGTCCTCCTCGGAGTCGAAGAGCGCCAGCGCCGCCATCGCGTACGACGTCGGCGGCCGTGGCGACCAGTCGTTCAACGACGCCGCCTACGCGGGCCTGGAGAAGGCCGAGAAGGAGCTCAAGGTCAAGACCGCCGAGGCGGAGCCGACCGAGGGCGAGAGCGAGGCCGACAAGGTCCAGCGCCTCACCGAGCTGGCGCGCAAGGGCAACAACCCGGTCATCGGCGTCGGCTTCTCCTACGCCCCGGCCATCGAGAAGGTCGCGAAGAAGTTCCCGAACACCACGTTCGGCATCATCGACGACACCTCCAAGACCGGCCCGAACATCGCCAACCTGGTCTTCAACGAGGAGCAGGGCTCCTACCTGGCCGGCGTCGCCGCCGCCAAGGCGTCGAAGTCCGGCACGGTCGGCTTCATCGGCGGTGTCGAGGTTCCGCTGATCAAGAAGTTCCAGGCGGGCTTCGAGCAGGGCGTCAAGGACACCAACCCGAACGCCAAGGTGCTGTCGGCCTACCTGACCCAGCCGCCGGACTTCTCGGGCTTCGCCAAGCCCGACCTCGGCAAGGCCGCCGCCAAGGGCCAGCTCGACGGTGGCGCCGACGTGATCTACGCCGCCGCCGGTCTCGCGGGCTCGGGCGCCATCGAGGCCGCCTCCACCGCCGGCAAGTGGGCCATCGGTGTCGACTCGGACCAGTACAACCAGCCGGGTCTGGCGAAGTACAAGGACCACATCCTGACCTCGGTCACCAAGGACGTCTCCCTCGCGGTGTTCGACCTGATCAAGTCGGTCAAGGACGGCAAGCCGGAGTCCGGCGAGGTCCGCTACGGCCTGGACAAGAACGGTGTCGCGCTGGCGGACTCCAACCCGCAGTACAAGGCGATGGCCGACGTCACCGCCGCGGTGGAGAAGGCCAAGGCCGACATCATCGCCAAGAAGATCACCGTCAAGACCGCGCCGTAAGGTTCCTGTCTGACGCTTGAGTCGTGGTCTCCGGGGTCCGGAAGCGGTCAACCCGCTCCCGGACCCCGAGCCGCGTCTCCACCCCCAGTCCGTGCGGACTTGTGGCCACTTGGCCGCAAGTTTTCACTTCCGACAGTGCTACGCGCGTAGAGGCATCGTGGACGCGATACCTTCTCTCCCCGCCCTGTCCTCCTGCCACTTGGCTTATTTCGGCTTATTTTCCGGCTCCTTCCGCGCCAAGGAGAGTGCGTCATCAACGCGTCCAGCCCCCCTCTCGCCGTAGAACTGCACGGCATCACCAAGCGTTTCCCCGGCGTCGTCGCCAACAAGGACATCGCCATCTCCGTCCGCAAGGGCACGGTCCACGCCCTCATCGGTGAGAACGGTGCCGGCAAGTCGACCCTGATGAAGATCCTCTACGGCATGCAGAAGCCGGACGAGGGCACCATCGCCATCGACGGGGAGCAGGTCTCCTTCAACAACCCCGGCGAGGCCATCGCCCGCGGCATCGGCATGGTCCACCAGCACTTCATGCTGGCCGACAACCTCACGGTCCTGGAGAACGTCGTCCTCGGCGGCGAGAAGCTCTACGGCATCGGCGGCAGGGCCCGCAAGAAGATCATGGAGATCTCGGACGCGTACGGCCTCGGCGTGCGTCCCGACGCCCTGGTCGAGGACCTCGGTGTCGCCGACCGCCAGCGCGTGGAGATCCTCAAGGTCCTCTACCGAGGCGCCAAGACCCTCATCCTCGACGAGCCCACCGCCGTGCTCGTGCCGCAGGAAGTGGACGCGCTCTTCGACAACCTGCGCGAGCTCAAGGCCGAGGGCCTGACCGTCATCTTCATCTCGCACAAGCTGGGCGAGGTGCTGAAGGTCGCCGACGACATCACCGTCATCCGCCGCGGCACCACGGTCGGCACCGCCGACCCGAAGACGGCCACGACCAAGCAGCTCGCCGAGCTCATGGTCGGTACCGAGCTGCCCTCGCCGGAGACCCGCGAGTCCACGGTGACCACGACCCCGATGCTGCAGGTCGAGGGCCTGCGCCTCGGTGCGACCGACCCGGACGGCGTCGTGCGCGAGGTCCTGGCCGGCATCGACTTCACCATCCACAAGGGCGAGGTCCTCGGCCTCGCCGGCGTCGAGGGCAACGGCCAGACCGAGCTGATCGAGGCCCTCATGGGCATGGTCGGCCCGGACGGCGGCACGATCACCCTGGACGGGAAGGACATCACCGCCCTCCCGACCCGCAAGCGCCGCGAGGGCGGCATCGGCTACATCCCCGAGGACCGCCACCGGCACGGTCTGCTGCTGGAGGCCCCCCTCTGGGAGAACCGCATCCTCGGCCACGTCACCGAGAAGCCCAACTCCAAGGGCGGCATCCTCGACCCGAAGGCCGCCCGCAAGGACACCGAGCGGATCGTGCGCGAGTACGACGTCCGCACGCCCGGCATCGACGTCACCGCGGCCTCCCTCTCCGGCGGCAACCAGCAGAAGCTGATCGTCGGCCGCGAGATGAGCCACGACCCGAAGTTCCTGATCGCCGCCCACCCCACCCGTGGTGTGGACGTCGGCGCGCAGGCGCAGATCTGGGACGCCATCCGCGAGGCCCGCCGCGAGGGCCTGGCCGTGCTCCTGATCTCCGCCGACCTGGACGAGCTGATCGGCCTGTCCGACACCCTGCGCGTCATCTACCGCGGCCGCCTGGTCGCCGACGCCGACCCGGCGACCATCACCCCCGAGGAGCTCGGCACCGCCATGACCGGCGCGGCCAGCGGCCACCTCGAAGCCCATGACGACCACTCCGCCGGGGTCGACGGCGACACCACGGAGGACGAGGCCCGATGAAGAAATTCGACAAGGACCGGCTGCTCCTGGCAGCCGCCGGACCGGTGCTCGCGCTGGTCAGCGCCCTCGTGCTGACCATGCTCGTGCTGGCCGCTTCGGGCGTGGACCCGATCGACCCGCTGCGGATCATGATCGAGCAGGCGGGTTACGAGGACATCCAGGTCCTGATCATCAACCAGGCGGGCATCTACTTCCTGGCGGCCCTGGCCGTGGCCGTCGGCTTCCGGATGAACCTCTTCAACATCGGCGTCGACGGCCAGTACCGCCTCGCGGCGATGGTCTCGGCCGTGGTCGGCGCGGCGGTCTCGCTGCCCGCCCCGCTGCACATCCTGCTGATCGTGCTCATCGCCATGGCGACGGGTGCCTTCTGGTCCGGCATCGCGGGCATCCTCAAGGCCCGCCGCGGGGTGAGCGAGGTCGTCTCCACGATCATGCTCAACGCCATCGCGACCTCCCTGATCGCCTGGCTGATCCTGCCGAAGAACCTCGGCGTGCAGCCCCCCGGCTCCAACGACCTGACCACCGGTGACATCCCGGAGTCCGGCTGGTTCCCGGCCGTGTCCCTGCCCGGCGGCGACATCTACGGCTTCACCTTCGTGGCCTTCGCCCTCGGCGTCGTCTACTGGTTCGTCCTCAACCGGACCCGCTTCGGCTTCGACCTGCGCGCCTCCGGCGCCAGCGAGTCCGCCGCGCAGGCCTCCGGTGTCGAGCCCAAGAAGATGATCATGACGGCGATGCTCATCTCGGGTGCGGTCGCCGGTCTGACCGGTATGCCGCTGCTGCTCGGCGAGTCGCACACGTACAACCTGTCCTTCCCCCTGGGTGTCGGCTTCACCGGCATCACCGTCGCTCTGCTCGGCCGCAACAACCCGATCGGCATCTTCTTCTCGGCCTTCCTGATCGCCTTCATCGACAAGGCGTCCGCCGGTCTCGACACCGAGGGGTACGCCAAGGAGATCGGCACGATCATGCAGGGCCTGATCGTGATCGCGGTCGTCGTCAGCTACGAGCTCGTCCGCCGCTACGGCATCCGCCGCCAGCAGCAGAAGGTCGGCGAAGAGCTGGCCGCCGGCCACGCCCTCAAGACCGACAACAAGGAGGTCGCGGCGTGAGCACCAGCACCGTTTCCGCGACGAGCGCCGCGCCCGCGAAGGGCGGCGGCCGCCGCAAGCTCACCCTGCCCTGGATCCTGCTGATCATCGCGGCCGGCCTCGCGCTGGTCTCCGTGGTCCGCCTGATCTCCGGCGCCAACGACCTGACCTCCGTCGGCCAGTTCTCCGGCGCCCTCCAGCTCGCCGTGCCGATCGCCCTCGCGGGCCTCGGCGGCCTGTGGGCCGAGCGCGCGGGCGTGGTCAACATCGGCCTCGAAGGCATGATGATCCTCGGCACCTGGTTCGGCGCCTGGGCCGGCTACCAGTGGGGCCCGTGGACCGGTGTCGTCCTCGGCATCATCGGCGGCGCCCTCGGCGGCCTGCTGCACGCGATCATCACCGTGACCTTCAACGTGAACCACATCGTCTCCGGTGTGGCGATCAACATCCTGGCCGTCGGCTTCACCCAGTACCTGTCGAACTTCACCTTCGACAAGACCCCGGGCGGCTCCTCCAAGCAGTCCCCGCGCATCGACCCGATCACCGAGATCACCATCCCAGGGCTCTCGGACTGGCTGGCGACGCTCCAGGGCAAGCACTGGTTCCTGATCTCGGACGCCGCCGGCGCCCTCGGCGGCCTGGTCACCAACCTCTCGCTGCTGACCGTCGTCGCCGTGCTGCTGGTCCCGGTCACCTGGTGGGTGCTGTGGCGCACCGCCTTCGGCCTGCGCCTGCGCTCCTGCGGTGAGAACCCGGTCGCCGCCGAGTCCCTCGGCGTCAACGTCTACAAGTACAAGTACATCGCCGTGATCGTCTCCGGTGCGATGGCCGGCCTCGGCGGCGCGTTCCTCGCGATCGTCTCCACCGGCATCTACCAGGAGGGCCAGACCGGCGGCCGCGGCTACATCGGTCTCGCCGCGATGATCTTCGGTAACTGGATGCCGGGCGGCATGGCCCTCGGCTCGGGCCTCTTCGGCTTCACCTACAGCCTCCGCCTGCGCGGCGGTGCCGAGAACGTGCACGCGATGCTCCTGCTGATCGCGATCCTGCTCGTCCTCGCCGTCGCCTGGCAGCTGTACAAGAAGAAGTACGTCCAGGCTGGCATCGCCGCGGTCTGCGCCGCCGGGCTCTTCATCTGGTACGCGCTCACCGACCAGGTGCCCAGCCAGTTCGTGGACGCCGCCCCGTACGTCACGACGCTGCTCGTGCTCGCCCTGTCGGCGCAGCGCCTGCGGATGCCGAAGGCGGACGGTATGCCGTACCGCAAGGGCCAGGGCAAGTGACCCCGGCCCCCACGGTGGACTGGGAAGCCCTGCGGACGGCCGCCAGGGACGCGATGACCCGCGCGTACGCCCCGTACTCGGGCTTCCCGGTCGGGGTGGCCGCGCTGGTCGACGACGGCCGGACCATCACCGGCTGCAACGTCGAGAACGCGAGCTACGGACTCGGCCTGTGCGCCGAGTGCGGCCTGGTCTCCTCCCTCCAGGCCACCGGCGGCGGCCGCCTCACCCACTTCACGTGCGTGGACGGAAAGGGCGACATCCTCGTCCCGTGCGGGCGCTGCCGCCAGCTGCTCTACGAGTTCGGCGGTCCGGAGCTGCTGGTGGAGACACCGGACGGGATCCTCCCGCTGAGCGCGATGCTGCCGCAGGCCTTCGGGCCCGACCACCTCAGATAGCCGTGACGACGGCCCTCCGCCCAGCCGGGCGGAGGGCCGTCGGCCGTCTTCGAGCCGGGCTCGACCCCCTCCTGAACTCCTTGAACCTCCCTGTAACCCCCTGAACTCCCTCCCTCATCTCTATGCGCGTAGAAGGAAGTCACCTCATGGACGTCATCTCCGTCATCCGGACCAAGCGGGACCGCGGTGAGCTGAGCCCCGAGCAGATCGACTGGGTCATCGACGCCTACACCCGCGGTGTCGTCGCGGACGAGCAGATGTCGGCCCTCGCCATGGCCATCCTGCTCAACGGCATGAACCGGGCCGAGATCGCCCGCTGGACCGCCGCGATGATCGCCTCCGGCGAGCGGATGAACTTCGACTCCCTCTCCCGCCCCACCGCCGACAAGCACTCCACCGGCGGCGTCGGCGACAAGATCACCCTCCCGCTCGCCCCGCTCGTCGCCGCCTGCGGCGCGGCCGTCCCGCAGCTCTCGGGCCGCGGCCTCGGCCACACCGGCGGCACCCTCGACAAGCTGGAGTCCATCCCGGGCTGGCGCGCGCTCCTGTCCAACGAGGAGATGCTGCACGTCCTCGACACCACCGGCGCCGTGATCTGCGCCGCCGGCGACGGCCTGGCCCCGGCGGACAAGAAGCTCTACGCCCTGCGCGACGTCACCGGCACCGTCGAGGCCATCCCGCTGATCGCCTCCTCGATCATGTCGAAGAAGATCGCCGAGGGCACCGGCTCCCTCGTCCTCGACGTGAAGGTCGGCTCCGGCGCCTTCATGAAGAACATCGAGGACGCCCGCGAGCTGGCCTCCACCATGGTGGCCCTGGGCACCGACAGCGGCGTCAAGACGATCGCCCTGCTCACCGACATGTCCACCCCGCTCGGCCTCACCGCCGGCAACGCGCTCGAGGTCCGCGAGTCCGTCGAGGTCCTGGCGGGCGGCGGCCCGGCCGACGTCGTCGAGCTGACCATCGCCCTCGCCCAGGAGATGCTGGCGGCCGCCGGCATCAAGGACGCCGACCCGGCGAAGGCCCTCGCCGACGGCTCCGCCATGGACGTGTGGCGCCGGATGATCTCCGCGCAGGGCGGCGACCCGGACGCGGCCCTGCCGGTCGCCCGCGAGCAGCACGTGGTCACCGCCTCCGCCTCGGGCGTCCTGACCCGCCTCGACGCGTACGCGGTCGGCGTCGGCGCCTGGCGCCTGGGCGCGGGCCGCGCCCGCAAGGAGGACCCGGTGCAGGCGGGCGCGGGCATCGAGCTCCACGCCAAGCCGGGCGACACCGTCACCGCCGGCCAGCCGCTGATGACCCTCCACACGGACACCCCGGAGAAGTTCGACTACGCCCTGGCCTCCCTGGAGGGCTGCTACGACGTGGCCCCGGCCGGCACGGACTTCACCGCCACGCCGATCGTCCTGGACCGCATCGCCTGACCTGCGGCTTCCCTTTCGTGTGAACGGGACCGGTGGACCCCCGCCGGTCCCGTTCGGCATGCTGGGATCGGTGCCAACAGCATGAGGAGCACACCATGAGCGCACTCGCAGTCGAGCACCTTCCAGAGGGCGATGACTGGGACCGTGCCGTCCGCCTCTGGAAGGAGATGGAATGGCCGGAAGGCAGCAGGGTGGAGATCATCGAGGGGCTCATCACCGTGACGCCGGCACCAGCGAACAGGCACAACTACATCGCGGCGAAGCTCAATCGGGCGTTGTACGCCGTCGTGCCCGAGGAGTGGGGCGTCCACCAGACACTGGCGGTCGCCATCCCGGCCAAAACCGGCATGTACATCCCCGACCTGGTGGTCGTGCCCAACGACCTCGTCCTTGAGGCGGAGGACGAATGCTTCGTTCCGGCGGCAGCGGCGGAGCTCGTCATCGAGATCGCGTCGAGGTCGAGCCTGAGGCATGACCGCCTGGTCAAACCTGCGGGCTACGCCCAGGCCGGCGTCCCCCTGTATCTCCTCGTCGATGCGTTCGCCCCCGGGGGCCCTACGATCACCCTTTACGGGGAGCCCAAGGGCGACGTGTACCGAGTCCTACGGGTCGGGAAGTTCGGGGACCCGTTCACGTTGCCCGAACCCTTTGCCGTGGAGCTGGACACCTCCACCTTCCCCACCCCCTGACACCCCCGCCCGGAGGCGATGAGTTCCGGGCCGCGGCCGAGTCACCCCCTCGTGGAGATCAGACGACTCGCGCTGCCCGGGCCCAGCCCCACCGAACAGGACACCGCGCGCCTGTGCGCCCGCCTGGCGCGGCTGTACGACGACGGAGCCGACGCCGTGGTGTGCGAGGCGGGGGCCGTCACCGCGCCCGGGCTGGGGGCCGTGGCGGTGCTCGCGCGGCTGCGGCTGGCCGCGCGGGGACGCGGGGCCCTCACCGTCACCGGTGCGACCCCCGCCCTCCGGGCCCTACTGGACCTCGTGGGCCTCGTCGAGCTCCTCGGGGAGGCCGAACAGGGGGAACCAGCGGGCGGTGTCCAGGAAGGCGTTGAGGCCGACGATGCGGCCCTCTGACACCTCCAGCACCTGGAGCGCCCACGGCACGTGCCCCGGCCGTCCGTCCTCGCGCGGACGGTACTGGCCGAAGGCCGGCAGCCCGTTCGCCGTGGTCGGTATCAGGCGCGAGCCCTTGCACCCGATGCCCTGGTTCAGATGCCACGCCGCGATGTCCTGCGGGCCCCGCAGCCACAGGTCGAACGGCGGCATCGACAGCACCGCGTCCTCGTGCAGCAGGGTGGTCAGCCGCGTGATGTCGTAGGCCTCGAAGGCGGACAGGTACCGCTCCAGCAGCTTCGCCTGCTCCGCGTCCAGCGGGTCCGCCGGCTCGCTCGGCCGCAGCGCCTGCCCCGACAGCGTCGCCCGCGCCCGCTGGAGCGCGCTGTTCACCGAGGCCACGGTGGTCTCCAGCAGCTGCGCGACCTCGTCCGCCTTCCAGGCCAGCACCTCCCGCAGGATCAGCACGGCCCGCTGCTTCGCCGGCAGGTGCTGGAGCGCCGCCACGAACGCCAGCCGCACGGACTCCTTCGCCAGCGCCATCTCCGCCGGGTCGGCGGTCTGCGGCAGCACCCGCCCGTCCGGCACCGGCTCCAGCCAGGTCACCTCCGGCCGCTCGTTGAGCACGGCGGACGCCTGGTGCTGCGGGGCGGTGAGGTCCATCGGCCGGGCCCGCTTCTTCCCGGCGTTCAGCAGGTCCAGGCAGACGTTCGTGGCGATCCGGTACAGCCACGACCGCAGCGAGGAGCGCCCCTCGAACTTCGCGTACGCCCGCCAGGCGCGCACGTACGTGTCCTGCACCGCGTCCTCGGCGTCGAAGGCCGAGCCGAGCATCCGGTAGCAGTAGCCGGTCAGCTCGACCCGGTAGCGGTCCATCGCCGCGTCGAGCTCCGGGTCGAGCTCCGGTGAGGTGGTCGCGAGGTCGCTCATGGCTGCCGTCCCCCAGGGTGTCGTCCGTCACTTCGGAAACTACCGGAGGGGTCTGACAACGGCAGCCGGAGCGCCGCGAGGTCCGTCAGGTCAGGTGCCGGGCTTGCGCCCGTACACGAACACGTCCTCGCCGTTGCCCAGCATGTTCCAGTACGCCTTGGCGTCGGCCGTCGTCATGTTGACGCAGCCGCCCGAGCCCGGCGGGTTCCACATGCTCTTCTCCACCGAGTGGAAGGCGATGCCCCCGTCGAAGAACTGCGCGTACGGCATCGCCACGTTGTAGATCGTCGACCAGTGGTTGATGTTGCGGTAGTAGATCTTCTTCAGCCCGGTCCGCGTCGGCGTCTCCGCCTTGCCGGTGCGCACCGCCACCGGCCCGTACTTCAGCGTCGCCCCGTCCTGGATCCAGCTCAGCTGCCGGGTCAGGTCGACGCAGGCGATCCGCCCCAGGTCGGTGGGGCACTGCCCCGCCGCGTTCGGGTTCTTCCCGGCCGCCCGCTGCGCCAGCATGATGCTCATCGTCTGCCAGGTCAGCGGCCCGGCGTACCCCATCGTCGGGGTGATCCCGTGGGTGGCCTGGAAGGACTGGATGGCCGCGCAGTCGGCCGCCGACTGCACCCCGTCCACCGGCCGCCCCAGGAACTGCTCCACCTGCCGCTGGTACGGCCCCGTCGTCACGTTGCACGAGGCGGCGGCCTCGGCGGCCTGCGCCGCACCGCCCCCCACGACCACCATCGGCGCCGCCAGCGCCAGCGCCCCGCCGAACACCATCGCGGCCCGCCGCCGCGCGCGCACGCGTATCCCCGCCATCGGTCCTCCCCTGCGGCGCCCGCACCGTGGGGACGCCGATGGCTCCCACGCTAGAGCGAGTCGCGCACGCCGCACAGGGGTCCGACCGGACTTCAGCGCGCGGCCACCGCCGCACCCGGCAGCCGCCGCTCGGCGCGGGCCGCGTGCGAGCCGTACAGGGTGATCGAGACGACGCCCAGCACCGCCAGCAGCGCGATCCCGACCGTCGCCGCCCACCCCGAGGCGTGGTACGCCAGCGCGCCCAGGGTGCCGCCCGCGCTGGAGCCGAGGTAGTACGCGGACTGGTACAGCGCGGAGGCCTGCGCCCGGCCCGACTTCGCCGTCCGGCTCACCGCCGCCGAGGCCACCGCGTGGCCCGCGAAGAACCCGGCCGTGATCAGCACCAGACCCGGCAGGATCAGCCACAGCGAGTCGGCGAGCGACAGCAGCAGCCCCAGCGCGGTCGTGGTCACCGCCAGGTACAGCGCACCGCGCCGGCCCGTCCGCGCCACCAGCTGCCCGGCCGCCGCCGAGGAGGCCGTACCCACCAGGTAGATCAGGAAGATCGACCCGACCACGCCCTGGCCCAGCGAGAACGGCGCCTCCACCAGCCGGTAGCCGATCACCGTGTACACGGCCCCGAAGACCGTCATGAACAGCGCGCCGATCCCGTACAGCCGCAGCAGCAGCGGATCCCGCAGGTGCCCGGCGACCGTACGGCCCACCGCGCGCGGGTTCAGCGACGCCGGCCGGAAGAACCGCGCCCGGGGCAGCAGCACCAGGAAGGCCACCGCGCAGACCAGCGCCATCACGCCGACCGCCAGCAGCCCGCCCCGCCAGCCCCACAGCTGGGCGCCCCAGCCGGTGACGATGCGGCCGCTCATGCCGCCGATGGAATTGCCGGCCACGAACAGGCCGATCGCCCCGACCAGCGCCCTGGGCCGGACCTCCTCCGCCAGGTACGCCATCGCGGAGGCGGGGATCCCGGCGATCGCCGCACCCTGCACCGCGCGCAGCGCCACCAGCCACTCCAGGTTCGGCGCGAACGGCACCAGCAGGCCGACGCCGACCGCCACCACCATCGAGCAGGTCATCATCCGGGTCCGCCCGCACCGCTCGGACAGCGCGCTGAGCGGCAGCACGAACAGGGCGAGCGCCCCGGTGGCCACCGACACCGTCCAGCTGGCCTGACCGGCCGTCACGCCGAAACCGGCGGAGAGCGCGGGCAGCAGGGCCTGGGTGGAGTAGAGGAGGGCGAAGGTCGCGAGGCCCGCGGCGAAGAGCGCGAGGCTCATCCGGCGGTAGCCGGGGCGGCCGGGGGAGAGGGGCTCGGGGGACGACGAGGTGGAGGCACCTGTGAAGACAGGTGCCCCGGTATGAGCGGGAGGCATACCTCGAAAGTAGGCCCCTCTTTTTCATGCGTCCAATGCACAAAAGCGCGATAATCAATCCACCTGTGCATGACTCCAGCTCAGCCCCTCGGATATCAATGAACCGTTACGAAGAAGACATGGCTGTGACACAAGGCCTGGCCCCCCGCCTCGCCCAGTTCGTCGCGGTCGCCCGGCACGAGCACGTCACCCGCGCCGCCCAGGAGCTGGGCGTACCCCAGTCCACCCTGTCCCGGGCGATGGTCCGCCTCGAACAGGACCTGGGCGTCTCGCTGTTCGCCCGCAAGGGCCGCACCGTCGCCCTCACCACCGCCGGCCGCACCTTCCTCGCCTCCGCCGAGGAGGCCCTCGCGGGGATCGCCCGCGCCGCCGGCTCCGTACAGCAGGACGCCGACCCGGGCTTCGGGAAGGTCGCCTTCGGGTTCCTGCACACCCTGGGCCCCGAGACCGTCCCCGGCCTGATCCGCGCCTTCCGCGCCGACCACCCCCGCGTCCGCTTCGCCCTCGTCCAGAACTACGGCGAGGCCATGCTGGAGAAGCTCCGCGCCGGCGAGCTCGACCTGTGCCTCACCTCGCCCGTCCCCGACGCCCCCGACCTGGTGGGCCGCCGCCTCGACGAGCAGCGGCTGCGCCTGGTGGTCCCGGACGACCACCGCCTCGCGGTCCGCAAGCGCATCCGCCTGGCCGAGGCCGCGGCGGAAACCTTCGTCACCCTGGAGCCCGGCTACGGGCTGCGCCGCATCACCGACGACCTGTGCGCGGAGGCCGGGTTCACCCCGAAGGTGGCCTTCGAGGGC
Organism: Streptomyces sp. NPDC000075; assembly: GCF_040301925.1. Lineage (NCBI taxonomy): Bacteria > Bacillati > Actinomycetota > Actinomycetes > Kitasatosporales > Streptomycetaceae > Streptomyces > Streptomyces sp. NPDC000075. The sequence goes on from NZ_JBEPFL010000005.1 coordinate 58,606, forward strand.
GAGGAGGCCGAAACCCTGCGCGGCCTGGTCGCGGCGGGCCTGGGCGTGGCCCTCCTCCCCCCGCCCCCGGTCCCCCGCCCGGGCGTGGTCGAACTGACGGTGACGGCCCCGCGCGCGGTCCGCGAGATCGGCGTGGCCTGGCTGGACGGCCACCCGGACACCCCACCGGTAGCCGCCTTCAAACGCTTCCTCCTCTCCCGCCGCGGCCGCCTCATCCCCGAACTGGAACCCCCGCCCTAGCCACCCCCGCCGCCGCCCGCGCAGCCGGTCCATCTCGCCATGGGACCCCTCTTTCACGCCGTACGGAGCAGCGCCCTGCCCCGCTCGTACGCCTCTCGGGCGTGCGCGTTGCCGAGGTGCGGCCGGAGCGAGGAGAGCATGATCCGGACGCGGTCGTCGCACCGGCCGGACTGGACGAGCGGGTAGTCGTCCAGGACCCCGTTCCAGTCGACGCAGGCCTCCTCCAGGCGACCCACGGCCAGCTTCCGCTCGGCGATCATCGCGTTGTACCGGACCCTGGTCCGCCGGTAGGCGGGCTCGCGCAGCCGGTCCGCGAGCTCCATGGACTCGATGGAACCGGCGATGTCGCCGAGCTCGTACCGCACCTGCCCGATGTGGTAGTTCATCGCCGACGGGTCGTAGGAGCCGAACGCCTTCGCCCTCGACTCCGCCTTGTCCATTGCCGTCTCGGCCGCCTTCAGCCGCTGGAGCGCCCCCGCCCGGTCTCCGGTCTGCGCGGCGGCGTGCGCCTGCTGGCCGGTGAGGAAGGCCAGCATCCGGGGACCGGCCTGCGGCGAGGCCGCGGCAGCGGCGTCAGCCAGGCGCAGCGCGAGCGGGCCGTGCCCGAGGTCGACGGCCTGGACGCTCATTCCCCGCAGGGTGGTGCAGTAGGTCAGGTGGTCGCCCGCCGAACCCGCCAGTTCGAGGGCCTTGGTGTAGTACCGCTGTGCCAGTCCGTCCTCACGCTCGTCCATGGCCATGTACCCGGTCAGGTAGAGGTGATCGGCCGCCGCCGAGCGCAAGGCGTTCTTCACTTCCTCCCCGGCCGTCGCCCTGAGCGCGGGCACGATGGTGTTCACCAGGAAGGCGGCTGCCATCGGCCTGGCCATTCGCCCGCCGAACTTGTCGTCGAGATCGCTCATGTGCTCCGTCATGGAGATGACGGCGCTGACCTCGGGCAGACCGATCCGGGTGTGCGGATCCTCCTGCACGCGCTGCAACCGGTCGTGGACGTCAGGCCAGCCGGGAACCACCGCCGCAGCCGAGAACAGCCCGGCCCCGAGGACACTTCTGCGTGAGGGATCCATGTCAGCGCTCCCGAGATCGACCAGTCCCGACACGGTATCCGGGGTCTGGCCCGAGGTCTCGGGCGAATGTGTGAACCCTGCGGCATACGCGGTGACGGGCCGTCCGAGCCTGCGGGAGAGGGCTTCCAGGATCAGCGAAGCTGATGCCGCTCGGGCTCTTCCTCTGGGCGCCCGGCCGTGGCGGACGACAGCAGGTAGCCGGCCTGGAAGCGGGATTTGGCGCCGATGGCGCGCATGATTTCGGCGATGTGGCGTTGGCAGGTCCGTTCCGACATGCCCAGGCGGCGGGCGATGACCTTGTCCTCCAGGCCTTCCGAGAGCAGGCGGACGATGGTGCGGCGGAGTTCGTCCGAGAGGGATTTCGCGGCCTCGGGGCTGACCGTCGTGGGGAAGGGGCGGGCGCCCAGCCAGGAGCGTTCGAAGGCGGCCGTCATGAAGTGGACGACGCTGGGTTCGCGGACGAGCAGGGCCGCGCCCTGGCGGTCCGGGACGGACATCAGGCCGGTGCGGGCGTCGAAGATCAGCATGCGCATCAGGCCGTCGCCCAGGGTCCGCACCTGTGCTCCCAGTGCGGTCACGCGTTCCACGTAGGCTGCCGTCGGCCGTGAGTAGCGGGCCGTGTGCTGGTAGATCGTGCGCATCCGGACCCCGCGTGCGAGCAGGGACTCGTCCCGGCCGACCGCTTCCTCCAGGGTTTCCTGTGGCCGTCCTCCGCCCGGCTGGGAGGTCAGCAGTTCGTGCTCGCAGCCCGCGACCAGCTCGGCGATCAGTCCGCGTACCGCGCCCAGGTCCGTCACCAGTTCCAGGCGGCCCGCCCCGCCGTCGTCCCGGTGCGCGCTGCCCGCCTCGTAGGCGGGGACCAGCGCCTCCAGGCGCCCCCGCAGCCGGTCCATCTCGTCGTGCGTCTCCCGGACGAGCAGCGCGAGCGGGGCCAGCGCCCGGGCCGCCGCCGCGCGGGGCGCGACCGCGGTCCAGCGTTCCGGGCCGTCGCCGGGTGCCCGCTGGAGCAGGTGGGCGGCGGCCAGCTCCGTGACGGCCGCGCCCGCGCGGGCGCCCAGGGCGGCGGTGGCCTCGGCGGCGGTGAAGGCGTGGCGCTCCACGGCGAAGGCGTACAGGCGCCGTGCGGCAGGGCTCAGATCGGATCCATCGGCTCCGTCGGCATCGACTGGCATATGCCTATTCGTCCCTGACTGTGACCGTTTATAAACCCCTCGGGTTCCCGCAAGGCGACAAGTCGACGCCCGTATCCGGGCGTACCCCCTCCGCCGGACCGGCACAGTGGGGAGCACGGCGAGCCGGGGGCGGTCGCGCCGCATCCATCGGTGCCGTCCGACCGTGAGGGGACGGAGCGGCAGGCACGGGCGGACGCCGCGCGCCCGCCCCCGCCCCGCGGGTCCTTCCTACTGCGGCTTCGCGTAGGTGCCGTACCCCGTCCAGTCCAGCGCCTCGGCCGGCTCGTCGCCGACCACCCACGCGTCGTGCCCGGGCGCGATCTGCATGAAGTCCCCGGGGCCGTACTCCTCCTCCTGCCCGTCGTCCATGACGACGTGGATCCGGCCGCTGAGCATGTACCCCGTGTGCGCGGACTGGCAGCTGTCGGTGCCCGCCAGCGGCTTGATGTGCTCCGACCAGCGCCAGCCGGGCTCGAAGACCGCCCGCCCGACGGCCCCGTTCTCGGTCTCGATCACGTCCAGCCGGCCCTTGCCGTCCTCGAACGGACGGGTCTCGTCGGCGCTGTCGAAGTTCCTGCGCACCATCCCGGCCATGGCCCCTCGCCTCCCGGACAAAACGACCCCGAGTCCACTCCTCACTCTACGCGCGGGACGCCGCGCCGCACCGCCGGCACGGCCCCCCGCCACCTGCCGCCGTCACCCCCGCAGCGACCGCCCGAACCCCGAGGCCAGCGGCATCCGCAGCCCCAGCGGCGGCGGCGCCGCCAGCGCGTCCGTCACCGGCCGCGAGTACCGCCCCGAGCACATCGCGCCGAGGACGAAGTCCACCGCGAGCGCCACCACTTCCGCCCGGTGCTCCCGCAGCCCGTGCCCGTCGGAGTGCACCTCGAACCGGCAAGTTGAACGATTCGCCTTCTTCGCCCGGGCCGCCAGCCGGAAGGAGGACTCCGGGTCGCTGCGCGCGTCGTTCGTGCCGTGCACGATCAGCACCTGCCGCCCCGCGAGCTGTTTCACCGGTTCAGGGGATCCGCCGCGCACCTCGTCCGGTAAGCAAGGGGCCAGCGCCAGCACCGTGTTGACGGCCCCGTGCCCCGCGGCCCGCAGCGCCGCCCGGCCCCCGGCGCCGTAGCCGGCCAGGCAGACGGGGACGTCCCCGTACCGGCGCAGCGCCTCGTCCGCCGCCCACCGCGCGGCCGCCTCCCGGTCCTGCGGGCCGTGCAGCACCGCGTGCGCCACCAGCCCCTCCGCCCCACCCGCCCGGGCCAGTGCCCGGGCGAGCGGGCGCACCGGACCGGGGGAGATTCTGGAGGCTCCCGGGAGCAGGAGGACCACACCACTGACCATCGAGTCCGAGCCGTTCGCGCCGGCCGCCCGCCCCAGGCGGGCCCCGCGCGCCGGCGGCGCATGCTGTGCCATGGCGGAACAGTCTCAGACCGCGAGGTGTCTGCCACCCGTCCGTACGGTCTCTGTTACATATCGACGCCTGCCGCCGACCGGTTGCTCTACGCGCGTAGGAGTAGAGTGCCGGAATGACGAGCGAGACCACCGAAAAGCCCACCCCGGACCAGATCCGCCGCTCCCCGAAGGTGCTGCTGCACGACCACCTCGACGGTGGCCTGCGCCCCGGCACGATCATCGAGCTGGCCGCCGAGGTCGGCTACGACAAGCTCCCCGAGGCCGACGCCGACAAGCTGGGCGTCTGGTTCCGCGACGCCGCCGACTCCGGCTCCCTCCCGCGCTACCTGGAGACGTTCGCGCACACCTGCGCCGTCATGCAGACGAAGGCGGCCCTCTTCCGGGTCGCCGCCGAGTGCGCCGAGGACCTGGCCGAGGACGGCGTCGTGTACGCCGAGATCCGCTACGCCCCCGAGCAGCACCTCGAGGCCGGCCTGAGCCTCGAAGAGGTCGTCGAGGCGGTCAACGACGGCTTCCGCGAGGGTGAGCGCCGCGCCAGGGCGAACGGCCACCGCATCCGCGTCGGCGCCCTCCTGACCGCCATGCGCCACGCGGCCCGCGCGCTGGAGATCGCCGAACTGGCCAACCGCTACCGCGACAACGGCGTCGTCGGCTTCGACATCGCGGGCGCCGAGGCCGGGTTCCCCCCCACCCGCCACCTCGACGCCTTCGAGTACCTCAAGCGCGAGAACAACCACTTCACCATCCACGCCGGCGAGGCCTTCGGCCTGCCCTCGATCTGGCAGGCCCTCCAGTGGTGCGGCGCCGACCGCCTGGGCCACGGCGTGAAGATCATCGACGACATCGAGGTCGCCGCCGACGGCTCCGTGAAGCTCGGCCGCCTGGCCTCGTACGTCCGGGACAAGCGCATCCCCCTGGAGATGTGCCCCACCTCGAACCTGCAGACCGCCGCGGCCGCCTCGTACGCCGAGCACCCGATCGGCCTGCTGCGCAAGCTGCACTTCCGGCTGACCGTCAACACCGACAACCGGCTGATGAGCGGCACCAGCATGAGCCGCGAGTTCGAGCACCTGGTCGACGCCTTCGGCTACTCGCTCGACGACATGCAGTGGTTCACCGTCAATGCGATGAAGTCCGCGTTCATTCCTTTCGATGAACGACTGGCGATGATCAACGACGTGATCAAGCCCGGTTATGCCGAGCTGAAGTCCGAGTGGCTTTTCCGTCAGACCGCTTCCACCAGCGGATCCGTCTCGGCCTAGGCCACGGCATGACAGCGCGGAAGCGCCCGGGAGGACCAATTCCCGGGCGCTTCCTCGTATTTAAGGATGTTTGCGGGACGGGGTTTGAAGTGACTAGTTTGCGGAGCCGCTCGATTCCCCGTCGCAAGGACGATTTTTCATGAAGCAGTCTGCTGCCAAGTCCCTCGGTGTCGCTGTCATTGGTGCCGCCCTCGCCGCGGGTGCCGCGGGTACCGCCTCCGCCTCGGCGCTCCCGACCCCGAACCTGACGGACGCCCTCGGCACCGTCACCAGCACGGCCAGCGCCGTCACCAACCAGACGGACCAGGCCCAGCAGGGCGGCCAGAGCGACCCCGCCGCCCCGGTCAGCCAGCTGCTCGGCGGGCTGCCCCCGCTGCCCGGCCTCGGCGGCTGATCCGGAGCCCGGATTCGCACGCCCGACCGCGTGGCGCACACCCCTTCGAGGCGGTGTGCGCCACGTGGCGCGGTGTGCCACGATCACCACCAACTGCCCGTCTGCCTATGGGGTATGAGGTTCGGTCATGCGCATCCCGGCACGTTTCAAGACGCCCGCGACGACGTTCGCCCTGCTCCCCGCGCTGCTCCCCGCGCTGCTCCTCGGGGCCGCAGGTTGCGGCGGCGGTACGGACGCCCCCGCGGCCGGCAAGAGCCCGGACCCCAAGGGTTCCGCGGCCGCCGCACCCTCCTCCGGCGCGTCCGGTGCCCCGGTGGTCTCCCCGGCCCCCAAGGCCAAGGACGCCCGCCTGGAGGCCTCCGCGCTCCAGCAGGGCGACCTCCCCGGCTACCAGGTCTCCGCGCAGGGCAAGAACCCGAACGCCCCCGACGGCCAGCCGCAGGCCGACAAGAAGGCCTGCCAGCCGCTCGCCGACATCATGGGCGACAAGCCCGACCCGGCCGCGCACGAGACCGTGAACCGTGGCATCGGCTCCCAGAAGCAGGTCGGCCTCGCCGTCTCCGCCTCCGTCAGCTCCTACGACGAGAGCGACGCCAAGAAGGTCGTCTCCCGGCTCCGCGAGGCCGTCGCGGCCTGCGGCTCCGGCTTCACCGCCACCGTGCAGAAGCAGACCGGCACCTACCGGGACGTGAAGGCGGTCCCGTTCAAGGCCGCCGGTGACGAGAGCGTCAGCTGGACCACCACGGCCGCCGCCGAGGGCGTCTCGGCCCAGGTCCACCTGGTCGTCGTCCGCCAGGGCGCCACCGTCGTACGGCTGATGGCCCTCAACGTGGCGGCGGCCGGCCAGAAGGCGGCCGTCCCTCAGGAGGTCGCCGACAAGCAGCTGGAGAAGGTCCGGAAGGCCGGTTGATCCCGGCCGGAGTCCGGCAGGGTCACCAGGCGGTGTTCGCCGCGCCGGCGCCGACGCCGGACTTCTCGTTCGGGATCAGCACCCACAGCGCGAGGTAGATGAGGAACTGCGGCCCCGGCAGCAGGCAGGACAGCAGGAAGATGAGCCGCATCGTGCGGGCCTTCATTCCGTACCGCTTGGCCAGTCCGGCGCAGACGCCGCCGATCAGCCGTCCGTCACGGGGGCGGGTCAGCGCGCTCATGGTGTTCTCCTTCGTATCGGGATTCGCGCGCTTTCCTTTGGTGCTCGGCGCGATGAATCAATATTCGCGCGGTACCGCCGACAGGACGTCGGTCCACGGGCCGAGCCCGACCCTGGGAATTCTCGGGGTGCTCCCCTGAGGAGCGGCGTCGGGGGAGGTCAGGGGCCTGCGCAGGCGGGCCCGCAGCGCCGGTACGACCGCCACGTGCACGATCATCACCCCGGCGGTGTTCAGCAGCAGGGAGTCCACGTCCAGCACCCGGCCGGGGACGGACGTCTGGAGCATCTCGATGCTCAGCGAGATCAGAACGGCCGCGGCCGCCGTGCGCGCCAGCGAGGACCACGCGGCCAGCGGCCCGGGCGCCAGCCGGCCCCCGGCCAGCGGCAGCAGCACCCCCAGCGGGGCCAGGAGCGCCAGCCCCTCACCGATCCGCCGCGCGGCCTCCAGCGGCCCCATCGCCAGGTCCGCCCGGATCCCCTCCAGCGGGGTCAGGTTCGCCGCCGCCGCCCAGGGCACGTCGAGAGGGCTCAGGGTGAGCCATCCGACGACCAGCAGGTGCGCGGCCAGCAGGGCCCCGAACAGGAGCCGGGGACGGACCGGGAGCTGTGTGGCGGTGGCGGCGCTGCCGCTGCCCTCATGACGGTGCACACCACCGAGGACGCCGCCCCCGGTGGCGGCGGTTCCGCCTTGCCGCACCCGTCTCGCCCCACGCGGCACCCGCGGCCGCCCGGCACCCGCCCCGCGCGGCACCCGCGGTCAGCCGGCGACCGCCCCGCCCGTCCGCCGCTCGGCCGCGTTCACCGCCGGGTGCCGCTCCGCCCAGTCGACGAGACCGGTGAGCCGCTCGTAGAGCTCGCGCGCCGCCCCGGTGGCGGCGTACTCCACCCGGGGCGGCACCGTGGGGTACTCCGTGCGGACCAGCAGGCCGTCCTCCTCCAGCTCGCGCAGGGTGAGAGTGAGGATCCGGCGGCTGATCCCGGCCAGGGACCGTTCGAGCGCGGAGAAGCGGACGGGTCCGTGGAGGGTCTCGCTCAGGACGCCGAGGCTCCACTTGCCGCTCACCCTGCCGAGCACGTCGAGGACGGTGCAGAGCTCCCTGCCCGCGCCCTCCCGCGCCGTGCACGCGGCGGTACGTGACATAAATGTGCCTTCTTCCGTTGTGCGGCGCCCTCTTCGAGGATGAGCGGTGTGCACGTTCAGTGCCCCGCGAGGACGGCCCACCGGGCCGGCTCGCGGCCATCCGCAGGCCCGACGAGAGGCGAGGGACGACGAGTGAGGAACGCCGGGGCACGGAAGAGCTTCCCGCGACGGTGACGCTGGACGCGGGGGTGAGGGAACTGCTCGACGGCCGGAACTTCGCCGTGGTGGCGACGCTGAACCCCGACGGCGGCCCGCAGACGTCCGTCGTCTGGGTCGGCAGGCGCGGGGACGCCGTGGTCTTCTCCACCACCGCGGGACGCAAGAAGGCGCGCAACCTCGCGCGCGACCCCCGCGTCAGTCTGACCGTCTACGACCGCGAGAACCCCTACCGGTCGGTGGAGATACGCGGCACGGCCGAGCTGCTGCCGGACCCGGACAAGGAACTGCCACGCGAACTGTCGCGGAGCTATCTCGGCGAGGACCCGCCGCCGGAGCCGGCCGAGGTGGTCCGGCTGGTCGTGCGGATCACCGCGGAGAAGGTCGTCGCGATCTCGCTCTAGGGGTCCCGTACGGCAGCGCCGCCCGCCCGCAGGGCGGTTGCCGGGCGTCGCGGGGCAGACGGGACTCGGCGGACACCGGCCGGCACCCCGCCCGGGCACCCCGCCCCGGACGCCGGGTTCCTATCCGGCGGCCAGCAGGACGGCCAGGGCCACCGCGCCCAGGACCGCCGGGACGATGATCTCCCAGGCCCAGCGCACGGAGACCGGCCCCTGCGCGCCCGGCCTGCCCGCCCCGCGCTCGGCCAGCTCGGTCAGCTCCTCCACGGCCTTGTCGGCGGAGGCCCGGGCGACGGGCGCGGGCGCCTTGTCCCCCGTGCCGCCGGCACCCCTGCCGCCCGCACCCTGGCCGCCCGGCGCCTCGCGCCGGCCGGCCGAGCGGTTCGCCTTCTTGCGCTCGCGCAGCGACACCGGCACCGACCAGAGCTGGTACTTCGCCCCGTCCGCCAGCACCTCCGCCGAGTACCCGGCGCGCACCGCGTCGACGATCCCCCAGGGCAGCTCGATGATCCGGAAGGGGTTGCGCACCCGCATCCGGTCCTCGTTCGCGAAGACGGCCGGCCGGATGGTGAACGCCACGGTCAGCGGTACGGCGCACAGCGCGGCGGCGAGCCCGATCCACCGGCCGCCGCCCACGCCGCGCACGACGGCGTCCCCGCACAGCCACACGATCATCGCCAGGATCAGCACCCCGGTGACGACGGCCATGGGGGAGCGGTAGACGCGATCGGCGTACGCCGGCTCATGGGGGGAGGGTGTGCTCATGCCGCCGATTGTGCCGCATGCCCGCCCGGCGGCCACCGGTGCGCGGGGGCCGGGTGCACCGATGGTGGATGTCACGCCCAGATGTGCACGAGGGGGGTGACAGGTCGCTACGCGCGTAGATATGCTCATCTGGTGACCATGCCCACCACCCTCACCGCATTCGCTGACGTGACGACGTCCGACAGCGCGCTGCGCCGCTTCCTGCACGGGCTGCCCGGCGTCGACGCAGTCGGACTGGAGGCCCGCGCGGCCTCCCTCGGCACCCGCTCGATCAAGACGACGGCCAAGGCGTACGCCATCGACCTGGCCATCTCGATGATCGACCTGACGACGCTCGAGGGTGCGGACACCCCGGGCAAGGTCCGGTCGCTCGCCGCCAAGGCCGTCAACCCCGACCCCCTCGACCGTACGACGCCCATGACCGCCGCGGTCTGCGTCTACCCCGACATGGTGGCCACCGCCAAGGCGGCCCTGAACGGCGCCGACGTCAAGGTCGCCTCCGTCGCCACCGCCTTCCCGGCGGGCCGCGCCGCCCTGCCGGTCAAGCTGGCCGACACCCGTGACGCGGTCGCCGCCGGCGCCGACGAGATCGACATGGTCATCGACCGTGGCGCCTTCCTCGCCGGCCGCTACCTGGAGACCTACGAGCTGATCAAGGCCGTGAAGGAGGCGTGCGTCCGCGAGGACGGCACCGCCGCCCGCCTCAAGGTCATCTTCGAGACCGGCGAGCTGTCGACGTACGACAACATCCGCCGCGCCTCCTGGATCGGCATGCTCGCGGGCGCCGACTTCATCAAGACCTCCACCGGCAAGGTCGGCGTCAACGCCACCCCCGCCAACACCCTGCTCATGCTCGAAGCCGTCCGCGACTTCAAGGCGCAGACTGGAATCCAGATCGGCGTGAAGCCGGCCGGCGGCATCCGGACCACCAAGGACGCCATCAAGTTCCTGGTCCTGGTCAACGAGACCGCGGGCGAGGACTGGCTGACCAACGAGTGGTTCCGCTTCGGCGCCTCCAGCCTGCTGAACGACCTGCTCATGCAGCGCCAGAAGCTGAGCACCGGGCGTTACTCCGGACCCGACTACGTGACGGTGGACTGATCACCATGGCATCCCTCTTCGAGTACGCACCGGCTCCCGAGTCCCGCTCGGTCGTCGACATCGCCCCCTCCTACGGGCTCTTCATCGACGGCGAGTTCACCGACGCCGCCGACGGCAAGGTCTTCAAGACCGTCAGCCCCTCCAGCGAGGAGGTCCTGTCGGAGGTCGCCCAGGCCGGTGCCGCCGACGTCGACCGCGCCGTCAAGGCCGCCCGCCGCGCCTTCGAGAAGTGGTCCGCGCTGCCCGGCTCCGAGCGCGCCAAGTACCTCTTCCGCATCGCCCGGATCATCCAGGAGCGCAGCCGCGAGCTCGCCGTCCTGGAGACCCTGGACAACGGCAAGCCGATCAAGGAGACCCGCGACGCGGACCTCCCCCTGGTCGCCGCCCACTTCTTCTACTACGCGGGCTGGGCCGACAAGCTCGACCACGCGGGCTACGGCGCGAACCCGCGCCCGCTCGGCGTGGCCGGCCAGGTCATCCCGTGGAACTTCCCGCTGCTGATGCTCGCGTGGAAGATCGCCCCGGCGCTCGCCACCGGCAACACCGTCGTCCTCAAGCCGGCGGAGACCACCCCCCTCTCGGCGCTGTTCTTCGCGGACATCTGCCGCCAGGCCGGCCTCCCCAAGGGCGTCGTCAACATCATCCCCGGCTACGGGGACGCGGGCGCCGAACTCGTCGCCCACCCCGACGTCAACAAGGTCGCCTTCACCGGCTCCACCGCGGTCGGCAAGGCCATCGCCCGCCAGATCGCCGGCACCGACAAGAAGGTCACCCTGGAGCTGGGCGGCAAGGGCGCCAACATCGTCTTCGACGACGCCCCCATCGACCAGGCCGTCGAGGGCATCGTCAACGGGATCTTCTTCAACCAGGGCCAGGTCTGCTGCGCGGGCTCCCGCCTCCTGGTCCAGGAGTCCATCCACGACGAGCTCCTCGACTCCCTCAAGCGCCGCCTGAGCACCCTGCGCCTGGGCGACCCGCTCGACAAGAACACCGACATCGGTGCGATCAACTCCGCCGAGCAGCTCGCCCGGATCACCGCCCTCGCCGACACCGGCGAGGCCGAGGGCGCCGAGCGCTGGTCCCCGGCCTGCGAGCTGCCCTCCTCCGGCTACTGGTTCGCCCCGACGCTCTTCACGAACGTCACGCAGGCGCACACCGTCGCCCGCGACGAGATCTTCGGCCCGGTCCTGTCCGTGCTGACGTTCCGCACCCCGGACGAGGCCGTCGCCAAGGCCAACAACAGCCAGTACGGGCTGTCCGCCGGCATCTGGACGGAGAAGGGCTCCCGCATCCTCGCGGTCGCGAACAAGCTCCGCGCGGGCGTCGTCTGGGCCAACACCTTCAACAAGTTCGACCCGACCTCGCCCTTCGGCGGCTACAAGGAGTCGGGCTTCGGCCGCGAGGGCGGCCGCCACGGCCTGGAGGGCTACCTCGATGTCTGAGTCGACCCGTCTGAACGTCTTCAAGACCTACAAGCTGTACGTCGGGGGCAAGTTCCCCCGCTCCGAGAGCGGCCGGGTGTACGAGGTGAGCGACTCCAAGGGCAACTGGCTGGCCAACGCCCCGCTGTCCTCCCGCAAGGACGCCCGTGACGCGGTCGTCGCCGCGCGCAAGGCCTTCGGCGGCTGGGCGGGCGCGACCGCGTACAACCGCGGCCAGATCCTCTACCGCATCGCCGAGATGCTGGAGGGCCGCCGCGACCAGTTCGTCCGCGAGGTCGGCGAGGCCGAGGGCCTGTCCAAGTCGAAGGCCGCCGCCGTCGTCGACGCGGCCATCGACCGCTGGGTCTGGTACGCGGGCTGGACCGACAAGATCGGCCAGGTCGTGGGCGGGGCCAACCCCGTCGCGGGCCCGTTCTTCAACCTCTCCACCCCGGAGCCGACCGGCGTCGTCACGGTCGTGGCCCCGCAGGACTCGTCCTTCCTGGGCCTGGTCTCGGTGATCGCCCCGGTGATCGCGACCGGCAACACCGCCGTCGTCATCGCCAGCGAGAAGTCCCCGCTGCCCGCCCTGTCCCTGGGCGAGGTGCTGGCCACCTCCGACCTGCCGGGCGGCGTCGTCAACATCCTCTCCGGCAAGGCCGCCGAGATGGGCCCGCACCTCGCGGCCCACCAGGACGTCAACGCGATCGACCTCGCGGGCGCCGGCACGGCCCTCGCCAAGGAGCTGGAGATCGCCGCGGCGGACAACCTCAAGCGCGTCCTGCCTCCACAGCCTGTGGACGACTGGGCCGCCGACCCGGGCACCTCGCGCATGACGGCGTTCCTGGAGACCAAGACGGTCTGGCACCCGACCGGATCGCTCGGCTCGGGCGGCTCCTCCTACTAGAGCCCGCCCGCACGTGAACCGGCCCCGGCAGCAACCTCCCCCGAGCTGCCGGGGCCTTCGCGCGCCCTGACGCGGTCAGGACTTCGGAAGCACCGGCCCCAGCAGCGAGGAGACGGCCGCCTGGGGGATCTCCTTGACCGACGGCCCCTGCGTCAGCACCCCCGTCACCATCGAGGTCCCCACCGCCGGGAAGTCGGCCACCTTCGTACCGACCCCGTTGTCCAGCGGGTCCACCCCGGTGTGGGCGAGGGGGTTCACCTTCAGGTTGGAGATCGGGTCGACGACCCCGGCGACGGCCGCCGCCGGGTCCAGCTCCCCGGCCTGCGCCCCTCCGGCCGCCATGGCCAGGGCCGCCCCGGCCATGGAGAGGGTCAGTCCGGCCGAGCGGAGCCGCTTGGAAGAGGGGTCGGAGGCTGCGTGACGTGCCATGGTTCCCGCCTGTGGTCGTAGTCGCGTGCGCACACAGCGTAGTCGAGGAGGGTTCCGGGATTCCAACCCGGCGTGTGAGACCGGTCGCAGGGCCTGTCGGCGGTGTGTTGATACGCCGGGTCATGCCTCACACTGGTATCCCGTGAGCTGTTCATCCCCCCTTCCCACGCGCGTCGTACTCCTGACCGGTCCCTCGGGTTCCGGCAAGTCCTCGCTGGCGGCCCGCTCGGGCCTGCCCGTACTGCGCCTGGACGACTTCTACAAGGAGCAGTCGGACCCGACCCTGCCCCTGGTCGAAGGCAGCTCCGACATCGACTGGGACTCCCCGCTCTCCTGGGACGCCGACGTCGCCGTGGCCGCCGTCGCCGCACTCTGCGCCACCGGCCGCACCGAGGTCCCCGTCTACGACATCGCGACCAGCTCCCGCACCGGCACGGAGACCCTCGACATCTCCCGCACCCCGCTGTTCATCGCGGAAGGCATCTTCGCCGCCGACATCGCCGCCCGCTGCCAGGAACTCGGCCTCCTCGCCGACGCCATCTGCCTGCGCGGCCGCCCCTCCACCACCTTCCGCCGCAGGCTCGCCCGCGACCTGCGCGAGGGCCGCAAGTCCCTGCCCTTCCTGCTGCGCCGGGGCCTGCGCCTGATGCGGGCCGAACGCGGCATCGTCGCCCGGCACGTCGCCCTCGGCGCCCACGCCTGCGGCCGGGACGAGGCCCTGGGCCGCCTCGCCGCGGCGGCCGCCGGCCGCCACCGCTCGGCCACCGCCGCCGTCGCGTAGCCGTACGCACGAAGCACGCAGGAAGCACGCACGAAGAGGCGCCCGGGCCGCGTGAGCGTCCCGGGCGCCAAAGAGGAAGCGGGACCAAGCGGACCCCCGACCGCCTGATCCCGCTCCCATCCCCCCATGGCCTCCGTCCCACCCCCGTAGGACGGACCCCCTGGCCGGTGGTCTGTGGTCTGTGCCGTTACGCGACGAGCTCCCCGAAGGACTCCGCCTCGTCCTGCCCGAAGCTCAGCGCCTCGTCCTCGCGCAGCCGGCGCAGCGAGCGCCAGATGCTCGACTTCACGGTGCCCACGCTGATGCCCAGGATCTCCGCGATCTCCGGGTCCGTGCGGCCCTCGTAGTAGCGCAGCACCAGCATCGTGCGCTGCGGCTCCGGGATCCGCGACAGCGCCTGCCAGAGCACGGCACGCAGCTCCGTACCGCGCATCGCGTCCGTGTCGGAGGCCGTCTCCGGCAGCTCCTCCGTCGGGTACTCGTTCAGCTTGCGCCGACGCCACGCGCTGATGTGCAGGTTCGTCATCGTCCGGCGCAGGTAGCCGCCCACCGCCGCCTTGTCGCTGATCCGGTCCCAGGCGCGGTACGTGGAGAACAGGGCGCTCTGCAGCAGGTCCTCGGCCTCGTGGCGGTCGCCGGTGAGGTGGAAGGCCGTCGCGTACAGCGCCGCGCGCCGCTCCTGCACGTACGCCGTGAACTCCGCCTCCGAGGAGGAGGACGGGGAGGACGGGGTCCGCTGGGCGGGAACCGCCTGGTACTGGTTCGCGTCAATGGCTACGACGCGAGCCTGTCGCCGGGAGCCCGGCACCGTACGGACACCCGCCCGGCGGTTCGCGTCGTGCAGCCGCGTGACAACCGCGCTGGTGGTGGTGCTGTGCAGCGTGTTCATCTCGCGCCCCCCGTCGTGGAGTCTGCTTCGGTCCGTGCTTCGATGACAAAAGACTGCCCGGCGGACTTAACCGGCGTGTCCGTCGACTGTCACAGCACTGTCACAGCCGTCTCCGGCAGCCCTCCGGAGCCCCGCGGCCGGGCCCCCGCCGCGACCCCCGCCGGATCCGTCGCGCGCGACGGTCGAAGTCCCGACGGCCGATGGGACAGAATGAGCCCGTGCCTTTCCTGTTGCTGATCGAGGACGACGACGCCATCCGCACGGCCCTCGAACTCTCCCTGACCCGCCAGGGCCACCGTGTGGCCACCGCGGCGACGGGTGAGGACGGCCTGAAACTGCTGCGCGAGCAGCGGCCGGACCTGATCGTGCTCGACGTCATGCTGCCCGGGATCGACGGTTTCGAGGTGTGCCGGAGGATCCGCCGCACCGACCAGCTGCCGATCATCCTGCTCACCGCGCGCAGTGACGACATCGATGTCGTCGTCGGCCTGGAGTCCGGAGCCGACGACTACGTGGTCAAGCCCGTCCAGGGGCGGGTGCTCGACGCCCGCATCCGCGCCGTGCTGCGCCGCGGCGAACGCGAGGCCAGCGACTCCGCCGTCTTCGGGTCGCTCGTCATCGACCGGGCCGCCATGACCGTCACGAAGAACGGCGAGGACCTCCAGCTGACGCCCACCGAGCTGCGGCTGCTGCTGGAACTCAGCCGCCGGCCCGGCCAGGCCCTGTCCCGCCAGCAGCTGCTGCGGCTGGTGTGGGAGCACGACTACCTCGGCGACTCCCGCCTCGTCGACGCGTGCGTACAGCGGCTGCGCGCCAAGGTCGAGGAAGTGCCCTCCTCGCCCACGCTGATCCGTACCGTCCGGGGTGTCGGCTACCGGCTGGACTCACCGCAGTGACCAAGGCCCTGTTCGCGGGCCGGCGCTGGACCAGCCTGCGACTGCGGCTGCTCGTGGTGTTCGCCCTGGTCGCCCTCGTGGCCGCCGTCTCCGCCTCCGGCATCGCCTACTGGCTCAACCGCGAGGCGGTGCTCACGCGCACCCAGGACGCCGCCCTCGGCGACTTCCGCCAGGAGATGCAGAACCGGGCCGCGGCCCTGCCCGCCGACCCCACCCCCGAGGAACTGCAGCGCACCGCCGAGCTGATGGCGGGCAGCAGCCCCGGGTACAGCGTGCTACTCGTCCACGAACGCAAGGACAGGCGGCTGGTGTTCGGCACGGCCGGGGCGACCTCGTTCGGGCTGGACGACGTACCGAAGTCCCTCCAGCACGCCGTGAACGACCGGCAGAAGTCCACGACCGCGAACGACGCCGAGTACCACATGTACTGGCAGCGGACGAAGCCGAACGGCAACCCCTACCTGGTCGGCGGCACGCGGATCGTGGGCGGCGGGCCCACCGGCTACATGTACAAGTCCCTCGCCACCGAACGGGACGACCTCAACGCGCTCGGCTGGTCGCTGACCATCGCGACGGGGCTGGCCCTGCTCGGGTCCGCGCTGCTCGCGCAGGCGGCGGCGCGGACCGTCCTCAAGCCCGTACAGCGGCTCGGCGAGGCGGCCCGGCGGCTCGGCGAGGGCGAGCTGGACCACCGGCTCGACGTGTCGGGGACCGACGAACTGGCGGACCTCTCGCGGACGTTCAACCGGACGGCGGAGGCGCTGGAGAAGAAGGTCGCCGACATGAGCGCGCGGGAGGAGGCCAGCCGGCGGTTCGTCGCCGACATGAGCCACGAACTGCGCACGCCGCTGACGGCGTTGACGGCGGTCGCCGAGGTGCTGGAGGAGGAGGTCGACGACCTCGATCCGATGATCGCCCCCGCCGTGGGCCTGGTGGTCAGCGAGACCCGGCGGCTGAACGACCTGGTGGAGAACCTGATGGAGGTCACCCGCTTCGACGCGGGGACGGCGCGGCTGGTGCTGGACGACGTGAACGTCGCCGACCAGGTCACGGCGTGCATCGACGCCCGGGCCTGGCTGGACGCCGTCGAGGTCGACGCCGGACGCGGGATCGTGGCGCGGCTCGACCCGCGCCGGCTGGACGTGATCCTGGCCAACCTGATCGGCAACGCGCTCAAGCACGGCGGATCGCCGGTACGGGTCTCGGTGCGGGTCGAGGGGGAGTGGCTGGTCGTCGCGGTCAAGGACAACGGCCCCGGCATCCCGGAGGAGGTGCTGCCGCACGTCTTCGACCGCTTCTACAAGGCGAGCGCCTCCCGGCCGAAGTCGGACGGCAGCGGGCTGGGCCTGTCGATCGCCATGGAGAACGCGCACATCCACGGGGGCGACATCACGGCCGCGAACGGCCCGGAGGGCGGTGCCGTGTTCACGCTGCGGCTTCCGGTGGACGTGGGGAAGGTGATCGCCGGTGGCGGCACGGACGCGTAGGGCGCTGTGGGCGGCCGGGGTCCTCTCCCTGGTCCTGTCCGGGTGCGGGATCCGGGCCACGACCGTTCCGGTCGACGTGGGCCCGGCCCCGTCGCGGGTCTCCTGCGACACCCCGGACCTGCCGCCCGGGCAGAGCGGGGTACAGGGGTTCCGGGCCAAGATCGAGCTGGTCTGCGGATCGCAGCTGGTCGCGGTGGAACGGGTCGTCCCGGTGCCGGAGAAGCGGACCGGGCGCGAGCCCGTCACGCTGGTCGCCCAGGCCCTGCTGGAGGAGCTGGAGCGGACCCCGTCCGAGCAGGAACGG
Organism: Streptomyces sp. NPDC000075; assembly: GCF_040301925.1. Classification (NCBI taxonomy): domain Bacteria; kingdom Bacillati; phylum Actinomycetota; class Actinomycetes; order Kitasatosporales; family Streptomycetaceae; genus Streptomyces; species Streptomyces sp. NPDC000075. The sequence continues at coordinate 75,985 of NZ_JBEPFL010000005.1, forward strand.
GAGGGCGGCTTCACGACCGGCGTCCCGGACGGCCTCACGGCCGCCCCGGCCCGGCCCGGCGACCCGGCGGGCACGGTCCGGCTGAGCCGCAAGGCCGAGGACCTGCCGCCGGTGGCCCTGGCCCAGATCGTGTGCACCCTGTCCGCGAGCGACGCCGTCTCGGCGGGCCCGGGCCCGGTGGTCCTGGGCGGCCCGGACGCGGACCCGCCGCGGGCGTGGGAGTGCACGGAGGCGGTCCGCAACCGCCCGGAATCGGCCCCGACCCTGGGCGAACTGGTCAGACCGAGCGGCTCGCCGACCCCGTCGCCGGGGGCGTCGGGGTCCTGAGGCGGGGGTAGCGGTACGGAGTCTCGCGGCGCGGGCCCGGGGCGGGGCGGTGGTTGCCCACCCGCCTCCCTGGGTGCGGGGCGGTGGATGGGGACCTGCGTCCCGCCGGGCGGGGACGGACCTGCCGGCCGGGGCCGGGAAGGGCGGCACCTGAGCCGGCCGTTCTCAGAGACGCCTTGGGGGTTTCCCGTCAGTCTCATCGTCCTTCCGCGTCGGGCCGCCCTGTCAAGGGCGCTCCTTCGTCGCGTCGCTTCGCGATGGCCTTCGGCCACCCTTGACAGCCCGTCCCGCCACGAAAAGCCGAAGACTGCCGGGAAACCCCCAAAAGGACGGCACGGGTCATGGTGGTGCACTCGGCGGGATCAGCGATCCCCCGGGGAGGCCGGGACACGGCAGACCGGGCATCCGGGCCCCTCCGTGGCAATCGGCGCCACCCCACGCATCAGATCGCTACGCGCTTCTCATTTCTCAGCGTCCGGCGGCCGTCTGGGGTTGCTCCTGCTCGTCCGGGTGATTCAACTCTCGCAACTATGATAGTTGGGGTAGCGTGTGGAGCATGGAGACGCGGACCTACACGACGATCGACCTTCGCAAGCAGATGGGCGAGATCCTTGACCGAACGAGGATCGCGCTGGAGCCGGCGGCGATCACGCGTAAGGGCAAGACTCTCGCCTACCTGGTGCCTGCCGAATGGTTCGAGCACTACCTGCAACTGGCGGACGCCGCGTCAGCCGACCAGGACGCGGCCTGAGCCGCTCCGGGCGCACATCGGGAGCCCCCACGTCATGACAGCGCAGCCCGTACACGTCGATGGTCCCGGCGACGGCCGGCCCCGTCGCATCCCGCCGATGCCCGAACGCACCCCTCAGGCGCTACGCCTGGCCATCCAGGACCATGCCCCCCACCTCCTGCCGGATTTCGAGGCTCACTGGAGGCGCGCGATCGGGGACGCCTTCAACCTCACCCCGGTGCCGGCCTTCATGCGACTGTGGTGGACTCAGTACGCCATTGCCCGGGACCCCGCTCTGGAGGAGCACCTTCGCGACCTCGAGGTGCGCGCCTCGAAGTCCGAGGACCCGGATGAATCCGCCCGGCTCCTGGGCGAGTACAGCCGTCTGCGGCGGGCCGCAGCCGCCTTGGAGCCCGGTCAGTGACGGATGACCCTCCGGCTCCGCCCTGGCAGATGGACTGGACACGTGAAGCCCGCCAGGAGTTCGACGACATGCCTGCCGACGGCAGGGAGCTCATTCTGTCCGCCAGAGCCGAATTGATCACCGCCGCAGATCCCTACTTCCGCGGCATCGATGCCGACAGCAACCTGCCGCACTGGATCACGGTCCGCCCTCTGGCCTCCACCAGCCCGGGTGGACCCCACATCGCCGACCTCGCGGGCGGACGCGGGTGGCTCGTCTTCACCTTCATCCGCAGGCACGCAGACCCCCAGATCACCGTCACCGACGCCTTCTGGGCGTGAGCACCACTGCGGACCGCGTCCCGAACGTGCACCTCATCCGCCCGGCGATCCGGGTAGACGGCCTCCGGACGCCATCCGGTTCGTCTTTTGGTGCAGGTATCAGCCCAGGACGGACGGCGGGCGCCGACGAAAGAGGAGCGCGTAGCGATCTGACGCGCCCCCGGTCCCGGATGACTCCCTGATCGTCATTTCGTGCGGGTAGCGGCCCCAGGCGGGCGGTGGACGCTGAGACGGGAGGAGCGCGTAGCGATCTGATGCGTGGGGTGGCATGGCTTACCGGTTGACGGGGCCGGATGGGTGGTCTGCCGTGTCCCGACGACCCCGACGGGTCGCTGATCCCGCCGATTGCATGACCTGCGTCCGTCCTGTTCCTTTGGGGGGTTCCCGGCAGTCTTCGGCTTTTCGTGGCGGGGCGGGCTGTCAAGGGTGGAGCGCAGCGACATCGCGAAGCGACGCGACGAAGGAGCGCCCTTGACTGACCGTCCCGACGCGGAAGGACGATGAGACTGACGGGAAACCCCCAAGGCTGCTCTGAGACCGCCCGGCCGAAGTCCCGACCCTCCCCGGCCCCGGCCCGCTCGCCGGGACGACGACGGCCCCTTCGGTGGGGCCGAGGGGGCCGTCGGGCGCGGGGCCGGGGGTTACGGGCTTACAGGCCCATGGCCGCCGCGAGGTCCTTCTTCACCGTGTCCAGGATCTCCTGGCCCCGGACGCGGGCCGAGGTGAGGTCCGAGGCTTCCGCCACCGGGACGACGACCTCCAGGTAGCACTTCAGCTTGGGCTCCGTGCCCGACGGGCGGCAGATCACCCGGGCCTTGTAGTCGCCCTCCAGGTAGTAGCGCAGGCCGTCCGTGGGCGGGAGGGTGGCCGTGCCCCGGGACAGGTCCTCCGCCGAGACCACCCGCAGGCCCGCCAGGGCCGTCGGGGGTTCCGCGCGCAGCCGCGCCATCGCGTTCGCGATGATCGACAGGTCCTCGACGCGGACCGAGAGCTGGTCGGTGTGGTGCAGGCCGTGGGCCATCGCCAGGTCGTCCAGCAGGTCGGTCAGGGTCCGGCCCTGCTCCTTGAGCACCGAGGCCAGCTCGGCGACCAGGAGGGCGGCGGTGATGCCGTCCTTGTCGCGGACGCCCTCCGGGTCCACGCAGTAGCCGAGGGCCTCCTCGTAGCCGTAGCGCAGGCCCTCCACGCGGGAGATCCACTTGAAGCCCGTGAGGGTCTCCTCGTAGCCCAGGTTCACCGCCTCGGCGATGCGGCCCAGGAGGGACGAGGAGACGATCGACTCGGCGAAGACGCCCTGCGCGCCCTTGTGGACCAGGTGGGCCGCCAGGAGCGCGCCGACCTCGTCGCCGCGCAGCATGCGCCAGCCGCCGTCGTCGGGGACGGCGACCGCGCAGCGGTCCGCGTCCGGGTCGTTGGCGATCACGATGTCGGGGTGGACCTCGGCGGCCTTCGCGAAGGCCAGGTCCATCGCGCCGGGCTCCTCCGGGTTGGGGAAGGCGACCGTCGGGAAGGCCGGGTCCGGCTCCGCCTGCTCGGCGACGAGCACCGGGGTGGGGAAGCCGTGCCGGGCGAAGGCCGCCATGACGACGTCCTTGCCGACGCCGTGCATGGCCGTGTAGACGGTCCGCACGCCGCGCGGGGACCCGGGGGTCAGGACGGCGTCCGTGCGCGCCAGGTAGGCCTCCAGGACCTCCTCGTCGAGCTGCAGCCAGCCGTCCGAGGGGCGGGGGACGGACGCGAGGGTGGTGATCGCGTCGATCTCCGCCGCGATCTGCGCGTCCGCCGGGGAGACGATCTGCGAGCCGTCGCCGAGGTAGACCTTGTAGCCGTTGTCCCGGGGCGGGTTGTGGCTCGCGGTCACCTCGACGCCGGCGACGGCTCCCAGGTGCCTTATCGCGTACGCGAGGACCGGCGTGGGCAGGGGGCGGGGGAGCACGGCCGCGCGCAGGCCGGCGCCCGTCATGACGGCCGCCGTGTCACGGGCGAAGTCCGCGGACTTGTAGCGGGCGTCGTAGCCGACGACCACCAGGCCGCCCTCGTGGCCCTGGGCCTTCAGGTAGGCCGCCAGGCCCGCCGCCGCGCGGATGACCACGGAGCGGTTCATCCGCATCGGGCCCGCGCCGATCTCGCCGCGCAGTCCGGCGGTGCCGAACTGGAGCGTGCCGGAGAAGCGGTCCGCGAGCTCGGCGGTGTCGCCCGCCTCGATGAGCCCGCGCAGCTCGGCCGCCGTCTCCTCGTCGGGGTCCTCCGCCAGCCAGGCCCGGGCCCGGGTGAGCAGGTCGTCCTGTGCCTGTTCCACTAGTTCCGCCTTACCTCTCGTACGTCGTCGGTCGTCGAGTCGTCGAGTCGTCGAGTCGTCGATCAGATGCGGGCGAGGACCTGCGTCAGCAGGGTGCCCATGCGGGCGGCGGAGTCGCGGCCGGCCTGGAGGACCTCTTCGTGGTTGAGCGGCTCGCCGGACAGGCCCGCGGCCAGGTTGGTGACCAGGGAGATGCCCAGGACCTCGGCGCCGGCCTCACGGGCGGCGATGGCCTCCAGCACGGTGGACATGCCGACCAGGTCGGCGCCCATGACGCGGATCATGTTGATCTCGGCCGGGGTCTCGTAGTGCGGGCCGGGGAACTGGACGTAGACGCCCTCTTCGAGGGTCTCGTCGATCTCCTTGCACATCGCGCGCAGGCGCGGCGAGTACAGGTCGGTGAGGTCCACGAAGTTCGCGCCGACGATCGGCGAGGTCGCGGTGAGGTTGAGGTGGTCGCTGATCAGGACGGGCTGGCCGGGCTTCATGCCCTCGCGCAGGCCGCCGCAGCCGTTGGTCAGGACGACGGTCTTGCAGCCGGCGGCGACGGCGGTACGGACGCCGTGGGCGACGGCGGCGACGCCGCGGCCCTCGTAGAAGTGGGTCCGGCCGAGGAAGAGCAGCGCACGCTTGTCGCCGATCTTGTACGAGCGGATCTTGCCGCCGTGGCCCTCGACGGCGGGGGGCGGGAAGCCGGGCAGCTCGGTGACCGGGAACTCGGCCTCGGGCGCGCCGAGCGCCTCTGCGGCGGGGGCCCAGCCGGAGCCCATGACGAGGGCGACATCGTGGGATTCGACGCCGGTGAGCTCGCGGAGGCGGGCGGCGGCGGCGTCGGCGGCGGCGAAGGGGTCGGTAACAGATGCGTTCACGCGGATGAGCGTAGCCGCTGTTGGCCTACGCGCGTAGATGGCACAGCTCACGGTGTTCGGATCGTTGCCTTGTCGTTTCCGCCGAAACGTCCCGGAGAGGCCGGAGGAGGGGGCCGGAGAGGGTGGGGACCGGCTGGACGGAGCCTGGGGCTCCGCCCCGGGGTCAGCAGGGGCGCTTGCGCAGTTCCATCACGTAGTCGTGCGGGGCGCCGGCCGATTCCGCCGCGTCGGCGATCTCGCCCAGGTAGCGCGCCGAGGGGAGGCCGCCCTCGTAGCCGTTCAGGACGTAGCACCAGGCGGCCTCCTCGCCGTCCAGCGTGTGGACCCGGATCCGCATGCGGCGGTAGATGTCCAGGCCGACACCCTCCCAGCGGTCCATGGAGTCCTCGTCCAGCGGCGCGATGTCGTACAGGGCGACGAAGACCTGCTGGCGGGGGGCTTCCACGATGGTGGCGAGGGCGCCCTCCCAGCCCATCTGCTCGCCGCCGAAGGTCAGCCGCCAGTCGTTGATCCAGCCCGTGCCGCGCAGCGGCGAATGCGGAGCGCGGCGCGTCATCAGCCGCGGGTCGAGGTTGCCGGCGTACGCGGCGTAGAGCGACATGAGGTCGAGGGTACGGGAGGGGCGCCCCGGCACGCGTGCCCGGATGGCGGACGGAGGACGCGACCGGGAGTGGGACATGTGAGCGGGACCGGGAGTGGAGCACGTTGAAGCGTGCGGGACAATGGGCGTGGAATGCATCCCCCGGGGAGACCCCCCGGATCGCCGGCCGGGGCGGCAGCCGGCCGGGCAGACGTGAGGCGGAGTTTTCGTGACCCGGATCGTGATCATCGGCGGCGGACCCGGCGGGTATGAGGCGGCCCTGGTGGGGGCCCAGCTCGGCGCGGAGGTGACCGTCGTCGACTGCGACGGTCTGGGCGGGGCGTCGGTGCTGACCGACTGCGTGCCCTCCAAGACCCTCATCGCGACCGCCGAGGTCATGACCACCTTCGACTCCTCGTACGAGGAGCTCGGCATCGTCGTCGCGGACGACACCCCGCCGATCGAGCAGGCCGCGCGTGTCGTCGGCGTCGACCTCGGCAAGGTGAACCGGCGCGTCAAGCGCCTCGCGCTCGCCCAGTCGCACGACATCACCGCCTCCGTGACCCGGGCCGGCGCCCGCGTCCTGCGCGGCCGCGGCAAGCTCGGCGGGCCGCAGGGCATCGACGGCACCCGGGACGTGATCGTCACCGCGGCCGACGGCACCGAGACGATCCTCACCGCCGACGCCGTGCTGATCGCGACCGGCGGCACCCCCCGCGAGATCCCCGACGCGATGCCCGACGGGGAGCGGATCCTGAACTGGACCCAGGTTTACGACCTGGAGGAGCTTCCCGAGGAGCTCATCGTGGTCGGCTCCGGTGTGACCGGTGCGGAGTTCGCCGGCGCGTACCAGGCGCTCGGCTCCCGCGTGACGCTGGTGTCCTCCCGCGACCGCGTGCTGCCGGGCGAGGACCCGGACGCGGCCGCCGTCCTGGAGGACGTCTTCCGCCGCCGCGGCATGAACGTCATCGGCCGCTCGCGCGCCGAGTCCGCCAAGCGGGTCGGCGACCGGGTCGAGGTCACCCTCTCCGACGGCCGGGTCATCACCGGCACCCACTGCCTGATGGCGGTCGGCGCGATCCCGAACACCAAGGACATGAACCTGGAGGAGTCCGGGGTCCGGCTGAAGGAGTCCGGGCACATCTGGACCGACAAGGTCTCGCGGACCTCCTCGCCGGGCGTGTATGCCGCCGGTGACGTGACGGGCGTCTTCGCGCTGGCCTCCGTCGCCGCCATGCAGGGCCGCATCGCGATGTACCACTTCCTCGGTGACGCGGTGGCCCCGCTGAACCTGAAGACGGTCTCCTCTAACGTCTTCACCGACCCCGAGATCGCCACTGTCGGTTACACCCAGGCCGATGTGGACGCCGGGAAGATCGACGCCCGTGTCGTGAAGCTGCCCCTGCTGCGCAACCCGCGCGCCAAGATGCAGGGCATCCGGGACGGCTTCGTGAAGCTGTTCTGCCGCCCGGGCACCGGGATCGTGGTCGGCGGCGTGGTCGTCTCGCCGCGCGCGAGCGAGCTGATCCACCCGATCTCGATCGCCGTCGACAACAACCTGACGGTCGAGCAGATCGCAAACGCGTTCACCGTGTACCCCTCCCTGTCGGGTTCGATCGCCGAGGTCGCCCGCCAGCTCCACACGCGCAAGGCCGCCGGAGAGGCGTAGGGCCGCATGCCGCCACGGAACAACCGCCCCTCCCCGTACGGGGGTTGGGGCGGCTTTCCGGGTCGGGCGGTGGCGTCCGGGTGGACGCGGGATGTCCGTTCGGACGCGTATACCACTTGTCGCCCCACCGTATGGACAACTTCGGTATTCCGGCGCAAGGAGCTGAAACCAGACGGTCGTTGGGGTTACTGTCAGTTTCGTGTTCGCTGCTGAACGTCGCCAACTGATCCTCGAAATGGTGCGGGCCAATGGAGCGGTATCGCTCCGGGAGCTCGCCCGCGTCGTCCAGACCTCCGAAGTGACCGTACGGCGGGACGTGCGGGCACTGGAGGCCGAAGGACTCCTCGACCGCCGCCACGGCGGTGCGGTCTTGCCGGGCGGTTTCACGCGGGAGTCCGGCTTTCCGCAAAAGTCCCATCTCGCGACGGCGGAGAAGACCGCCATCGCCGACGTCGCGGCCGGCCTCGTCGAAGAAGGCGAGGCCGTCGTCGTCGGCGCGGGCACCACGACCCAGGAGCTGGCCCGCCGGCTCGCACGGGTGCCCGGACTGACCGTCGTCACCAACTCGCTGCTCGTCGCCCAGGCGCTGGCGCACGCCAACCGGGTGGAGGTGGTGATGACCGGCGGCACGCTGCGCGGGTCGAACTACGCCCTCGTCGGCAGCGGCGCCGAGCAGTCCCTCCAGGGGCTGCGGGTCTCGCGGGCCTTCCTGTCCGGCAGCGGCCTGACCGCCGAGCGCGGGCTGTCCACGTCCAACATGCTCTCCGCGAGCGTGGACCGGGCGCTGGTGCAGGCGGCGGCGGAGGTCGTGGTCCTCGCCGACCACACCAAGCTGGGCACCGACACGATGTTCCAGACGGTGCCGACGGACGTGATGACCCGGCTCGTGACGGACGAGCCCCCGCCGCACGACGACCGGGCCGCCACCGAGCTCCAGGCGCTGGCCGACCAGGGCGTGCAGATCACGGTCGCCGGCTCCGCGCCGGCCTCCGGCGGGCACGGGGGTCCCGGGGACGGCATGCCCGGGCGCCGGCCGCGCCGGGACGCTCCGCTGCCGGTGCAGCGCAGGGGCGGGCCGGGTGCGCAGCTGCGGAGTGCGCCCGCGTCGATGCTGGAGCAGCAGGCGGGGGAGCGGGCCCGCGTCGCGGACATGCGGCGGCGCTAGCCGCTGGTCGCCGCGGAGCCTGCCGCCGTTCCCCCCGGCCGGTGTCCGACGGGCCGTCCCCGCCAGGGCGGCCCGTCGGACACCGGCCGGCGGTGCGGTGGGCCGCCGTCGCGGGGCGGGGCCTCCTGGGGGCTCCGCCCCCAGACCCCCGCGCCTCAAACTCCCCCAGCTACCGCTGGGAGGTGCCCCCAGGCGGGGCTGGAATGTGCTGCGCACATCCAGCCCGCGCGGCGTTTGAGCGCACCGGGCGCGGAGCGTCCGGAACGGGGTCCGGGGCGGAGCCCCTGGGGGTCCCCCCAGCGGTAGCTGGGGGAGGAACGGGCGAAGGGTGGGTAGGGGAACTGCCCCGCGCAGCGGCAGCCGGGGCCCCTGGGGTAGCGCGAAGGCCCCCGCCCGGTCAGTCGGGTGGGGGCCTTCGTCACGTGCGGGGTGTCAGTCCTTGATCTCGCAGATCGTGGCGCCCGACGTCAGCGACGCGCCGACCTCCGCCGTCAGGCCGACGATCGTGCCGGAGCGGTGCGCGTTCAGCGGCTGCTCCATCTTCATCGCCTCCAGGACGACGATCAGGTCGCCCTCGTTGACCTGCTGGCCCTCCTCCACGGCGACCTTGACGATCGTGCCCTGCATCGGGGACGCCAGCGTGTCGCCGGAGGCGGCCGGGCCGGACTTCTTCGCCGCGCGGCGCTTCGGCTTGGCGCCGCCCGCGGCGGCCGTGCGGGCCAGGGTCATGCCCAGCGAGGACGGGAGGGAGACCTCCAGCCGCTTGCCGCCGACCTCGACGACGACCGTCTCGCGGCCGGGCTCGTCCTCGGTGTCCTCGGCGGCCGGGGCGGCGAAGGCCGGGATCTCGTTGACGAACTCGGTCTCGATCCAGCGGGTGTGGACCGTGAACGGGTTGCCGTCGGCCGGGGCGAAGGCCGGGTCGGCGACGACCGCGCGGTGGAACGGGATGGCCGTGGCCATGCCCTCCACGTTGAACTCCGCCAGGGCACGCGCGGCACGCTGGAGGGCCTGCTCGCGGGTGGCGCCGGTGACGATCAGCTTGGCCAGCAGCGAGTCCCAGGCGGGGCCGATGACCGAGCCGGACTCCACGCCGGCGTCCAGGCGGACGCCCGGGCCGGTCGGGGCCTCGAACTTGGTGACGGTGCCGGGGGCGGGCAGGAAGTTGCGGCCCGGGTCCTCACCGTTGATGCGGAACTCGAAGGAGTGGCCGCGCAGGACCGGGTCCCCGTAGCCGAGCTCCTCGCCGTCGGCGATGCGGAACATCTCGCGGACCAGGTCGATGCCGGCGACCTCCTCGGTCACCGGGTGCTCGACCTGGAGGCGGGTGTTGACCTCCAGGAAGGAGATGGTGCCGTCGGTGCCGACCAGGAACTCGACGGTGCCCGCGCCGACGTAGCCGGCCTCCTTGAGGATGGCCTTGGACGCGGCGTACAGCTCGGCGTTCTGCGCCTCGGACAGGAAGGGCGCGGGGGCCTCCTCCACGAGCTTCTGGTGGCGGCGCTGGAGCGAGCAGTCACGCGTGGAGACGACGACCACGTTGCCGTGGGAGTCGGCCAGGCACTGGGTCTCGACGTGGCGCGGCTTGTCGAGGTAGCGCTCGACGAAGCACTCGCCGCGGCCGAAGGCGGCCACGGCCTCGCGCACGGCGGACTCGTACAGCTCGGGGACCTCTTCGAGCGTGCGGGCGACCTTCAGGCCGCGGCCGCCGCCGCCGAAGGCGGCCTTGATGGCGATGGGCAGCCCGTGCTGCTCGGCGAAGGCGACGACCTCGTCCGCCCCGGAGACCGGGTCGGGGGTGCCCGCGACGAGCGGCGCGCCGGCGCGCTGGGCGATGTGGCGGGCGGCCACCTTGTCGCCGAGGTCGCGGATGGCCTGCGGCGGCGGGCCGATCCAGGTCAGGCCCGCGTCGAGGACGGCCTGGGCGAACTCGGCGTTCTCGGACAGGAAGCCGTATCCGGGGTGGATGGCGTCCGCACCCGAGTCGGCGGCGGCCTGCAGGACCTTGCTGATGTCGAGGTAGCTGGTCGCCGGGGTGTCACCGCCCAACGCGAAAGCTTCGTCTGCCGCGCGGACGTGCAGAGCGTCCCGGTCCGGATCGGCGTAGACGGCTACGCTCGCGATCCCGGCGTCCCGGCAGGCCCGGGCAACGCGGACAGCGATTTCGCCACGGTTGGCGATGAGCACCTTGCGCACGATGGCTCCCTCCTTGAAACAAGCTGAGTTTAGGGACTGCCGACACGGCCTTACGACCCTTCCCCGGTGGTGAGCTTGCCCACACAGAGCGTGATGCGAGTGCCCTTTGAGTGCGAAAACCCTTGTGTCGGCCCAGGTCAGGGAGATCCCCAACTGCACAGTAACCCTGTGGCGCGTCGGAGGTCTCTGTTCGGCGGGTCAGCCGCCCCCGTCGATTCTTTGTGGAGTCCCTACGAACGGCCTAGGCAATCTTTGCGTGAGAGCCGTCACGGACCCCGTCCCGTAACGGACCCGCCGCGACCTCTTGTCCGCAGGTTTACTCGTTAGTAGCCTCCCAGGCGTCGAACACGCTTGTGGCGTGGGAGGGATGGGGGCGGCGTGCTGCGCAGACTCGTGGCGGGGCTGGGCGCGCTCGCGCTCGTCGTCGAGGCGGCGGTGCTCGTCGTCGTCCATCTGGTGCTCGGCCGGGCGACGGCCGCTCAGTCGATGTCGGTCGCCGGCAGCGATCCGGACGTCATGTCCAAGGCGACGTACGGGCTGGGCATCGCCATGGGCGCCTTCCTCCTGCTGAACGCCGTGCTCCTCGCCGTCGCCGCCCTGCGCGACCGGCGACCCGGGCGCGCCGCACGGGCCGTCCTCGTGGCCGCCGCCGTCACCCACGGGGTGCTCGGCGCCCTCGCCGCCGCACTCGTCGGCTGGGGCGCCTTCGCGGCCGTCATGGCGGTCTTCTGCCTGATCATGGCGGCCCTGACCCTCCACGCGGAGGCCGGGGACGGGGACGGGGCCCGGGAGGGGCTCAGACCCACAAATCCGTGATGGACACGTCCAGTTCGCCCAGCAGGGAGCGCAGCAGTGGCATCGACAGGCCGATGACGTTGCCCGGGTCCCCGTCGATCCCGTCGATGAACGCCGACGACAGCCCGTCCAGGGTGAACGCCCCGGCCACGTGCAGCGGCTCGCCGCTCTCCACGTACGCCGCCACCTCCGCGTCCGTCGGCTCGCCGAAGCGGACCGTCGTCGAGGCCGTGGCCGAGACCTGACGCCCCGTCGCCGTGTCGATCACGCAGTGGCCCGTACGCAGGACGCCGGCCCGGCCGCGCATGGACTTCCAGCGGGCCGTGGCCTCCGCCGCGTCCGCCGGCTTGCCCAGGGCCTCGCCGTCCAGTTCCAGCACCGAGTCGCAGCCGATCACCAGCGCGCCGGCGGCCTCCGGCAGCTCCGCCACCACGCCCGCCTTGGCCTCGGCCAGGGCCAGCGCCAGCTCGGCCGGCTCGTCGTGGTCCAGGGTGTCCTCGTCGAAACCGCTGACGATCACGTGCGGGGCCAGACCGGCCTGCCGCAGCAGGTTCAGCCGGGCGGGGGAGGCGGAGGCGAGGACGAGCGTGCGTACGGTCATGGGGTCAGCCTAGCCAGGCTAGAACGGGGCCACGCCCAGCACGTAGACCCCCACCAGCGTCGCCAGCAGCAGCACCACCAGCATCCGCCGCAGCATCGCCTGGGCGTCGCGCATGTCCTTCGGCGGCTCGTCCTTCGGGTCTGACCAGAGCATGCTCCGATCCTCGTCCCGGCACGCCGGTGGCGCCTGAGTACCCGTACTCAGGCGCCACCGTCCGTTCGCGCCATTTTCCGCGCGGCGCCGCGCGGGATCGGCCGCCGCGCGGGATCGGCCGCCTCGTGGGATCAGCCCTGGTGCGGCCAGTACGTACGGCCCCACGCGCGCGGCCCCGGCCGCATCACGTGCCGCCGGGCCACCCGGCCCGGCGCCGACCACTCGTCCGGGACCCGGGGCGCGCCCGACGGCGCGGAGGCCAGCGCCGCCGCGCGCGCGTGGACCACCGCCAGTGCGGCGGCCAGCTCCTCGGGGGTCGGGTTGCCCTTGACGACCTTGATCATCACTGTGAGCTCCTCGGGAACCTAGAGGGGGATGTTGCCGTGCTTCTTCGGGGGCAGCGACTCCCGCTTGGTGCGCAGCTGCCGCAGCCCCTTCACCACGTGGGCGCGGGTCTCGGACGGCATGGTCACCGCGTCGATGTAACCGCGCTCGGCGGCCGTGTACGGGTTGAGCAGGGTGTCCTCGTACTCGGTGATGAGCCGGGCCCGGGTCTCCTCCACCTCCTCCGGGGCGGCCTCCGCGATCGTGCGCCGGTGCAGGATGTTCACCGCGCCCTGCGCGCCCATGACGGCGATCTGGGCCGTCGGCCAGGCGAGGTTCAGGTCCGCGCCGAGGTGCTTGGAGCCCATGACGTCGTAGGCGCCGCCGAAGGCCTTGCGGGTGATGACGGTGATGAGCGGGACGGTGGCCTCGGCGTAGGCGTAGATCAGCTTCGCCCCGCGCCGGATGATTCCGTTGTACTCCTGGTCGGTGCCGGGGAGGAAGCCCGGCACGTCGACGAAGGTCAGCACCGGGATGTTGAAGGCGTCGCACGTCCGTACGAAGCGGGCGGCCTTCTCCGAGGCGTTGATGTCCAGGCAGCCGGCGAACTGCATCGGCTGGTTGGCGACCACGCCCACCGGGTGCCCCTCGACGCGGCCGAAGCCGGTGAGGATGTTCGGGGCGAACAGGGACTGCGTCTCCAGGAACTCCCCGTCGTCCAGCACGTGCTCAATCACAGTGTGCATGTCGTACGGCTGGTTCGCACTGTCCGGGATCAGCACGTCGAGTTCGAGGTCGGCCTCGGAGACCTCGGTGTCCGCCTCCTCCGGGAAGGCCGGGGGCTCGGAGAGGTTGTTCGACGGCAGGTACGCGAGGAGCGACTTCACGTACTCGATGGCGTCCTTCTCGTCACCCGCCATGTGGTGCGCCACGCCCGAGGTGGAGTTGTGGGTGCGGGCGCCGCCCAGCTCCTCGAAGCCGACGTCCTCGCCGGTGACCGTCTTGATGACGTCCGGGCCGGTGATGAACATGTGCGAGGTCTGGTCGACCATGACCGTGAAGTCGGTGATGGCCGGGGAGTACACGGCGCCGCCGGCGCAGGGGCCGACGACCAGGCTGATCTGCGGGATCACGCCCGAGGCGTGGACGTTGCGGCGGAAGATCTCGCCGTACATCCCCAGCGCGCTGACGCCCTCCTGGATGCGGGCGCCGCCGGAGTCGTTGATGCCGACGACCGGGCAGCCGGTCTTCAGGGCGAAGTCCATCACCTTGATGATCTTCTGGCCGTAGACCTCGCCGAGGGCCCCGCCGAAGACCGTGAAGTCCTGCGAGAACACGGCGACCGGGCGGCCGTCCACCGTGCCGTAGCCGGTGACGACGCCGTCGCCGTAGGGGCGGGTCTTCTCCAGCCCGAAGTTGGTCGACCGGTGCCGGGCGAACTCGTCCAGCTCGACGAACGACCCCTCGTCCAGCAGCAACGCCACCCGCTCACGTGCCGTCAGCTTGCCCTTGGCGTGCTGCTTCTCGACGGCGCGCTCGGAACCGGCGTGTGTGGCTTCCTCGACTCGGCGCCGCAGGTCCGCGAGCTTGCCCGCGGTCGTGTGCATGTCGATCGGCTCTGAGGGTTGGGACATCGGGGTCGCGGCTCCCTGTGTGGTGTCAACTGCCTGGTCAATTGATTGACTGCTGCTGGCTACTGGTGCGTAGCGTATCGGCGGGCATGGCGCTCGGCAGTGCGGCGTTTGACACACCTACATTGGGTTGCATGACTCCACAAGATGCTTCATCCGGAGCCGCGCCGGGCCGCTGGACGAGCCTGGACCGCCCGCCCCTGAACGCCTCCGCCCTCTCTCGGGCGCTCGTCGCGCCGGACGGCCTGTGGACCTCGCTTGAGGTCGTGGGCTCCACCGGGTCCACCAACACCGATCTCGCCGCGCGGGCCGGTGAGCTGGCCGAGGGGGCCGTGCTGGTCGCCGAGGAGCAGACGGCCGGTCGGGGGCGGCTCGACCGCAGCTGGGTCGCGCCCGCGCGGTCCGGGCTGTTCTTCTCCGTGCTGCTCAAGCCGGGCGCGGGCGTGCCCGAGGAGCGGTGGGCGTGGCTGACCCTGCTCGCCGGGGTGGCCACGGCGACCGGGCTGTCGCGGGCGGCGGGCGTGGACACCCTGCTCAAGTGGCCCAACGACCTGCTGGTGACCGTGGACGGCGAGGAGCGCAAGACCGGCGGCATCCTCGCCGAGCGGGTGGCAGACGGGGTGGTCATCGGCATCGGCCTCAACGTGACCCTCACCGAGGACGAGCTCCCCGTACCGCAGGCGGGCTCCCTGGCCCTCGCGAAGGCGACGGTCACGGACCGCGAGCCGCTGCTGAAGGCCGTGCTGCGGTCGCTGGAGGAGTGGTACGGGCGCTGGCGCGACGCCGCCGGGGACCCGGGCGAGAGCGGGCTCCAGGAGACGTACGCGGCGGGCTGCGCCACGCTCGGCCGGCACGTCCGGGCGGACCTGCCGGGGGGCCGGGTGCTCACCGGTACGGCCGAGGCGCTGGACACCGACGGGCGCCTGGTGATCCGGACGGCCGAGGACGAACGGGTGGCGGTGGGCGCGGGCGACGTGGTCCACCTGAGGGCCGTCCGCTAGCGGGGTCTTCCCGGGCGGCCCGGGTGCGGGGGCTCCGCCCCGGGCCTCCGCGCCCCCGTCTCCCCCGGCCACCGCGGGCGGGCCGGGGGTGGCTCGATCGTCCCCGGCGCCGGAACTGGGGGAGTGAGCTACGGCACACCTGCCGTATGGTTTAGGCGATCCCGATCGGGCTCCCCGGATTGCGCACGGAATGGACAGGAGGCGGCCCTTGACCGTCGGCGACTCTACGTCCAGCGCGTCCCCTTCCGGCTCCGCGGGCAACCCCGGGACCCCGATCGGACGGGACCAGCACACCCCGTTCCACGAGGTCGACCACGCCGCGCAGCCCACGGCCGATCCGCTCGCCATCCGGCTGGAGCAGCTCATCCTGGGCGCCGAGCGGCGCTACACCCCCTTCCAGGCGGCCCGCAGCGCCGGGGTCTCGATGGAGCTGGCGTCCCGTTTCTGGCGGGCCATGGGCTTCGCGGACATCGGTCAGGCCAAGGCCCTGACCGAGGCCGACGTGCTGGCGCTGCGGCGCCTCGCCGGACTGGTGGAGGCCGGGCTGCTCAGCGAGCCGATGGCGGTGCAGGTGGCGCGCTCCACGGGGCAGACCACCGCCCGGCTGGCGGAATGGCAGATCGACTCCTTCCTGGAGGGGCTGACGGAGCCGCCGGAGCCCGGCATGACCCGTACGGAGGTCACCTACCCGCTGGTCGAGCTGCTGCTGCCGGAGCTGGAGGAGTTCCTCGTCTACGTGTGGCGCCGCCAGCTCGCTGCGGCCACGGGCCGGGTGGTGCAGGTCGCGGACGACGAGGAGATGGTCGACCGGCGGCTCGCGGTGGGCTTTGCGGACCTGGTGGGCTTCACCCGGCTGACCCGGCGCCTGGAGGAGGAGGAGCTCGGCGAGCTGGTCGAGGCCTTCGAGACGACGGCGGCGGACCTGGTCGCCGCGCACGGCGGCCGGCTGATCAAGACGCTCGGCGACGAGGTGCTGTACGCCGCCGACGACGCGGCGACGGCGGCGGAGATCGCGCTGCGGCTGATCGAGACGATGGAGGCGGACCCCCAGATGCCGGAGCTGCGCGTCGGCATAGCGTTCGGGACGGTGACGACCCGGATGGGCGACGTCTTCGGGACGACGGTGAACCTGGCGAGCCGGCTGACCTCGATAGCGCCGAAGGACGCGGTGCTGGTGGACGGCGCGATGGCCGAGGAGCTGAGCCGTACGGGCGCGGCGCCGAAGTCCGAGAAGGACGCCGAGAACGAGGAGGGCGGCGGCTCGTACCGCTTCGCGCTCCAGCCGATGTGGCAGCGGCCGGTGCGCGGACTGGGTGTCGTGGAGCCCTGGTCGTTGACGCGGCGGACGCCTAAGATCCCCGGGTAACGTTCGTTAACTTTTCCGGGGAGAGTGTGCCGTGGGCGGGAACGAAGTCCGTTTCGGGGAGTTCGTAGCGGTCCGGCGGCACGGTGACCGCGGGGTGGTCGCGGAGCTGGTGCTGGACCGGCCCAAGGCGATGAACGCCGTCTCGACGGAGATGGCGCGCTCGGTCTCCGCCGCGTGCGACGCGCTCGCCGCGGATCCCGGCGTACGGATCGTGGTCCTGTCCTCCACCCATGAGCGGGCCTTCTGCGTGGGCGCGGACCTCAAGGAGCGCAACTCGCTGTCGGACGCCGAGCTGGTGCGGCAGCGGCCGACCACCCGGGGTGCGTACGGGGGCGTGCTGGAGCTGCCCATGCCGACGATCGCGGCGGTGCACGGCTTCGCGCTGGGCGGCGGCTTCGAGCTGGCGCTGGCCTGCGACGTGATCGTGGCCGACGAGACGGCGGTCGTGGGGCTGCCGGAGGTGTCGGTGGGCGTGATCCCGGGCGGCGGCGGTACGCAGCTGCTGCCGCGCCGGGTCGGGGCGGCCCGGGCCGCCGAGCTGATCTTCACGGCCCGCCGGGTGGAGGCGGCCGAGGCGCTGTCCCTGGGGCTGGTCGACGAGGTGGCCCCGGCCGGCGGGGACCGTGCGCGGGCCCTGGAGCTGGCGGCGGCGATGGCGGCGAACTCCCCGGTCGGGCTGCGGGCGGCCAAGCGGGCGCTGCGGCTGGGGCACGGGATGGACCTGGCGGCGGGGCTGGAGATCGAGGACGCGGCCTGGCGGACGGTGGCCTTCTCGGGTGACCGGGCCGAGGGCGTGGCGGCGTTCAACGAGAAGCGGAAGCCCGAGTGGCCGGGGGAGTAGGGGTGGAACCCCTTTCCGTGCCGCACAAACTCGTGGCATCCATCACTTAATCGGATAAAACTCCCTAATCTGGGGTGATGGGAGTTGACGGACGGCTTCGGGCCGTCGTGGGCCTCGCGCAGGCCATGGCGGCGGCCTGCGCCCCGCGGGACAGTGTCCGGGCCGCCGCCCGGGGGGCCCGGCTCGCGCTGGACGGGTCCGTCGCCGCCGTCTCCGCCTGGGAGCGGGAGCGCGGCCGGCTGCGGGTGCTGGTGAACGAGGGGGAGCTGCGGCCCGGGGAGGAGGAGTTCCCCGAGGACGAGTCCTATCCCGTGCACGACTTCCCCGAGATCACCGAGTTCCTGCACGAGCGCTGGGTCGGTGGCGGCGGGCCGCACGCCTGGGTGGACGCCGCCGACGGCGGCCGGCCGGGGCGCCGGGGCGCGGCGCTGCGGGCGCGCGGGCGCGGGACGTGCGTGGTCGCGCCGATCGTGCTCAGCGGGCGCGCCTGGGGGGAGCTGTACGTCGCCCGGAACGCGGGGCTGCCCCGGTTCGACGACACCGACGCGGAGTTCGCGACCGTCCTGGCGGCCGTCGTGGCGGCGGGGCTGGCGCAGAACGAGCGCCTGGAGGAGGCCCGGCGCCTGGCCTTCACCGACCCGCTGACCGGCCTGGCCAACCGGCGGGCCGTGGACATGCGGCTCGACGAGGCGCTGGAGGAGCACCGGCGCACGGACGCGGTGGTCAGTCTGGTCGTCTGTGACCTGAACGGCCTCAAGAAGGTCAACGACACCCTCGGGCACGCGACGGGCGACCGGCTGCTGGAACGTTTCGGCTCGGTGCTGAGCCTGTGCGGGGCCATGCTCCCGGGCGCCCTCGTCGCCCGGCTGGGCGGCGACGAGTTCTGCCTGGTCAGCGTCGGCCCGTCGGCGGACGAGGTGGTACGGGTCACCGAGGAGGTGTGCGTACGGGCCGCGGCGCTGGAGCTGGGGGAGGGGGTGGCCTGCGGGGTGGCCTCCACGGGGGACCCGATCGGCCCGGTGAAGTCCTCCCGGCGGCTGTTCCGGCTCGCGGACGCCGCCCAGTACAAGGCGAAGGCGGCCCGTTCGGCGGGCCCGGTGGTCGCGGGACGGGACACGGCGGTGGTGCGGCTGGCCGACGCCGCGGCGCGGGAGGCGCCGGGCGAGCGGCGGCGGTTCCGGGGGCGGCAGTAGGGGCGCGGGCGGGGCGGGTGCGGCCGGGAAGGTTGATCCGTAAGGGGTAACAGGCGGACCCGATCGTGACATTCTCAGCTAGTGACATGAAGGGATTCAGTCCGTAGGGTGCTGAATATGGATATGCACACTGTCGTGGTGGGGACCTCCGGGACCACCGCCGAGGACGTCATCGCCGTCGCCCGAGGCAACGCGCGGGTCGAGCTGTCCGGCGAGGCGCTCGAAGCCCTCGGCCGCGCCCGCGAGATCGTCGACGCGCTCGCCGCCAAGCCCGAGCCCGTCTACGGCGTCTCGACCGGCTTCGGCGCCCTCGCCTCCCGGCACATCAGCCCCGAGCTGCGCGCGCAGCTCCAGCGCAACATCGTCCGCTCCCACGCCGCCGGCATGGGCCCGCGCGTCGAGCGCGAGGTCGTCCGCGCCCTGATGTTCCTGCGCCTGAAGACGGTGGCCTCCGGGCACACCGGCGTACGGCCCTCGGTCGCCCAGACCATGGCCGACCTGCTCAACGCCGGCATCACTCCCGTCGTCCACGAGTACGGCTCCCTCGGCTGCTCCGGCGACCTCGCGCCCCTCTCCCACTGCGCCCTCGCGCTCATGGGCGAAGGCGACGCCGAGGGCCCCGACGGCGTCGTCCGCCCGGCCGGCGAACTCCTCGCCGAGCACGGCATCGAGCCCGTCGAGCTCCGCGAGAAGGAGGGCCTCGCCCTCCTCAACGGCACCGACGGCATGCTCGGCATGCTGGTGATGGCCCTCGCCGACCTGCGGACCCTCTACACCTCCGCCGACATCACCGCCGCCCTCACCCTGGAGGCGCTCCTCGGCAGCGAGAAGGTCCTCGCCCCCGAGCTGCACGCCATCCGCCCGCACCCCGGCCAGGGCGCCGCCGCCGCCAACATGGCCGCCGTGCTGAAGGGCTCCGGGCTCACCGGGCACTTCCAGGAGGAGTCCGCACCGCGCGTGCAGGACGCCTACTCCGTGCGCTGCGCCCCCCAGGTCGCCGGCGCCGGCCGCGACACCATCGCGCACGCCGCCCTCGTCGCCTCCCGCGAGCTGGCCTCCGCCGTCGACAACCCGGTCGTCCTGCCCGACGGCCGCGTCGAGTCCAACGGCAACTTCCACGGCGCGCCCGTGGCCTACGTCCTGGACTTCCTGGCCATCGCGGCCGCGGATCTCGGCTCGATCGCCGAACGCCGCACCGACCGCCTCCTCGACAAGAACCGCAGCCACGGCCTGCCGCCGTTCCTCGCGGACGACGCCGGCGTCGACTCCGGCCTGATGATCGCCCAGTACACGCAGGCCGCCCTGGTCAGCGAGATGAAGCGACTCGCCGTCCCGGCCTCGGCCGACTCCATCCCGTCCTCCGCCATGCAGGAGGACCACGTCTCCATGGGCTGGTCGGCGGCGCGCAAGCTGCGCACCGCGGTCGACAACCTCACGCGCGTCATCGCCATCGAGCTGTACGCGGCCACCCGCGCCCTGGAGCTGCGCCACGGCCTCACCCCGGCCCCGGCCAGCCAGGCCGCCCTCGCGGCGGCCCGCGCGGCGGGCGTCCAGGGCCCCGGCCCGGACCGCTTCCTGGCCCCCGACCTCGCGGCGGCCGACGCCTTCGTCCGCGCGGGCGGCCTGGTGGCGGCGGTGGAACCGGTGACGGGCCCGCTGGCGTAGCCGCACCGCGACGACGACGAAGGCCGCGCCCCGGGGGATCCCGGGGCGCGGCCTCGCCTTTTGGGTCAGGTGTGGCGTGAGCGGCGTACCGAGAACGCCACGAAGCCCGCGCCCAGGCCCAGGCACAGGGTGCCGCCCAGGACGTAGGGGGTGGTGTCGACGCTCCCCGTGTCGGCCAGGGAGAGGACCGTGATCGCCGCCGGGCGTTGCTCCGGGGCGATGGTGCCGTCGCCCGTGCCCACGCCCGTGACGGTGCCCGTGTTGGCGGCGGCGGGGGCTTCGGAGGAGGCCTGGGGGTCCGGCGCGGTGGCGTTCGCCGACGGGACGAACCAGAGGGCGGCGAGGAGGGTGGTCGCTCCGAGAGCGGTGAGCAGCGGTCGAGGTGCGGACACGGTGCGATCCCCCTTGCGGAAGCAGCGAATTGGCCGTGTGCGCAGATGCTAGTGAAAGGGGCGGGTCGTGGGAAAGTCGAGGCTGTCGCGGGCTTACTCTCCGTCGTATGAACCCTTCTGAGACATCACGTTACGTCCGGCTTCGGGTGGATCTGGTGCTGGAGGTGTCGGATTCCGACGCCCTCATCGGCGCCGCCCTCGCCCACATCAAGGCCGACGAGTTCATGCCGGACGAGGAGCGCGGACATGCCGAGTCCGCCGTGCGGGAAGACGAGTCGGAGGCCCTGGCCTACCTCGTCGACCCCACCGACCTGGTCGCGGAGCTCGCCGGCGTGGAGCTGGCGCAGGCCTCCTGGAGCAGCGAACCCGTCGAATACGACCCCGAGTCCCTGGAGTGGGACCTGGACGAGGAAGATGGGGTCTTCGAAGAAGAGGCCGACAACGCCTGACCGTGGGGTTGCACACATTCGAACGGAGTGTGGAACCGATCCGCGTCGTTAACGCGTTGTCAGGACGTGCAGGGGGTGATCCCCCCTGCCCGGCCCGATCCCGGGAATGCAGCCTCGGGGTTTCCGGCAACGATGGAGTGACGTGTGAGGACGTACAGCAAGCGGCGGCGACGGTCCCTGGTGGCCGTGTCCGCCGTGCTCGGTGGCGTACTGATGCTTTCGGCCTGCAACGACGGGGGTGCCGACAAGTCTCAGGGCGGGGACACGAGTAAGTCGCAGGCCGACGTCGACGCGGCCGCGGCGAAGGACGCCTCCAAGGCGAAGATAGCGATCACGCCGAAGGACGGTTCCAGCAACATACCGACGAACGACGGGACGAACGTCACCGTCAGCGACGGTACGCTCACCAAGGTCGAGCTCAAGAGCTCGGACGGCACCGCGGTGGCGGGCAAGATCGCGGCCGACGGCAAGAGCTGGAAGCCGGACGCGGCGCTGAAGCGCTCCACGAAGTACGCCCTGGCGGCGACGGCGAAGGACGAGGCCGGGCGCGAGGCGCACGAGAACTCCTCCTTCACGACGCTGTCGCCCGAGAACAGCTTCATCGGCGACTACACGCCGGAAGAGGGTCAGACCGTCGGCGTCGGCATGCCGGTCTCGATCAACTTCAACAAGCCGATCAAGGACACGAAGGCCGTCCAGGCGGCCATCACGGTCACCTCCAGCAGCGGCCAGGAGGTCGTCGGCCACTGGTTCGGCAACCAGCGCCTGGACTTCCGTCCGGAGCAGTACTGGCAGGCGAACTCCACCGTCACGCTGAAGCTGGCGCTCCAGGGCGTGCAGGGCGCGCCCGGCGTCATGGGCGTGCAGAACAAGACCGTCACCTTCAAGATCGGCCGGAGCCAGGTCTCCACGGTCGACACGAAGACCAAGAAGATGACGGTCACCCGGGACGGGCAGGTCCTCAAGACCATCCCGATCTCGGCGGGCTCCCCGGAGAACCCGACCTACAACGGTCAGATGGTGATCTCCGAGAAGTTCAAGGAGACCCGGATGGACGGTTCCACCGTGGGCTTCAAGAACAGCGAGGGCAAGGGCGAGTACGACATCAAGGACGTCCCGCACGCGATGCGGCTGTCCACGTCGGGCACGTTCATCCACGGCAACTACTGGGGCGACGACTCCATCTTCGGCAGCGTGAACACCAGCCACGGCTGTGTCGGCCTGAACGACGCCAAGGGTGCCAACGACCCGGACACCGCCGGTTCGTGGTTCTTCGAGAACTCGCTCATCGGTGACGTGGTCACCGTGGTGAACTCCCCGGACAAGACCATCAAGCCGGACAACGGCCTGAACGGCTGGAACATGAGCTGGGCGGAGTGGAAGGCCGGTCCGTCCGCGTGACGTGACGTGACGTCAACCGCCGAACGGCGGGGAGCCCCTGGGGCTTCCCGCCGTTCTGTCGTCCCGCCCTCCTCAGGCCTGCCCTCCTCAGGCCCGCTCCTCCGCCGGAGCGGAGGAAGCGGAGGAAGCCGAGGGAGCCGTCGGAGCCGTCGGGGCCGTCCACGAGGACAGCAGCCGCAGCGCGTCCGCCGACGGGGAGCCGGGCTCCGGGTGGAAGGTGACCAGGAACTGCGCCGGATCGTCCGGCAGGGTCAGTGTCTCGAAGGCCAGCTCCATCTCGCCGACCAGCGGATGCCGCAGCCGCTTCACCCCGTGCGTCTTGTCGGCCACCGTGTGGGCCGCCCACAGCCGGCGGAACTCCTCGTTCTTCACCGACAGCTCCCCGACCAGCGCCGTCAGCTGCTCGTCGTCGGGGTGCTGGCCGGCGTACATCCGCAGGTTGCTGACCACCTCGCAGGCCCGGCACTCCCAGTCCGCGTACAGCTCCGCCGTCGCCGGGTCCAGGAACACCAGCCGCACCAGGTTCCGCTCCGCCGCCGGGTGCGCGCCGAAGTCACCGAAGACGGCCGCCGCCAGCCGGTTCCAGCCGATCACGTCCTGGCGCCGCCCCACCAGGTACGCCGGTACGCCCTCCATCGCGTCCAGCAGCTTGCGCAGCGCCGGGCGGACCTGCTGGGGGCGCCGGATGCGGCCCCGCCCACGGGTGCGGGGGCTCGCCAGGTGGTTCAGGTGCGCCGCCTCCGTGTCGCCCAGGCGCAGCGCCCGCGCGACGGCGTCCAGGACCTCCGCCGACACGTTGTGGCCCTGGCCCTGTTCCAGGCGGGTGTAGTACCCCACCGACACGCCGGCCAGCTGCGCCAGCTCCTCCCTGCGCAGGCCCGGCACCCGGCGGCGGCCGTAGTCGGGCAGGCCCACGTCCTCGGGGCGCAGCCGGGCGCGGCAGGCACGCAGGAAGTCGCCCAGTTCGGCTCGTTGGTCGAGGTGCTGGTCCATAGCGCAAGTATCCGTGCCGTCGAGGCCCGGCGCGGGGCTCATCCTGACCCCCTCAGGGGTAGGCCCGGCAGTCCTACCCCCGGCAGGGGGCTGGGTGGCGCGGGCCGGCGGGGGCATCGTGGTGCCATCGCAGTACGGACGCCGCGGCCGGCCCCTTCCGGCCGGCCCGGCGTCCTCGTCCGAGGAGAGCACCCCATGTCCGTGACCCAGGCAGCCGCCTACGCCGCCCCCGCCCCCAAGGCCCCGCTGGAGCGCACGACCGTGCCGCGCCGGCCGGTCGGCGAGCACGACGTCCTCATCGAGATCAAGTACGCCGGTATCTGCCACTCCGACATCCACCAGGCCCGCGACGGCTGGGGCGAGGGCATCTACCCGATGGTCCCGGGCCACGAGATCGCCGGCGTGGTCACCGAGGCCGGTGCGGGCGTCACGCGGTTCGCGGTCGGTGACCGGGTCGGCGTCGGCTGCCTGGTCGACAGCTGCCGGGAGTGCGAGTACTGCCTGGCCGGGCAGGAGCAGCACTGCGTCCAGGGCGCGACCGGCACGTACAACGCCCTCGACAGGAACGGCGAGCCGACCTACGGCGGCTACTCCACGCACCTGGTCGTCGACGAGAACTACGCCGTCCGCATCCCCGAGGGCCTCGCCCTCGACGTCGCCGCGCCGCTGCTGTGCGCCGGTATCACCCTGTACTCCCCGCTGAAGCGGTGGGGCGCGGGCCCGGGCAAGAAGGTCGCCGTCGTCGGCCTGGGCGGCCTCGGGCACATGGGCGTGAAGATCGCGCACGCGCTGGGCGCGGAGGTGACCGTCCTGTCGCAGTCCCTGCGCAAGAAGGAGGACGGCCTGCGGCTGGGCGCCGACCACTACTACGCGACCGCCGACGAGGCCACCTTCCAGGAGCTGCGGGGCCGCTTCGACCTGATCGTGTCGACGGTCTCGGCCCCGCTGGGCCTCGACCGCTACCTGTCCCTGCTGCGGGTCGGCGGCGCGCTGGTGAACGTGGGCGCGCCGGAGGAGCCGGTGGAGCTGAACCTGTTCTCGGTCATCGGCGGCAACAAGACCCTGGCGGGTTCGATGATCGGCGGTATCGCCGAGACCCAGGAGATGCTCGACTTCTGCGCCGAGCACGGCCTGGGCTCGGAGATCGAACTGATCGCCGCCGACCGCATCAACGAGGCGTACGAACGCGTCCTGTCGAGCGACGTCCGCTACCGCTTCGTGATCGACACCTCGACGATCTGACCGGCCGCCTGGACGCTGCGGCCCGTAAGGGCAACGTCGAGCCACCCTGTACCGCCACCTGGGAGAGAGTGCCTGAGGCGGCGCACGCGGACGCAGGCAGGCCCCCGGCATCACGCCGGGGGCCGCTGTCAGGCACGGGCCTGCCGGACCGGGCAGGGCAGGAGGGGATCAGTACGGTTCGGCGAGCACGTCACAAGGGCGACGGAGTGGAAGACGGTGCCCTTCAGGTAGTGGCCGAGGGACACGTCCCCTCCCCACGTCAGGCGTTCGACAGCAGACTTCGCAAGGAGAACCAGCCTGGTCGCCTCGCGGTCCTGCTCGGAGGCGAACCGGGGCGCGAACTCTGCGAGCTGGAGGCCCAACCACTCGCCGGCCTCCTTGGGCTCCTCCCATGTCCCCCTGATCAGCGAGGGCGGTTTCATGAGCCAGTGCGCCGTCTGGACCGGAGGCAGATCGGCGGTCGGGAACGCGGCCACGGCTTCTCGGTACCGGTCGTGCACCTCTTGCTCACTGGTTGCCGCCGGGGCCTGGCCGGGCGGTCTGCGGACGCTCTCCCTGTCGAACGTCTTCTTCTCCCCCACCCATGCGTAGCCGTGGTGGTGCACCGCTGCTCCGTTCCGAGAGATGACGACGGGCCCCGCCCGTCGGCGTGAGGGCAGGGCCGTCGGTTCAGGTGGTGCCGTGGATCAGGCGGAGAGGTCGAAGCGGTTGGGGTCGATGCCCGCCGCGTCCAGCTCGGCCGAGGTGAAGCGCAGCGGCTCGGCGTCCGGCCGCTTGCTGTCGCCCATCGCCCACGCGTCCGGCCCGATCTTCGCGAGGGTCACGCACGCCTCGCCGTCCGGGTGGGTGTTGCCTCCGCACGCCTTGCTGAAGTGGGCTCCGGAGATGTCGAGTCCGTACAGGTCGGTCATCTGGTCCTCCTTGATTCAGGTGGGAAGGGCACCGCTGTCCCGATCGGGGTGTGCCCGGGTACCTCGCAGCGCCTCCGACCGCTGATGCTTCACCCGCTGAGCAGCTCCTTCTAGGACCTTTCCTGTTGGGGCAAGAATCCGTCCCGGATGCCCTCGACCAGGGCTCTCATGGCATCGCCGTAGACCGCCACGGCGGCGAACCGTTCAAAGGTGTCGAGGTAGAGCTGGACGTCCTTCGGGTCGCGGGTGGTGATTTCGGAGTGGAACGTCTCCACGATGACGAGACGGTCGTCGTGGAGGCTGAAGCAGGTCATGGGGAAGTCGGGCATCCGGCGGCCGGACGGGACGACACCCAACGAAACGTTGGGCAGACGGGACACGGATACGAGCCGGTCGAGCTGGAGCGCCATGACCACGGGCTCGCTGATGCGCCACCGGAGTACGTGCTCACAGATCAGGAAGCGGAAACACCTGCCCGGCTCGAACGAGCTGCCCCTGAAAGAGCCTGAGTGTGGTGGTGCCGGCCTCGATGGCCCGGATGGTCTTCTGGTGCTTCCACGGGCCCACGCGGCGCAGCAGGCGCCATGCGGTGGCCTCGGTGGCTTCAGCGCGGGCGGCTGCCAGGAACTCTTCCTTGACTTCCTCGCTCACGCCCATGGCAGTGAGGACCAGGTCCACGTCCTGGACAGTCGGCCGCACCTTGCCCGTCTCGATTTTCGAGAGCTTCCCGGCAGACATGGAAGCCCTGCGGGCCACCGCATCACCCGTGAGTCCGGATGCGTCGCGCAGCGCCCGCAGGGCTTTCCCGATCGAGTCGGCGGTCAGTGGTGCCGCTCCCGGTAGTCCGCGAACGGCACGGCTTCGGCCAAGGCGCGGTCTCGGTAGTCCTGGTACTCGGCGAGGCGGTGGGCAGGAAGCAGTTCGGCGCCGGTGAACGCACCTTCCGGCGTGTAGTGCATCCGGTATACGTCCTGGTCGTCGAACAGCCAGAAGTCGTGATCGGGCAGGCCGGTCACGGCCTGCTCTGACAGGTCGATGATTCCGATGGTCTCGCCGGCAGCGATGTTGCCCGGATAGGCGGCCAGTTCGTACCGCAGGTAGTCGGTCAGTGGAGACCGGAGGACGTGGACGCGCGAGACCTGCTTGCCCTTGTCGGTCATGGACCGCACCCATGGGTTGTCGTCCCAGTCAGGGCCCATGTCTCCTCCGGCGAGGAAGCGTTCGAACTCCTCGTGCTCGTCCTCCACGCTGTAGACGGAGAGCATCTCCAGGCGGAAGGCGGTCCGCTCGAAGGCCTCGAAGAGACGACCGAACTCCTCAGCGTTGAGCACGGAAGTACTCCTCCAGCACCGTGGCCGGGACCACGACGGCGGTTTCCCCCTCGGGCAGGTTGAGCTGCGCCAGCCGTGCGGGGTCCGTGACTACGTAGCCCTGCACTACGTAGTCCTTGGCGTCCTCAGTACCCCACAGCGTCGGGCACGTTCCGTTCCTGCACTCCGGGTCACCGGACAGCTTCCGCAGCATCCTCGCCCCCACATGTCGGCGCATGCCTGTCGTGTTCGATGCTCCCGAGCCGGTCATGGCAGGGTCAAGCGCTGATCCTTTCCAGAACAGGAAAGCTGTACACATGGCCGAAGTGGTTCGACAGGAAGCTGCCGATCGCAGCGAGGGTGACCAGGGCGGCCTTGCCGTCTGAGGCCCGCTGGCGTCGATCAGCCGTCGGCCGGGGCCACGCCGATCGGGCAGGAGACGCCCGTGCCGCCGATGCCGCAGTAGCCGTTGATGTTGCGGTCCAGGTACTGCTGGTGGTACGGCTCCGCCGGCCAGAAGGGGCGGTCCGTTGCCGGGAGGACGGCCGTGGTGATCGTGCCGTAGCCCGAGGCGGTCAGGACGCGCTGGTAGGCGTCGCGGGAGGCCTCGGCGGTCTTCTGGTGGGCGGGGGAGTGGGTGTAGACCGCCGAGCGGTACTGGGTGCCCACGTCGTTGCCCTGGCGGAAGCCCTGGGTGGGGTCGTGGGACTCCCAGAAGAGCTTCAGCAGGCTCTCGTAGGAGACCCGCGAGGGGTCGAAGACCACCCGGACGACCTCCGTATGGCCGGTCTGGCCCGAGCAGACCTCGTCGTACGACGGGTTCTGCGTGTAGCCGCCCTGGTAGCCGGCCAGGGTGGTCCACACACCGGGGGTCTGCCAGAACTTGCGCTCCGCGCCCCAGAAGCAGCCCAGGCCGAAGTCGGCGACCTCCAGGCCCTCCGGGTAGGGGCCGGCCAGCGGGTTGCCGAGGACGGTGTGGCGTTCGGGCAGGGAGAACTGCGCTTCGGCGCGGCCCTTCAGGGCCTCCTCGCGGGTGGGCAGCTCGGGCGTGCGGCGGTACGAGAACATGGAATTCCCTCCTTGTGGGAGGGACAACGGACCGGGGCGGGCGGGGATTCCCGGTGCGGGCATCCCGCCCGCCCCGGCGGTCACGCGTCCGGCGCCGTCACGTCCACCGCCCAGTCGCGGGCGTACAGGTAGCGCCGCTTCGGTTCGTCGGCGTACGTCCACGGCACGGCGCCGATGTACCCGTCGATGTGGCGGAACTGCTCGACCGCCTCCGCGTCCCGGTCCTGCCAGAACAGCAGGTAGGCCAGCATGTGCCGCATCCGGGGGGTGCCGGGGTGCGCGTGGCCGGCGGCGGCCAGGTCGGCGAGTGCCGCGTCCACGGCGGCGACGATCTCCGGCTCCTTGTAGTACGTCTCCGGCAGGAGGTCGTCCTCGTACGTCTCCTGCTCGAAGTACGCCATGAGCGGGAGCAGGGTCAGCAGGTCGCCCGGCTTCCCGGCGGCCGCCGACGCGCGGGCGTACTCCATGGCCAGCTCGTGCGAGCCCTGCCACTTCGCGCACCAGTACTGAAGGCCCGCGACGTGCGACCACAGCAGGCGCGGGGCGCGTTCGGTGATCCGCTCCCACAGCCGGCGGTACTCCTCGTGCGCGTAGCCCAGGCCCATGGCGATCGCCTGCTCGACGACGTAGGGGCAGGGGTCCGCGGGGCCGGCCAGCTTCTGCGCCGCGTGCGCGTCGGCCCGGGCCGTGGTGAGCAGCTGGTGGAAGAGGCGGAACTGTTCCTGCGTGGTGCGGCGGCCGGACCGGCTGCCGCGCACGTTCCAGGCGACCATCACGCCGGTGTCGGCGTGGACCAGCGCCGCGGTGGGGTCGGCGGGCCGGGCGGTGCGCCAGGCCAGCAGCCAGGCGTCGTCCTCGGCGGCCGCCTCGGCCAGCGGGCGCACCCGCTCCAGCCGCTCCTGCCAGTCCTCCCCGGCCGCCTCGACGTACGCGGCGGCGGCCTCCCAGTCGCCCGAGCGGGCGGCTTCGAGGACGGCGAGGCGCTCGGCCGGGACCGGCGCCGGGTGATCGGTGTCGAGGCCGGACTCCGCGACGAAGCCCAGCGCGACGGCGGCGGCCGCCTTGCGGGCCTGCTCGTCGCTCCGGTCGGCCTCGGTCCGCGCGTCCAGGGCGCCGATCTCGGCTTCGAGCCGCTTGGCCTTGCGGATGAGGAAGACCCCGCGCAGCACCCAGCAGACGACGGCCAGCAGCAGGGCGCCGAGGACGCAGAGGACGGCGAGTACGACGGTCACGGGGCGAGCACCAGCTTTCGCAGGAGTCCGGTGTCGGGCACGTCGGCGACGGCCGCGTCCAGGGCGGGGCCGAGCTCGTCCTCGAAACCGGGAACGGGGTAGGACAGGGCGGCCGGGTCCGACCAGGACAGCTCCCAGCGGGCGGCGCCGCGGGCGAGCAGTTCGACGGTGACCAGCCGCTCGACGGCACGCCGGACGACGGGGCGGGCGAACTCGCGGGCGGTGCGGCCGGTGGCGGCCCGCGCCTCGTCGGACTTCGGGAAGCGGTCGGCGATCCGCCAGCGCACCGCCGGGTCGGTGTCGATGGCGTCCAGCAGGTCGCCCAGGCCGGGGCCGGCGCCTTCGGCGGTGAGGGCGTCGCGGATCTCCTCGGCGCCCCGGCCGGAGTAGGTGGTCATCGACCGGTGGACGAGCTCGTCCCAGTCCACGCGGGTGAGCGCGAGCGCCTCGGGGGTCAGGACGGCCTGCTCCAGCGCGGCCAGCGCCTCCTGCGGGGAGGCGAGCAGCTCCAGGGCCGGGCGGGCCGCCTGCCCGGCGCGGCCGTCGTCGGGCAGGGCCTCGATGCGGGCCACGCGCTCGGCGAGCGCCGGGTGGGAGTCGTACGGGGACGCGGGCTTCGTGGGCAGCTCGCGGCGCATCTCCTCCAGCTCGGCGGGCCGGGCGTCGAGGAGGTGGCGCAGCCCGCCGAAGACCTGGCCGGGGCCCGGCAGCAGGCCGGCGCCGACGCCGAGGGTGGCGTACGAGCGCATGTAGAAGCCGTGCGCCGAGTCGAGGGCGTTCAGCTCGCGCAGTGCGGAGGCGGCGGAGTCGCGGCCGGCGACGCGGACCGAGGCGAGGTCGGCGGCGAGTTCCTGGCGGCGCGAGGAGGAGAGGGTGGCGCGCATGTAGAGGTGGGCGTAGCCGGTGTAGATCTTCGCCATGGCGCGGTACGAGATGCCCTCGCCCTCGGTGTCGATCTTCTTGGCCTTCTTGCCCTTGGCGATCCGCTTCTCGGCGCGCTTCTCCTGCCTGGCGCGCTCCTTGGCCTCGACGTTGTCGGCGCGGTCGTGGAAGTGGCCGATGGTGCGCACCAGCTGTGCGCGGCCGCGGGCGATGAGCGGGGTGAGGCGGGTGTCGAAGTTGGCGTAGTGGCCCATCTCGTGGGCGAGGACGGCGCGCAGCTGCATCTCGTCCAGGCCGGTCATCAGGGGCAGGCCGAGGTAGAGGCGGCGGGTGCCGGAGCGCAGGCCGAGGAGGCTGGCGTCCTCGGAGACGGCCGCGTTGACCTCGTCGATCAGCAGGATCTCGTCGGGGGCGCGGGTGCCGACCTGGTCGGCGGTCTCGCGGACGGCCCGCCACAGGGCGGGTTCCCGCTCCTCGGTGACGCGGACGCCGGGCAGGGGCTCGGCCTTGGGGGTGCGGAGCATGAACATGCCGCGCACGACCGGGACGGCGAGGACCACGGTCCCGATGACGATCTTGCCGGCGAGCGCGCCGTGGAGCCAGGAGAAGGCCGCCCAGTCGGCGAGTCCGAGGACGGCGAGCAGGACGAAGCTCAGCAGGTAGAAGCCTGCGAGCAGGACGAGGGCGCGCAGAGCGCGCAGCGAAGCGCCCATATGGACGGGTCCCCCCACGGGATGGTGCGGCTTTGACGCGCACTTGGTGCGATGTTTACGCGCACCTTACGTCCCGGGCGGGGCAGCGGAAAGCGGGGGGTACCCGTGGGTACCCCCCGCTTCCGCCGCAGGTCAGTGGGGCAGCGTCGCCGGGGAGCCGCCGTTGGCCTCGTAGCCGGCGACCGCCAGCGCCCGGTACACCGCGTACTGCGCGGCCGGGTCCTCGGACGCCGACCACGGCAGCGCGCCCACGCAGCCGTCCACGTGCCGCACCTGCTCCATCGCCTCCGCCCAGCGCTCCGTCGTCACCAGGAACCACAGCAGCAGGTGCCGCACGTGCGCCAGCATCGGGTCGTCCGCCCGTGCCTGCCGCACCGCGAACAGGGCGCCCTCCACCGCCCGCGAGACGACCGCGGTCCGGCCGAAGTCGCTGACCATGACCTGGTCGGGCAGGTTCTCGTACACCGAGAACAGCGGCAGCGCCGCCAGCAGCGACCCCTGCGGGGCGCGGGCCGCGGCGGCCTCCGCGAAGGCGGCCGCCTTCTCCCGCGAGCCGTGCCACTTCTCGCACCAGTAGTGCAGGGCCGCCAGGTGCGCGCCCATGTGCGCGGGCGCCACGTCGATCACCTTGGCCCACAGGGCGTCGAACTCCGCCTCCGAGTAGCCGAGCCCGCGCGCGACCGCCAGCTCCGTGATGAACGGCACCGGGTCGCCGGGCGCCAGCAGTGACGCCTTGTGGCAGGCCTCGCGCGCCTCCTCCAGCATGATCCGGTGGTCCTGCGAGCCCACCCCGCCGGAGGACCGCCACGCCTGCTGCACCAGCAGCTCGGCGTGCACCTGCGCGCCGCCCGCGTCCTTCTCCGCCTCCAGCCGCCACGCCTTCAGCCACGGCGCGCCCTCCCCGGGACGCCGGACGAGGTCCAGCGCGGCCGCGCCGCCGAAGGCCTGCACCCGCTGCCAGCGCCGCTCGCCGTCCTTCGGGGTCCCGGCGAGCAGGGCGGAGGCCGCCTGCCACCCGCCGGTGCGCTGGACGTTGCCCAGAGCGTCCATCAGGTCCTGGTCGGGTCCGGGCACCCGGACGTCCAGCTCCTCCTGCCGCGCGAAGCCGTAGTCCAGGGGGTCGGCGGCGTCGGGACTGCCGGGCGAGACCAGGCGCAGGCCGCCGCCGCGCCGGACCCGTACGAACCGATAGATCATGAGGCCGGCCAGGACCAGCGTCATCAGGACCCACATCATCTGCATGCCTCCCAGCGAACCAGACCCGGCGGCCCGAACGCGAATGCGGACCCGGCGCCGGTCGACGGCGCGTCAGGCCAGGGGAGGAACGATCCGCGCGCGGGGCATAGCATCTGCCCCATGAGCGACGACAGCCACGAGCACCAGAGCTTCGAGACCCGCGCGATCCACGCGGGCAACACGGCGGACCCGCAGACCGGTGCGGTCGTCCCCCCGATCTACCAGGTTTCCACCTACAAGCAGGACGGCGTCGGCGGGCTGCGCGGCGGCTACGAGTACAGCCGCAGCGGCAACCCCACCCGTACCGCGCTGGAGGAGAACCTCGCCGCGCTCGAAGGCGGCCGGCGCGGCCTCGCCTTCGCGTCCGGGCTCGCCGCCGAGGACTGCCTGCTGCGCACGCTGCTCTCCCCGGGCGACCACGTGGTCATCCCCAACGACGCCTACGGCGGCACCTTCCGCCTCTTCGCGAAGGTCGTCTCCCGCTGGGGCGTGGAGTGGTCGGTCGCCGACACCTCCGACGCCGCCTCCGTGCGTGCCGCCCTCACCCCGAAGACCAAGCTGATCTGGGTCGAGACCCCCTCCAACCCGCTGCTGGGCATCACCGACATCGCGGTGGTCGCGGACATCGCCCGCACGGCCGGCGCCAAGCTCGTCGTCGACAACACCTTCGCCTCCCCCTACCTCCAGCAGCCCCTCGCGCTCGGCGCCGACGTCGTCGTGCACTCGCTGACGAAGTACATGGGCGGCCACTCCGACGTCGTCGGCGGCGCCCTGGTCACCGCGGACGAGGCCCTCGGCGAGGAGCTCGCCTACCACCAGAACGCCATGGGCGCGGTCGCCGGACCGTTCGACTCCTGGGTCGTGCTGCGCGGCATCAAGACGCTCGCGGTGCGCATGGACCGGCACGCCGAGAACGCCGAGAAGATCGTCGAGGTGCTCCAGCGCCACCCGAAGGTCACCAAGGTCCTCTACCCGGGCCTGCCCGAGCACCCGGGCCACGAGGTCGCCGCCAAGCAGATGCGCAACTTCGGCGGCATGATCTCCTTCCAGGTCGCCGGCGGCGAGGAGGAGGCCGTCGCGGTCTGCGGCCGCACCCGGATCTTCACGCTGGCCGAGTCCCTCGGCGGCGTCGAGTCCCTCATCGAGCACCCGGGCCGCATGACCCACGCCTCGGTGGCCGGCTCGGCCCTGGAGGTCCCCGCGGACCTCATCCGCCTGTCCGTCGGCATCGAGAACGCCGACGACCTCATCGCGGACCTCACCCAGGCCCTGGGCTGATCGCGGTCCGCCGCCCCTGGAACGGCTACCAGCCCTCCAGGGGCGGCGAGACGTGACTGGGCGGCGTCACCCACGGGTGCCTCAGCGCCGCCCACACCGCGAAGGCGGCCGCCGCCGCCCACAGCACCGCCCACCCGAACCGGCGCAGGGCCCGGCGCCGGCGCAGCAGCCGTCGGCCACGGACCACGGCGGCCGCCGCCAGACCGGCCGGAACCGCCGGGTGCGGACCCTCCAGCAGCTGCCTGACCTGCGCTTCCTTACGGTCGTACGCGCTCATGCCGCCCCCGCCGCCGGCCGCACCGCCTCGCGCAGGGCGGCCACCGCCCGGTTGCGCAGGGCCTCGACCCGCTCCGGCGCCAGCCCCAGCTGCGCGGCCGTGACCTCCTCGGCGACGCCCTCGTAGACCCGCATCACCAGCACCAGCCGCTGCGCCGGGCTCAGCGGCGCCAGGATCCCCGTCCCGGCGGGCAGCCGCCGCGCGGTGCGCGCGTACGCGGCGCAGACCTCCTGGCGGGTGTGGTCGTACGGGTCGTCCCCGCGCAGCCGCTCCCAGTGCGCGTACGTACGGGCCAGCGCGCCGGCGAGGATGCGGTGCGCGGCGTACGCCCGCGCCGGGTGCTCGGCCGTCAGCAGCACCGCGACGTGCAGCAGCCGCCCCGCCGCGCCCGCGACGAAGGCCTCGAACTCCGGGTCCCGCCCCGCACGCCGGTCCACAGCACCCATGGTGCGGCCGGTGGCACCACCCCGGTCAAGGGGTCGGACGCCGCGGGATCCCGGACCGGGTCAGGAGGCGGGGCCGCCCTCGGAGGTGGCGGACATCAGCTCCGACAGCGAGCCGTTGAAGCGGGTCAGCAGCCTCGTGAACACCTCGCGCTCCTCCTCCGCCCAGCCCTCGGTCACCCGGGCCATCAGCTCGCGCCGCGAGGAGCGGACCTCCTCCAGCCGCGCCAGCCCGCGCGGGGACAGGGCGAGGACCACCGCCCGGCCGTCCTCGGGGTGCGAGGTGCGCTTGACCAGCCCGCCGTCCACCAGCGGGGCCACCTGCCGGGTGACGGTGGAGGAGTCGATGCCCATGCCGCCCGCGAGCGCCTTGACGCCCATCGGGCCTTCGAGGTCGAGGCGGTTGAGCAGCAGGTAGGCGGCACGGTCCATGGAGTTGCGGGCCTGGCCGACCCCGCCGAGGCGGGTCTGCTCGGCCCGGCGGGCGAAGACGGCCACCTCGTGCTGGAGCGCGTCGAGGAGTCCGGATCCGGCGGGCGCTTCGGCCGCCGTGGGCAGGTCGGAACTGGCCGGGATGGAGGGCATGGCCGTGGCTCTCTTCGCGTGGGGCCGACAAGGATGGGGGACAGAGTACGCGGCCCTGCGGCGGCTCGTACGCCGCGTTTGACAACTGATACGCACCGTCGGGGCAGCCGCCCCCGGAGCGTTCCGCATGGCGAGATTTCGCCCCCGGTCCGAAGCCCGCCCGAGGGCTTCCTCAAGACCGCGCGGACGTCCCGTCCATCCCTGAGCCGGGGCCTTCGCGGGCTGCGAGACTGGCCGCATGAACTACCGCGTGCAGCCCGTCCCGCAGGTCATCCTCGACGACGTGCGGGGGGCTCAGAAGATGCTGTCCGGGGTGTCCCGGGTGACCGCGATGGAGGGCAGCCGGCACCTGTCCTCCCTCGTGGGCGCCCCGGTCCACCTCAAGTGCGAGAACCTCCAGCGCACCGGCTCCTTCAAGCTGCGCGGCGCGTACGTGCGCATCGCGGGCCTGCGTCCCGAACAGCGCGCGGCCGGGGTCGTCGCCGCGAGCGCCGGCAACCACGCCCAGGGCGTGGCGCTGGCCTCCTCCCTGCTCGGGGTCCGCTCCACCGTGTTCATGCCGGTCGGCGCCCCGCTGCCCAAGGTGGCCGCCACCCAGGAGTACGGGGCCGAGGTGCGGCTGGAGGGGCAGGTCGTCGACGAGACCCTGGCCGCCGCCCAGGAGCACGCGGAGCGGACGGGGGCGGTGTTCATCCACCCCTTCGACCACCGCGACATCATCGCCGGCCAGGGCACCGTCGGACTGGAGATCCTGGAGCAGTGCCCCGAGGTGCGCACGATCCTCGTCGGGGTCGGCGGCGGCGGGCTGGCCGCGGGCATCGCGGTGGCGGTCAAGGCGCTGCGCCCGGACGTCAAGGTGATCGGCGTGCAGGCGGCGGGCGCGGCCGCGTACCCGCCCTCCCTCCAGGTCGGCCACCCGGTGTCCATCGACCGGCCCGTCACGATGGCCGACGGCATCAAGGTCGGCCGCCCCGGCGACGTCCCGTTCGCGATCATCGGGGAACTGCTGGACGACGTGCGGACGGTGTCGGAGGACGCCCTGTCCAGCGCCCTGCTGCTGTGCCTGGAGCGGGCCAAGCTGGTCGTCGAGCCGGCCGGCTGCGCCCCGGTGGCCGCGCTCTTGAGCGAGCCGGAGCGGTTCGCGGGCGGGCCGGTGGTGGCCGTCCTGTCCGGCGGGAACGTCGATCCGCTGCTGCTCCAGCGGATCCTGCGGCACGGCATGGCCGCCGCCGGCCGCTACCTGTCGCTGCGGCTGCGGGTGGCGGACGCGCCGGGGGCCCTGGCGGGGCTGCTGGGGGTGCTGTCCACGGTCGACGCGAACGTGCTGGACGTCAGCCACGTACGGACCGACCCGCGCCTGGGGCTCACGGAGGTGGAGGTGGAGCTGCACCTGGAGACCAAGGGGCCCGAGCACTGCAAGGAGGTCGCCCGCACCCTGCATGGCGCGGGGTACCGGGTGATGGGCTGAGGGCGGCGCCGCCCGGGCCGGGGCCGGGTTCCGCACGCCCGACCCGTAGGTTCCGCACGCCCGACCCGTAGCGCAACGCGATATGACGCGATAGGGTGCCGTTGCGTCGGGCGGGTGCCGCCCGGCGCACCTAGGATTTGACTGGTAATGCCCCGATTCGGCTCATCGATCGCTGGGAGAATCCGTATGCCGGGCGCCATATACGCCGAAGCGCTGGTCAAGACCTTCGGCGACGTACGGGCACTGGACGGCGTGGACCTCGACGTCCCCGAGGGAACCGTGCTGGGCCTGCTCGGCCCGAACGGCGCGGGCAAGACCACGACCGTACGCGTCCTGACCACCCTCCTCCAGCCCGACAGCGGCCGTGCCGTCGTCGCCGGGATCGACGTCCTCAAGCACCCCAACGAGGTCCGCCGCTCCATAGGCCTCTCCGGCCAGTTCGCCGCCGTCGACGAGTACCTCACCGGCCGCGAGAACCTCCAGATGGTCGGCCAGCTCTACCAGATGACCGGCCGGGCGGCGAAGGCCAGGGCCGTCGAGCTTCTGGAGCGCTTCAACCTCGGCGACGCCGCCGACCGCCCCGCCAAGACCTACTCCGGCGGCATGCGCAGACGCCTCGACCTCGCGGCCGCCCTCGTCGTCCGCCCGCCGGTGATGTTCATGGACGAGCCCACCACCGGCCTGGACCCGCGCAACCGCCAGGCCCTGTGGGACGTCATCGAGGAACTCGTCGCAGGGGGCACCACCCTCCTGCTGACCACCCAGTACCTGGAGGAGGCCGACCGCCTCGCCCACGACATCTGCGTGGTCGACCACGGCAGGGTCATCGCCCGCGGCACCTCCGACCAGCTCAAGGCCCAGACGGGCGGCGAACGCGTCGAGGTCGTCGTCCACGACCGCGAGCACATCACCACCGCCCGCGAGGTCCTCACCGGCTTCGGCCGGGGCGAGACCACCGTCGAGGAACACACCCGCAAGCTCACCGTCCCCGTACAGGGCGGCGCCAAGCTGCTCGCCGAGGTCATCCGCGAGCTGGACCTGCGGGGCATCGAGATCGACGACATCGGCCTGCGCCGCCCCACCCTCGACGACGTGTTCATCTCCCTCACCGGCCACGCGGCCGAACTCACCGAGGGCAACGGCAACGGCAACGGCGAAGCCGCGCCCGCCAGGGGCGGCAGGAGGGCGGCCAAGTGACCACCACCTTCTCCGGGACGGAGCTCGCGGCCCCGCGCCCGCGCGGCGGCCTCGTCCAGGGAGTCCGCGACTCCCTCGTCATCGCCCGCCGGAACCTGATCCGGATGTCCAGGATCCCCGAGGTCATCGTGTTCGGAGTCGTCCAGCCGGTCATGTTCGTCGTGCTGTTCAGCTACGTCTTCGGCGGCTCGATCGCCGTCGGCGGCAGCACCTCGCCGGCCGCCTACCGCGAGTTCCTCATGGCCGGCATCTTCGCCCAGACCGTCACCTTCGCCACCGCCGGCGCGGGCGCCGGCATCGCGGACGACATGCACAAGGGCCTGATCGACCGGTTCCGCTCCCTGCCCATGGCCCGCGGCGCGGTGCTCACCGGCCGCACCCTCGCCGACCTCGTCCAGACCGCGCTGACCGTGGTCGTCCTGGCCGTCGTGGCCCTGATCGTCGGCTGGCGCACCCACGAGAACATCGGCAAGGTCCTCGCCGGCTTCGCCCTGCTGCTCCTGCTCGGTTACGCCTTCTCCTGGATCGGCGCCCTGATCGGCCTGTCGGTGCGCACCCCGGAGGCGGCCACCTCGGGCGGGCTGATCTGGCTCTTCCCGCTGACGTTCATCTCGAACGCCTTCGTCCCCTCCGAGAACATGCCGGCGTTCCTGCGGCACATCGCGGAGTGGAACCCCTTCAGCGCGACCGTCCAGGCGGCCCGCGAGCTCTTCGGGAACCTCCCCGAGGGCTACCCGGTGCCGGCCGCCTGGCCGATGCAGCACCCGGTCCTCGCGTCGGTCCTGTGGTCGCTGCTGATCATCGTGGTCTTCCGCACCCTCGCCGTCCGCAAGTACCGCTCGGCCACCGCCTGAGACCGCGCCCCCGCGACGGGCACACGCGCGCGAGCCCCCGCCGGAACCGGTCCGGCGGGGGCTCGCGCGTACGTCCTCGTAAAGGGCCTGGTCAGCCGTTGAAGGGCTTCACGGCCATGACCTTGACCGTGGCCTTCTTACCGTTCGGCAGCTCGTACTGGGCGTCCTCGCCGACCTTCTTGCCCAGCACGCCCGCGCCCAGCGGGGACTGCGGGGAGTAGGTCTCGAAGTCCGAGGAGGCGTACTCGCGGGAGGCCAGCAGGAACTCCAGCGTGTCGTCCTCGTCACCGTCGAACGCGATGGTCACGAGCATGCCCGGGGCCACCTCGCCCTCGGCGGACGTGGGCGCGGTGCCGACCTTCGCGTTCTCCAGGAGCTGGGTGAGCTGGCGGACGCGGAGCTCCTGCTTGCCCTGCTCCTCCTTGGCCGCGTGGTAGCCGCCGTTCTCGCGCAGGTCGCCCTCCTCGCGGGCAGCCGCGATCTTCGTGGCGATCTCCGTGCGGGCGGGACCAGAGAGGTAGTCCAGCTCGGCCTTCAGCTGGTCGTACGCCGCCTGGGTCAGCCAGGTGACGCTCTCGCTCGTCTGGGTCACGGGTGCTCCTCGTCGGTACAGGGGACTACAAAGCCGCCAGCGGCGGGCGAAACCACGAGCCTAACAATTCGGGAAGAAAAGGGGGAGGACACGATGTGTATGAAGTGTGTCATTGCACCCTGCTGACCGCAGGGGAGCGGGCTCAGCGGGCGGTGCCCGCCGCCTGGCAGCCGACCAGCTCGACCATCGTGGCGCGCGCCGTGGTCCTCAGGGTGACCATCTCGTCGACGCGCTTCTCCTGCTGCGGGAAGGTGAAGTCCGCGCGGCCGACCTCGCCGTGGTCCTTGTCCTGGGAGTCGAGGGTGCAGACACCCGTGACGGAGGCGTCCTTGCGGACCTCCAGGTGCACCTTCACCTCGGTGTCCGAGACGATCTGGAACTTGATCACCTCGGCGCTGACGCTCTGCCCGCCCACGTAGTCCCAGCCGATCCAGCCGACGACGGCCAGCAGCCCGACTCCGAGCACCGACCCCACGACCTTGAGCTTCCGGTCCGCACGCTCGTCCGCCGACCGGCCGTAACGGCCTTCCGGGAGCCCTTCGCGCACCGCGCTCATGATCGATTCCTCTCGCTGGGGAGGGTGAGGCACCCAGGAATTTTCCGTCCCCCGATTCGGTCAATATAGAGGTTGACCGTCGCGCCGAATCACAGAGGATCCTGTCTTGACCGAGCAGCTTCGACTGATGGCCGTGCACGCCCACCCCGACGACGAGTCGAGCAAGGGCGCGGCCACGATGGCCAAGTACGTTTCCGAGGGTGTGCCCGTCCTGGTGGTGACCTGCACCGGCGGTGAGCGCGGCTCCGTACTGAACCCCAAGCTCCAGGGCGACAAGTACATCGAGGAGAACATCCACGAGGTGCGCGCCAAGGAGATGGACGAGGCCCGCGAGATCCTCGGCATCGAGCAGGAGTGGCTCGGCTACGTGGACTCCGGCCTGCCGGAGGGCGACCCGCTGCCGCCGCTGCCCGAGGGCTGCTTCGCCCTCGCGGACGTGGAGGAGGCCGCCGGCGAGCTGGTGAAGAAGATCCGCGCGTTCAAGCCGCAGGTCATCACCACCTACGACGAGAACGGCGGCTACCCGCACCCCGACCACATCATGACCCACAAGATCACGATGGTGGCCTTCGACGGCGCGGCCGACACCGACAAGTTCCCCGAGGCCGAGTACGGCGCCCCGTACCAGCCGCAGAAGCTCTACTACAACCAGGGCTTCAACAAGCCGCGCACCATCGCGCTGCACGAGGCGCTCCTCGCGCGCGGCCTGGAGTCCCCCTACGGCGAGTGGCTGGAGCGGTGGAAGGAGTTCGAGCGCAAGGAGCGGACCCTGACCACCCACGTGCCCTGCTCGGACTTCTTCGAGATCCGCGACAAGGCCCTCATCGCGCACGCCACGCAGATCGACCCGGACGGCGGCTGGTTCCGCGTCCCCATGGAGATCCAGAAGGAGGTCTGGCCGACGGAGGAGTACGAGCTGGCGAAGTCGCTCGTCGACACTTCCCTCCCCGAGTCCGACCTCTTCGCGGGCATCCGGGAGAATGCGTAGCTATGAGCGCTATGCAGGCAGCAGTCGTCCAGCTCGTTCCGCTGGCCGCCGACACCTTCGACAAGAACAAGGTGACCCCGGGCCTCCTCGGGTTCGTCGTGTTCGCGGCCCTCGCCCTCGGCGTGTGGGGCCTGATGAAGTCGATGAGCAAGCACATGGGCCGGGTGAACTTCGAGGAGGCCCCGGAGCCGGCCGCCGCGACGGCCGCACCGGCGGCCGACGGCCCCAAGGCCTGACCCCACCCCACGCACGAGCGCCCGCCCCACCGCAGCCCGGCGGGGCGGGGCGCCCCCGTGCGCGCCCTCACGCCGACGGCGCCGGCAGGGACACCCCCATCACCTCCCGGGCGCGCAGGTCCGGTACCAGACCCAGACGCCAGGCCTGCCAGCCCTCCGCCGGGTCCACCCCCCGCCCCAGCACCACCCCGTACGCCTCCACGCACTCCTCCAGCCGGTCGCCCCGCAGCCCGTGCGCACCCCGCACCAGCCGGTCCAGCTCCTCCCGGGCCTCCGCCGCACCCGACGCCGGCGACGCGTACGGCAGCAGCGTGCACCGCAGGAAGCGCGCCCAGTCCTCCCCGCGCCGGTCCCCGTACGAGGCGAACAGCCGCACCGCCTCCTCGCACAGCGCCACCGCCTGCTCCGGCCGCCCGTTCCCCGCGTCCACCACGGCCAGCTCCAGGCAGGTCCAGCCCTCCCCGTGCGCCAGCCCGATCCGCCGGAAATCGGCCCGCGCGTCCACCAGCAGCTGCCGGGCGAACCCGGAATTGCGCAGGTTCCCCGTCTGCGCCGCCCGCAGATCACGCGCCACCCGCCCCGAGTGGTAGCGGGCGTGCGCCAGCCCGTACACGTCCCGCATCCGCGAGAACATCGTCCGCGCCCGCTCCAGCTCCCGCACCGCCCGGTCCAGCCCCCCGTCCTCCTCCAGCGCCAGCCCCAGGTAGTACAGCGTCCACGCCTCGCCCCGCGCGTCCTCCGCCAGCCGGTGCCGGGCCAGCGCGTCCCGCAGCCGCTCCAGCGCCGTCCCCGCGTCCCCCGCGACCACCCGGGCCCGGCCCAGCTGCGTCAGCGCCCACGCCTCACCGCGATCGTCACGCGTCCGCCCGTACAGGCCGAGCGCCAGCAGCAGCTCCTCCTCCGCCCGGGACACGTCACCCACCCGCACGTACACCTGCCCCAGCTGGAAGTGCGCCCACGCCTCCCCGTGCACGCTCTCGCTCTCCCGGTGCAGCGCCAGCGACCGCTCCAGCAGCGCCACCGCCTCCCCCAGGTGCCCCCGGTCCCGCTCCACCGCGCCCAGCGCGTGCAGCGACCACGCCCGGTCGCCCGCCAGCTCCTGCGCCTCCTGAAGCGCCAGCGCCTCCCGGATCCGCGCCGCCGCCTCGGGCAGGTTGCCCTGGTGGTGCAGCGTGATGCCCAGCGACAGCAGCGCCATCGCCGCCCCGGCCTCCTGCCGGGCCTCCTTGTACTGGTCCACCAGCGAGGTCAGCGTCGTACGCGACTTGTCCAGCTCGCCGAGCTGCCGCGCCGCGATACCCGTACGCCACTGCACCGAGCGGTTCAGCCGCCCCTGGTCCACCGCCCGCGTCAGCTCGGTGATCTCACCCAGCCGGTACAGGTCCCCGCGCAGCAGGCAGAAGTCACACAGCGCCCCCAACAGGTCCAGCACCGCCTGCTGGTCCACCCCCTCCGAATGCCGCAGCGCCGCCGTGATGAAGCTCGACTCCTCGTCCAGCCAGCGCAGCGCCGCGTCCAGCGAGGCGAAGCCGTGCCCACCGAAATGATCCGCCCGCGTCGACATCTTCCCGTCGACCATCCGGATCACCGAGTCCGCCAGCCGCGCGTAGTCCCGCACCAGCCGCTCGTGCGCGGCCGCCGCCTCCGCCCGGTCCTCGTCCGCCGCCAGCCGCGCCGCCGCGTACGCCCGCACCGCGTCGTGCATCCGGTACCGCTCCCCGCGGACGAGGTCCAGCAGGCCCGCCCGCGCCAGCTCGCCCAGCAGCCGCCCGGCCTCCACCCGCTCGGCGTCCACCAGCGCCGCGGCCGCCGCCGCGCCCAGCGAGGCCCGCCCCGCCAGGGTGAGCCGCCGCAGCAGCCGGCGCCGCTCCTCCGGCAGACGCACATAAGCCAGCTCCAGGGCCTGCTCCAGCGCCCCGTCCCCGTCCCCGCCCCCGTCCGAGGCCCGCGCCGCCCCCAGCGGAGCCAGCACGCGCAGCGCCAGCGGCAGCCCCGCCGCCAGCTCCAGCAGCCCCGCCTCCGCCGCCGGCCCCGGTACGGGCTCACCCGCCGCCCGCGCCCCGGCCCGCAGCACCTCGGCCGCCTCCGGCTCCGCCAGCCGCACCACCGGCAGGTGGTGCACCCAGGCCCCCAGATCCGCCGGCAGCTCCAGCGGCTCCCGGGCCGTGACCAGCACCAGGCTCTCGGAGCGCTCCGGCACCAGCGCCCGCACCTGCTCCGGGTCCACCGCGTCGTCCAGCACCACCGTCACCGGCAGCCCCTGGAGGTGCTGGTGGTACAGCTCCCCGAGGCGGCGCACCTGCTGCTCGGCCGGAGCCCCCTCCCGGAACAGCAGCTGCTCGCGCGGCGCGCCCAGCCGGTTCAGCAGGTGCAGCAGCGCCTCCCGCGTCGACAGCGGCGCCTCCCCGGCGGCCGGGGCCCCGCCCCGCAGGTCCACCACGCACGCCCCGCGGAACTGATCCCGCAGCCCGTGCGCCGCCCGCAGCGCCAGCGCCGTACGGCCCACCCCCGGCTCACCGTGCAGGACCACCACCACCGGACGCGTCTCCGTACTGGCCCGCGCCGTCCGCACCCACTGCGCGATCCGCGCCAGCTCCGCCCGCCGGCCGGTGAACAGGGCGTCGGCGTCCGGGAGCTGACCGAACGACTGCTCCAGCGCGCTGCGCCGCCGGGCCTCGGCGCTCCGGTCCGCCCCGCGCAGCTGCGGCGGCACCGCCGGCTGACCCTCCCCGCGCACGGGCACCCGTACGGGGGCGGGCGCGGGCGCGGCGGTCACGGTGGCGGCCGCCACCGTCCGCTCCTGCTCCAGGAAGGGCCGGATCCCGCGCACCTCCAGCGCCGTCAGCCACTTCAGCCTCAGCTGCTCCGGCCCGCCGGGGCGTCCCGCCGCCCCGGCCCGCCGGTTCGCGGCCGGAACGTGCACGGCCGCCACCCGGGCCACCGTCGTCGCGGCTCCGGCCGCCCCGACCACGATGCCCGCGCTGAGCGCCGTACCGGCGTCGACGCCGAAGGCCATGTCCGCCCCGGCGGCGGCCGCGGCGGCGACGGCCGTCACCAGCAGGGCCGTCCCGCTGCTGGCCCGCCGGAAGGCCTCCCCGAGGGACTGCGCCCCGGCGGCGGCCTCGTCGAGCGCGGCCACGTAGGCGGCGTACTCCTCGCCCGCCACCCCGGCCAGCCCGTCGAGCGCCTCCCGCCCCCGCGCGAGCAGCACGTCGGCGTCCACCCCGCCCCCCGCCCGCCGCACCTCCTCCCCGACGGCCCGGACCAGCACCCGCTCGGCCTCGACACGATGGCTGTCCCGCATCGGCATCCTCCCCGGAGAGCTCCGCAAACGTCCGCCAAGTGTCCTGCGGGACGCTCCGCCGCGCGAGTCAATCTGAGCTAGATCAGAGGGAGTTGAACCAGGAACGGCCATCGGCGTGCATATATGTACGCCCACGGCCCCAGGCGGCGGGCGCAGACCTCAGGCTCATGGCCGTCCGCGCGAGGCCGGCCGTCAGATGGTTCCGAGATCCACGGTGAAGGGGAAGGGCGCGGCGGCCTTGATCACGCCGGTGAACATCTCGCCGTCCCGGTAGGCCTTGGTGGCG
The DNA here is from genome assembly GCF_040301925.1 of Streptomyces sp. NPDC000075. NCBI lineage: Bacteria > Bacillati > Actinomycetota > Actinomycetes > Kitasatosporales > Streptomycetaceae > Streptomyces > Streptomyces sp. NPDC000075. The sequence goes on from NZ_JBEPFL010000005.1 coordinate 120,027, forward strand.
GGGTCGAGAACATAGGTGTAGACGATCGGAACACCGGTGGCGGCTTGTTCGACCCGCCAGTAGAAGGGGATACCGGCCTTGGCGTACTGGTCCACCTTCACGATCCGGTCCGTGGTCTCCGAACCGGGCGAGACGACCTCGACGACCAGGAGTACGTGTTCCGGGCGGGTGGGCGTGAGGTCGATGGTCTCCGCCCGGTAGACGACGACGTCCGGACGCCGGTTGGTGAGCGGAACGTCCTGTAGGCGGACGTCGAAGTCCGTGTCGGCGTTCCAGTCCGCTCCCGCGGCGGCGTCGAGAGCGTTGGCCAGGATTCGGGCCAGCCGGTTGTGGCGCTTGGAGGCGCTCGGACTCACGACCACCATCCCGTCCACGACCTCGATTCCGGCGCACTGCTCCTCGGTCCAGGAGTCGTACTGCTCCGCGCTGATCTGGGTGTGCATCCAGGCGGGCGCCACCATCTCGGCGGTCATGGTGTGCCTCCTTAGAGGAGCTGCCGCGGGGCCGGCACTGCTGGCCCCAGCCTACTGTTCTGCGGGCCCGCGGGCTGCCGCCGGAAGGGCGGGTACCCCGGTGAGACGGGGCCCGTGCGGTTCCGCGCCGGGGACGGGCCCTGTGAGAGGCTGGGGCCATGAACCGGCTGGCTGGTGTGACCTCGCCTTATCTGCTTCAGCATGCTGACAATCCGGTCGACTGGTGGCCCTGGCAGCCGGAGGCCTTCGAGGAGGCGCGGCGGCGCAACGTCCCCGTCCTGCTCAGCGTCGGGTACTCCAGTTGCCACTGGTGCCATGTCATGGCGCACGAATCGTTCGAGGACGAGCTGGCCGCCGCCTACATGAACGAGCACTTCGTCTGCATCAAGGTCGACCGCGAGGAGCGGCCCGACATCGACGCCGTGTACATGGAGGCCGTGCAGGCGGCGACCGGGCAGGGGGGGTGGCCCATGACCGTGTTCCTCACCCCCGACGCCGAGCCCTTCTACTTCGGGACCTACTTCCCGCCCGAGCCCCGGCACGGCATGCCCTCCTTCATGCAGGTGCTCGAAGGGGTGCGGGGGGCCTGGGTGGGGCGGCCCGAGGAGGTGGCCGAGGTCGCGCGGCGGATCGTGCGGGACCTCGCCGGGCGGCAGCTGGACTACGGCAAGGCCGGACTGCCCGGCCCCGAGGAGCTGGGGCGGGCGCTGCTCGGGCTGACGCGCGAGTACGACGCCGTGCGGGGCGGGTTCGGCGGCGCGCCGAAGTTCCCGCCGTCCATGGTGCTGGAGTTCCTGCTGCGCCACCACGCCCGGACCGGGTCCGAGGGGGCCCTGCAGATGGCCGCCGACACCTGTGAGGCCATGGCCCGGGGCGGGATCTACGACCAGCTCGGCGGCGGGTTCGCGCGGTACTCCGTGGACCGGGAGTGGGTCGTGCCGCACTTCGAGAAGATGCTGTACGACAACGCGCTGCTGTGCCGGGTGTACGCGCATCTGTGGCGGGCCACCGGATCCGACCTCGCCCGGCGGGTCGCGCTGGAGACCGCCGACTTCATGGTGCGGGAACTGCGCACCACCGAGGGCGGGTTCGCCTCCGCGCTCGACGCCGACAGCGAGGAGCAGGCGACCGGGCGGCACGTCGAGGGGGCCTACTACGCCTGGACGCCGGGCCAGTTGGAGGACGTACTCGGGGAGGCGGACGCGGAGCTCGCCGCCGCGTACTTCGGGGTCACCGACGAGGGGACCTTCGAGCACGGCAAGTCGGTGCTGCAACTTCCGCAGGACGGCCCGGTGGTGGAGGCCGAGCGGATCGCCTCGATCAAGGCGCGGCTGCTCGAAGCGCGCGGCGCGCGGCCCGCGCCCGGACGGGACGACAAGGTCGTCGCCGCCTGGAACGGGCTGGCCATCGCCGCCCTCGCCGAGTGCGGGGCCTTCTTCGAGCGGCCGGACCTCGTCGAGCGGGCGATCGAGGCCGCCGACCTGCTGGTGCGGGTCCACATGGACGGGATGGCCCGGCTGGCGCGGACCAGCAAGGACGGGCGGGCCGGGGCGAACGCCGGGGTGCTGGAGGACTACGGGGACGTGGCCGAGGGCTTCCTGACCCTGGCCTCCGTCACCGGGGAGGGGGTGTGGCTGGAGTTCGCCGGGTTCCTCGTCGATCTCGTCATGGCCCGGTTCACCGCCGAGGACGGCTCGCTCTACGACACCGCGCACGACGCCGAGCAGCTGATCCGCCGCCCCCAGGACCCCACCGACACCGCCGCCCCCTCCGGCTGGACGGCCGCCGCCGGCGCGCTGCTCTCGTACGCCGCGCACACCGGCTCGCGACCCCACCGTGAAGCGGCCGAGCGGGCGCTGGCGGTGGTCCACGCGCTCGGGCCGCGTGCCCCGCGCTTCATCGGGCACGGCCTGGCGGTGGCGGAGGCGCTCGTCGACGGTCCGCGCGAGGTGGCCGTCGTCGGGCACCCGGAGGATCCGGCGACGCAGGCCCTGCACCGCACGGCGTTGCTGGGGACGGCTCCCGGGGCGGTGGTGGCGGTCGGGCTGCCGCGCGCGGCGGACGGGAGTGGAGGGGAGTTCCCCCTGCTGGCCGAGCGCACATTGGTGCGCGACCTTCCGACGGCGTACGTGTGCCGGCACTTCGTCTGCGCGCGGCCTACGACGGAACCGGTCGAGCTGGCGGACCAGTTGGGGGTGGTTCGTCCCTGAAGGGGCGGGAGTAGCGTCAATTCCGGTTGCGGTACATCAACTCGGAAATGTGGTTTTTAACTGGGCGGCGCCTCAGCTTCACATGTGCTGCCTAGTCTCGTGTCTTCGGGAGTCACCGAGGGGAGTCACCGAGACGCGCACTGGGGGGTGTGCACGAGGGGGAACGCGGAGGCGGCGGGCCGGGGGGCCCGCGTCACGCCTCCGGGGGGTTTGCCGGTCGCCGCCTGGGGTTGCGGCATGTCTGTGGGGGGACGGTTTGTTCACCTCTGTCGTTATATCCGCCATTTCTCTAGCACTGTTCTGGATGGCCGCCTTCACCCTGTGGTGGCAGATGCACGCCTGGCGCACGCCCGAGACGCTGGCCTCGACCCGTTTCGACCGCCCCGACGGCGGTGACCGGCTGGCCTTCTCGCTGCTGCTGCCCGCGCGTCACGAGCAGGCCGTACTGGAACACACCATCGACCGGCTCCTGGAGTCCGGCCACACCGACTACGAGATCATCGTGATCGTCGGCCACGACGACCCCGACACCGCCGCCGTCGCCGACCGCGCCGCCGCCAGGGCGCCCGAGCGGGTCCGGGTCGTGGTCGACCACAACGAGACGAAGAACAAGCCGAAGGCCCTCAACACCGCCCTGCCGCACTGCCGGGGCGACATCGTCGGGGTCTTCGACGCCGAGGACCAGGTCCACCCCCAGCTGCTGTCCCACGTCGACCACGCCTTCCGCGCCACCGGCGCCGACGTGGTCCAGGGCGGGGTCCAGCTGATCAACTTCCACTCCAGCTGGTACAGCCTGCGCAACTGCCTGGAGTACTTCTTCTGGTTCCGCTCCCGCCTCCACCTGCACGCCGAGAAGGGGTTCATCCCGCTCGGCGGGAACACCGTCTTCGTCCGCACCGAGGTGCTGCGCGAGGCCGGCGGCTGGGACCAGAACTGCCTCGCCGAGGACTGTGACCTGGGCGTACGGCTCTCCTCGGTCGGCAAGAAGGTGGTCGTCGCCTACGACTCCGACATGGTCACCCGCGAGGAGACCCCGGGCTCGCTGATCAGCCTGCTCAAGCAGCGCACCCGCTGGAACCAGGGCTTCCTCCAGGTCTACCGGAAGAAGGACTGGCAGCAGCTGCCCGGCCGCGGGCAGCGGTGGCTGGCCCGCTACACGCTGATGACCCCCTTCATGCAGGCGGCTTCCGGGGTGATCATCCCGGTCAACTTCGCCGTGGCGGTCTTCCTCGACGTGCCCGTCGGGGTCGCGATCATCACCTTCCTGCCCATGATCACGGCGATGGTGACGTTCGTCTTCGAGATCGTCGGCCTGCACGACTTCGGCCGCCAGTACGGACTGCGCGTGCGCTTCGTGCACTACCTCAAGCTCATCGCCGGCGGGCCCTTCTACCAGGTGATGCTGGCGGGCGCCGCGATCCGGGCGGTCTGGCGCGAGCAGCGCGGACGCAACGAGTGGGAGCTGACCAGCCACACCGGCGCCCACCTGGAGACCGCCGCAGCCCCGGCCGAGACCGCCGCCGCCCCGGCCGAGCACTCCGCCGCCCCGATCCGAGAGGACGCCCACCGGTGACCGCCACCGTGCGTACGGCCACTGATCCCCAGCCGGCGGACGACACCGCCACCGCCACCGCCCAGCTCCTGCCCGTACGCGACCTGCCCGGCTCCCGGCGCCCCGAGGACGGCGCCCCCGAGGACGGCGCCCCCGAGGACGGCGCCCCCGGCGGCGGCACCGGAAGCACCGGCGGCGGCACCGGCGGCGGGGGCCTGGGCGTCCGGCCGCCCGCCCCGGTCCGCCCGCTGGTCCGCTTCCGTTCCTCGCGCCCCGACCTGATCCTGTGCGGGGCCCTGCTGCTGGTGATCGTCCTCGTCCAGGGCTGGAACCTCACGAACTTCCCGGCCCTGAGCGACGACGAGGGCACCTACCTCGCCCAGGCGTGGGCCGTCCAGCAGGGGGACGGCCTCGCGCACTACACCTACTGGTACGACCACCCGCCGCTCGGCTGGATCCAGATCGCCGCCCTGACCTGGCTGCCGTCGCTGTTCGTGCCCGACTGGATGACGGTCGCGCCGATGCGCTTCTCGATGCTCGCCGTCTCCGCCGCCGGGTCCGTACTGATCTACGTGCTGGCCCGCCGCCTGTGGCTGCCGCGCTGGGCGGCCGGGCTCGCGATGGGCCTGTTCGGGCTGTCCCCGCTGTCCGTGGTGCTCCAGCGGGAGATCTTCCTCGACAACCTCGCCGTGGTGTGGATGCTGCTGGCCTTCTGCCTGGCCGCGTCCCCCAGCCGGCACCTGTGGCACCACTTCGGCTCGGGGCTGGCGGCCGCCACCGCCGTCCTGACCAAGGAGACGATGCTGGTGGTGCTCCCGGCGCTGCTGGTGACGATGTGGCGCCACAGCCACCGCGACACCCGCAAGTTCGCCGTCACCGGAGCCATCACCGCCTGCGCCCTGATCGGCCTCTCGTACCCGCTGTACGCCCTCCTCAACAACGAGCTGCTGCCCGGAGCGGGGCACGTCTCCCTCATCGACGGCATCACCTACCAGATGAGCCGCCCCGGTTCCGGCTTCATCCTCGACCCCGGCTCCGGCTCCAACGGGGTCTTCGAGTCCTGGCTCTACTACGACACCGTGCTCCCGCTCGGCGGGCTGGCCGGCGCCGTCCTGCTGCTGGCCACCCACCGGTGGTCGGTCACCGCCCGGGCGCTCGCGGGCCCGGCGCTGGCCGCCGTCATCCTCGCGGCGGTCGCCATGCGGCCCTCCGGTTACCTCCCGGCGATGTACGTGATCCAGGCGCTGCCCTTCCTCGCCCTGGTCCTCGCCGCCGCCGCGGCCAGCGTCACCCACGCCGTGCTGCGCCGGCGCCGCACCGCCGGCGAGCGGCGGGCCCTGCTGTACGCGCGCCGGGCACTGCTCGGCGTCCTCGCCCTCGCGGCGGCCGCGTACGTCCTGCCGCGCTGGTACGAGGGCGACCGCACCGCCCTCACCGCTGACGCCAACGCCCCCTACCGGCAGGCCGCCGCCTGGCTGGGCCGCGAGGTGCCCGACCCGGCGCACACCCGTGTCCTCGTCGACGACGCGCTCTGGCTCGACGCCGTTCACTCGGGTTTTGCACCCGGACCGGGCGCGATCTGGTTCTACAAGGCGGACCTCGACCCGGCCGTCACCAAGACCCTGCCCCGCGGCTGGCGGGACATCGACTACGTGGTCTCCTCGCCCACCGTGCGTCGCGACGCGGTGGACCTGCCCACCGTGAAGGCTGCTCTGGAGCATTCGACCGCGGTCGCCGTCTTCGGTACGGGCGAGGACCGTATCGAGATCCGCCGCACCGACCGCGAGAGTGGGAGCTGAACCACCATGAGCGAGGACCTGTGGCCCCCGCACGCCCTGGACCATCCGGAAGTCGGCACTCCGCCGGTCTCCTCCGGGACCGGCGGCGTCACCCTGATCATCCCGACCTTCAACGAGTCCGCCAACGTGGCCGAGCTGCTCCGCCAGCTCCGTGACGCCCTGCCGGCAGGGCCGCCGTACGAGGTGCTCTTCGTCGACGACTCCACCGACGACACCCCGGCCGTCATCGAGAAGGCCGCCGCCGACTGCCCCTTCCCGGTCGCCGTCCTGCACCGCGACACCCCCTCGGGGGGCCTCGGCGGAGCCGTCGTCGAGGGCATCGCGCGGGCCGGCTCCGAGTGGATCGTCGTCATGGACGCCGACCTCCAGCACCCGCCGCACCTGGTCCCCGAGCTGGTCGGCGAGGGGGAGCGCACCGGCGCCGACCTCGTCGTCGCCTCCCGCTACCTGCCCGGCGGCAGCCGGGCCGGACTCGCCGGCGGCTACCGCGTCGCCGTCTCGCGCGGCGCGACCTGGCTGGCGAAGGGGCTCTTCCCGCGCGCCCTGCGCGGGATCAGCGATCCGATGAGCGGCTTCTTCGCCGTGCGCCGCTCCGCCGTCGCCGGCGCCGTCGCCGGCGAGGCCCTCAAACCGCTCGGCTACAAGATCCTGCTGGAGCTGGCCGTCCGCCTCCGGCTACCGCTGGGAGGTGCCCCCGGCCGGTCGCGCACGACGGCCGAGGTGCCCTTCGTCTTCCAGGACCGGTTCGCGGGCGAGTCCAAGTCCACCGCCCGCGAAGGACTGCGCTTCCTGACCCACCTGGCCGCCCTCCGCTCGGCGAGCCCGCTCGCCCGGATGATCGGCTTCGGTCTGATCGGGCTCTCCGGCTTCGTCCCCAACCTCCTCGCGCTGTGGCTGCTCACCCACGCCGGGATGCAGTACCTCGTCGCCGAGGTCGTCGCCAACCAGGCGGGGGTGCTGTGGAACTTCCTCCTCATCGAGAACCTCCTCTTCCGCGACCGCCGCCGCCACCGCCACTGGGCGGACCGCGTCGGGCGCTTCGCCCTCCTCGCCAACGCCGACCTGCTGCTGCGCATCCCGCTGATCGCGCTGTTCGTCGACCGGTTCGGCCTCGGCGTCCTGCCCGCGACGGCCCTGGCGCTGGTCACCACCTTCGTGCTGCGCTTCGCCGCCACCGAGACCCTCGTCTACCTGCCGCGCGGGCCACGCGCGGCGGCCCGCAACCGCGTCATGCCCAGGAGTTGAGCCGCACCGAAAGGACCACCGCATGCCAAGGACGATCCGACGGAGGGCAGGGCGCAGGGCCGCGCTGGCCGCCGTCGGGGCGATGACCGCAGGCCTGCTGCTCACCGCCCCCCAGCAGGCCACGGCCGGAGCGCCCAACCTGCTCACCAACCCCGGTTTCGAAACCGCCGGCGCGCCCGGCTCCGACATGCCGTCCTGCTGGGAGAAATCGGGCTGGGGCGACAACGACTTCACCTTCGCCACCGTCGCCGACGTCCACAGCGGCACCAAGGCCGTGCAGGTCTCGCTCACCCGCCGCGTCAGCGGCGACCGCAAGGCCCTGGTCACGGAGAACGCCACCTGCGCGCCCACCGTCGTGCCGGGCAAGCAGTACGACTTGTCGGCCTGGTACAAGTCGAACACCCCGGACGTGGCGGTGACCGTCTTCCGCCACGACACCGCCGCCGGCTGGCAGTACTGGACCGACCTGCAGAACCCGCCGGTCAGCGCCGCCTGGTCGCGCACCCAGGTGCGTACGCCGGCCGTCCCGCCGAACACCGACAAGATCACCTGGGGGCTGTCCGTCTACGGGGTGGGCACCCTCACCACCGACGACTACGCGCTGGAGGAGGTGGGCGCCGTCCCGCCCCAGCCGGCCTGTACGGGGACGGCCGAGGAGTGCGCCAAGGGCAAGTGGGAGGTGATGGGCACCCAGAACCCGGTGCGCTCCATGCACGCGGTGGTGCTGAAGAACGGCAAGGTGCTGCTGATCGCCGGTTCCGGCAACGACATCTCCCAGTTCAACGCCGGGACCTTCACCTCCGCCGTCTACGACCCGGTCGCCGGGAGCGTGAAGACCATCCCGACCCCGGTGGACATGTTCTGCTCCGGGCACGTGCAGCTGGCCGACGGCCGGGTGCTGGTGATGAGCGGCAACAAGGGCTACCCGTCCGCCGACGGCAAGATCGGCTACCAGGGGCTGAAGGACTCGTACGTCTTCGACCCGGCGACCGAGACGTACACCAGGACCAACGACCTGAACGGCGGGCACTGGTACCCGTCCGCGACCATCCTCGGCAACGGTGACGTGATCTCCTTCGGCGGGCTGAAGGAGGACTCCACCGGCAACGTCACCGCGGAGAGGTTCTCGGCGGCGCAGAACAAGTGGCTGCCGCTGAACCAGGTCAACCAGACCTGGTCGTACTGGGGCCTGTACCCGTCGATGATCCTCATGCAGGACGGCCGGCTCTTCTACTCCGGCAGCCACACCTTCGGCAACGGCACCGCCGGATCCGGCTCCTCCGTCTACGACTACGCCGCCAACACGATCACCGACGTGCCCGGCCTGCGCAAGAAGGACGAGCGCGACGAGTCGGCGAGCGTCCTGCTGCCCCCGGCCCAGGACCAGCGGGTCCTGACCATCGGCGGCGGCAACAACGAGACCAACCCGGCCGCGAACCGGCTCACCGACCTCATCGACCTGAAGAAGCCGAGCCCCGCCTACACCCCGGGTCCCGACCTGCCCCAGGGGCTCGTCGACACCGGTACGGGCAAGCGCCCGCAGACCGGTGCCGAGGGCAAGATGTACGTCTCCGCCGTGCTGCTGCCCGACGGCAAGGTGCTGGAGACCGGCGGCGGTCTGCACGACCGGGCCGACCCGGTCTTCGAGGCCTCCTTCTTCGATCCCGGGACCAACACCTACCAGCCGGGCCTGGCCGCCGACCCGATCCCGCGCACGTACCACTCGGGGGCCTTCCTGCTGCCCGACGGCCGGGTCATGTCGGTCGGCGACAACCCGGGCAACGGCACGTACAACCACGCGGTGTCGGTCTACACCCCGCCCTACCTGTTCAAGGGGCCGCGCCCGAAGCTCACTTCGGTGATCGACACCGAGTGGGTGTACGGGGACACCCAGCGGATCACCGTCGACCGGCCCATCGCCAAGGCGGAACTGATCCGGCCGGCGGCGGTCACCCACTCCTCCGACCCCAACCAGCGGTTCGTCGACCTGCCGATGAGCGTGGTCAACAACACCACCATCGACCTCAACGTCACCAGCAACCCCAACCTGGCACCGCCCGGCTGGTACATGCTCTTCGGCGTCGACGCGGCCGGCGTCCCCTCGGTCGCCACCTGGGTCCACCTCGGCGGGGCGCCCTCGCTGGCGGCGGCCGCCGCCAGGCAGCAGCCCGCCCCGCACGAGCACACGTTCGCCGATGAACTGGCCGCGCCGAAGGAGAACCCGCGGCAGCGGGCCTCCGTCCCGGTCGCGCCCGCCGTGGCCGGCTGCGACCGGCACTACGGGACGGTCAACGTGTGCGTCCCGACGGCCTTCCCCGCGGAGGTGGCGAACACCACACCGGCCCGCTGCGAGTGGCTGGCCGCGCACCGCTTCCCGCGGCGGATGAAGGTCAACGGCAGTGACCCGCTGCGCCTGGACGCGGACGGCGACGGCTACACCTGCTAGCCGCCCGCACGGGAAAGGGCCCCGCCGCGTGCTGCGGCGGGGCCCCTCCATGAGCGGCGTCCGGAATGCGCCCTCCGGGCCGCCGTGCGATAACGGCAGGATGAAGCGGTACCCGGGGCAGTCCTCAGTGCGAGTACGCGGCCAGCGAGATGCCGACGTAGTGGGCCACGAAGGCCGCCAGCGTCAGGGAGTGGAAGACCTCGTGGAAGCCGAAGAAGCGGGGGGAGGGGTTCGGGCGCTTGATCCCGTAGATGACCCCGCCGGCGCTGTAGAGGAGACCGCCGACGATCACCAGCACCAGGACCGCGATGCCGCCGGTGCGCATGAAGTCCGGCAGGAAGAAGACGGCGGCCCAGCCCATCGCTATGTAGCAGGGGGTGTAGAGCCAGCGCGGGGCGCCGACCCAGAAGACGCGGAAGGCGATGCCCGCGGCGGCGGCGAGCCACACCGCCCACAGCAGCGTCCGCCCGGTGGAGTCCGGCAGCAGCAGGACGGTGAGCGGGGTGTAGGTGCCCGCGATGATCAGGAAGATGTTCGCGTGGTCGAGCCGGCGCAGGATCGCCTCGCCGCGCGGGCCCCAGGTGCCCCGGTGGTAGACGGCGCTGACGCCGAAGAGCAGGCAGGCGGTGAGGATGTACACCCCGCACGCGACCCGGGCCCGGGTCGAGTCGGTGAAGGCCATCAGCACGAGGCCGGCGACCACCACGGCAGGGAACATTCCGGTGTGCAGCCACCCGCGCATCAGCGGCTTGGCCTCCGGAGCTGCGCGTCCGGCCGGTGCGGTCGCTACGGCAGCGGCGTCAGAAGTCATGGTCTTCATGCTACCTACGGGTGCGTAGGTTTCCGTTAGTCCTCTTTACGGAAGATTGACTGACGTGGCGATGCTCACGTGAGAGGCCCCCTGGACATATGCGCACACGCACCGGATGATCAGATGAGTGCGGTCGACACCGGATGAGCGGAGCGCGAAGCGTCCGGGTCGCGGCCCCCACGGGGCATACACCAAACAAACCCCTCAACAAGGAGCAATCGTGGCGCGCGACAACGCGGCTCCCACCCCTTCCCTCCCGACGACGCACCAGGAGCTGATCTCCTGGGTCGACGAGATCGCGGCGATCACCCAGCCCGACCGCGTCGTCTGGTGCGACGGCACCGAAGCCGAGTACGAGCGCCTGTGCGAGGAGCTCGTCGCCAAGGGCACGTTCAAGAAGCTCGACGAGACCAAGCGCCCGAACTCGTACTACGCCGCCTCCGACCCCTCCGACGTCGCGCGCGTCGAGGACCGGACCTTCATCTGCTCCGAGAAGGAGGAGGACGCGGGCCCGACCAACCACTGGAAGGCCCCTTCCGAGATGAAGGAGCTCTTTGCCGGGCAGGAAGGTATCTTCCGCGGCTCCATGAAGGGCCGCACGATGTACGTCGTGCCCTTCTGCATGGGCCCCCTCGGCTCGGAGCTCTCCGCGATCGGCGTCGAGATCACCGACTCCGCCTACGTCGCGGTCGCCATGCGCACCATGACCCGCATGGGCAAGGCCGTCCTCGACGAGCTCGGCACCGACGGCTTCTTCGTCAAGGCCGTCCACACCCTCGGCGCCCCGCTCGCCGAGGGCGAGGCCGACGTCCCGTGGCCCTGCAACACCACCAAGTACATCTCGCACTTCCCCGAGACCCGCGAGATCTGGTCCTTCGGCTCCGGCTACGGCGGCAACGCCCTGCTCGGCAAGAAGTGCTACGCGCTGCGCATCGCCTCGGTCATGGCCCGCGACGAGGGCTGGCTCGCCGAGCACATGCTGATCCTCAAGCTCACCCCGCCGGCCGGCGAGGGCGAGACCAAGTACGTGGCGGCCGCGTTCCCCTCCGCCTGCGGCAAGACCAACCTCGCCATGCTGGAGCCGACGATCCCCGGCTGGACCGTCGAGACCATCGGCGACGACATCGCCTGGATGCGCTTCGGCGAGGACGGCCGCCTCTACGCGATCAACCCCGAGGCCGGCTTCTTCGGCGTCGCCCCCGGCACCGGCGAGCACACCAACGCCAACGCCATGAAGACGATGTACGCCAACACCGTCTTCACCAACGTCGCGCTCACCCCCGACGGTGGCGACGTCTGGTGGGAGGGCATGACCGAGGAGCCCCCGGCCGAGCTGATCGACTGGCGCGGCAACCCGTGGACCCCGGAGTCCCAGACCCCGGCCGCCCACCCCAACGCCCGCTTCGCCGTCCCGGCGTCGCAGTGCCCGACGATCGCCCCCGAGTGGGAGGACCCCAAGGGCGTCCCGATCTCCGCGATCCTCTTCGGCGGCCGCCGCGCCTCCGCCGTCCCGCTGGTCACCGAGTCCTTCGACTGGAACCACGGCGTCTTCATCGGCTCGAACATCGCCTCCGAGAAGACCGCCGCCGCCGAGGGCAAGGTCGGCGAGCTGCGCCGCGACCCGTTCGCGATGCTGCCGTTCTGCGGCTACAACATGGGCGACTACATGGCCCACTGGGTCAAGGTCGCGGCCGACAAGGACCAGACCAAGCTCCCGAAGATCTACTACGTGAACTGGTTCCGCAAGAACGACGCGGGCAAGTTCGTGTGGCCCGGCTTCGGCGAGAACAGCCGCGTCCTGAAGTGGATCGTCGGCCGCCTCGACGGCAACGCCGAGGGCGTCGAGACCCCGATCGGCGTCCTGCCGACCAAGGCCGCCCTCGACCTGAACGGCCTCGACATCTCCGACGAGGACCTCGACTTCCTGCTCACCGTCGACAAGGACGTGTGGCGCGAGGAGGCCGCCCTGGTCCCCGACCACCTCAACACCTACGGCGACCACACGCCGAAGGAGCTGTGGGAGCAGTACCACGCGCTCGTCGAGCGCCTGGGCTGAGCCCGACGCCTGCCGATGCCGCAGGCCACCTGAACGTGGGAGTCCCCGACCAAGGTTCTCCCACCGCTGTGGGAATCCCCGACCAAGGCTTTCCCATCGCAGCACACGCCCGACGACGAGCGGCGGCCACTGTCCCGGCCGCCGCCCGTCCCGCCCCTCAGGAGCGCCCGCGCTCCTCGAGGTAGGTCGTGTGCGTCTGCTGACGGCGGGCCTCCCTGTCCTGGAGGCCCGCCGTCAGGCGTTCCGCCTCCTCGGACAGCACCGTCAACTGCCGCTCCAGGTGCCGCTCCGGCGACTCCCCGCCCGGCGTCAGCCGGGTCCACCAGCGGGTCCGGTCGTAGGTGTCCACGCACTCCGGGACGTCCAGCCGGATCGCCCGCGACAGCGCGTGCACCGCGTCCGGCTCCGTGGCCAGCGCCTCCGAGACCCAGCCCGGCTCCAGCAGCGCCGCGTACAGGTCCAGCAGCCCGCCCAGCCGCCCCCCGGCCGCCGGCGCGAGCTCCACCTCCGCGATGTAGTCCCGCAGCCGGCCCAGGTCCTCCCGTAGGACACCCAGCCGCTCGGCCGTCCCCGGGAACACCGGGACGGGGGCCCGCTCGGGCGGGGCGACCAGCGCCCCCGCCGCGTACAGGCCCGCGATCACCACCGGCCAGTACGCACCCGCCACCCCGGCTACGGTCAGCCCCAGGCCCACGAGGCCGCAGACGCCGCCCGCCAGGTTCTTCTTCGACTCCAGATACCCCAGCGCCCGCGCCAGGGCCCTATTGGTAGCCACGGATCTCCTCGAAGGCACCGTCCAGCGAGCTGTTGCCCTTGGTCGCGTCGAAGAGCCGGCCGCCCGTCAGCTCGGTGATGTGGGAGAGCTCCTTGCGGTCCGAGTCCCCGAACAGCACCGCGAAGACCGGGGTGTGCTTCTGCCCCTCGGGCAGGCCGGCGTAGAAGGAGTCGAAGTCCCGCACCTTGTCCCCGCTCTCCCCGTCCGTCATCAGCACGATCGAGGTGAACGCGTCGGCGTTCCCCTTGCCCAGGTGCTGGTAGGCGGCCTTCAGGCTCCCGTACACCGCCGTACCCCCGTCGGGACGCAGCGACTTCACGTCACCGCGGATCGCGTCCAGCGCCGGGCCCGGGTTGCCGGGCTCCACCACGTGCGTCAGCACCTGCTTCACCCCGTCACCGAACGGCAGCAGCGTCACCTCCTCACGGTCGCGGAACCGCTGACCGGGGCCCGAACTCCCCGTCCCGGTCAGGTCCGTGAGCGCGTCGCGCAGCCGGCCGATGCGGTTGTCGTCGCCCATCGAGCCGGAGGTGTCGAGCACGTACACGGTGCGCGACGGCCGGCGCAGCTCGTTCTCGTACGAGGCCAGCAGCCCGTCGGCGACCGCACGCGAGCCCGGGAAGGGCAGCTCGCGGCGCTTGTCCGCGTCCAGCCCGGCGGCGGGGGCCACCCCGGCCGCCACCGGCCTGCGGAAGGTCTTCTCGGTGATGGCCTTCTGCGCCGCGTCGCCCCGCAGGTACTCCGTCAGCCGCCGCCCCGACTCCCGGGCCCCGGCGGGGGAGGAGGTCAGGAGGGTCAGCGGGTAGTGGGCGGTGACCACGCCGTCCTTGGGGCGGATGACGGTCAGCGGCGCCTTGGCGTCCTTGTTCACGGAGAGCAGGACCGACTCGTAGTTCACGAGGGCGTCGACGTCCCCGCGCCTGGCGTACGCCGTCGCCAGCCAGCCCGAGGAACCGGAGGTCAGCTTCTGCCCGTTGAAGAACCCCTTCAGGCGGGGCTGCGCCTTCCGCACGTCCTCGGCGGTGAGCGCCGCCTGGGCCCCCGAAAGCCCCGAGGCCACCGAAACCAGGGCCGAGAAACCGGAGTTGGAGCGGACGGGGTCCGTCATCCCGTACGTCAGCCTGCCCGCGGCCACGGCCTCCTCGACCGCCGACCAGGTCACCTCCTGCGGCTTCCAGCCGAGCCGGGCCAGCGCCTCCGGCCGGACGCCCAGCGCGACCGGCGAGGACATCACCGGGGTCTCGTTGGCGAGCTTCGCGGCCGCCTCGGGGCGCAGGCGCAGGTAGTCGTTGGAGGAGAGCCAGATCGCGTCGTACCGGCCGTCCGCCTTGCCCGAGGACACCTGCTCGGCCGCGTCGAGCGTCCCCGACCAGGTGAAGTCGACGGCGACGCCGGTGGCGGTCTCGGCGTCCTTGAGGACCGGCGCCATGTCGGCGAGCTCGCTGGACGCCAGGACGCGCAGCCGGCCCTCCTTGTACTCGGCCGCAGGCCTCCCCGAACCGGCCGACGGCGTGTCGTCCGGCGAGCCCCCCGCGCAGGCCGAGGCCCCCAGCAGGGTGGCGGCCAGCGCGACGGCCGCCGCGAGGCGTCTGCGCATCCGCGCGGTGTGCCGCCTCATCGGTCGCCCCCTTCCAGGGCGTTCGGCGTACGGGTCCGGGCCAGGTACGCCGAGGCCGCCTGGAGTTCGCCCGTCAGGGACTCGACCGTCGCCGCCATGTTCTCCGTGGCCTGGACCTTGAAGGAGTCGATGGCGTCGAGGGTCTTGTAGATCTGCCCGAAGGCCGTGCGCAGCGTCTCCACCCCGACCGCCGGGTCCGCGGCGATCCGCTGGATCTCCCCGCTCTGCTGGGCCAGCATCTCGGCGTTCCCGCGGATCAGCTCCTCGGTGGTCCCGCGCAGGGCGTTGACCTGCTCGATCACCTTGCGCTGGCCGTCGAGGGCCGAAGCCAGCATCACCGCGATGCGCAGGGCCGAGACGGTGGTGGTCGCGGCCCGGTCGACGCCCTTGATCAGCTCGTCGTTGTTGCGCCGGACCACGTCCATGGCCAGGTAGCCCTGGGCGCAGACGGCCAGCTGCGTCAGCAGGTCCTGGTGCTTCTGGCGGACCGGGAACAGCACGTCGGAGCGGAGCGCGTCCGCCTGGCCGGGATCGGTGCGTTCCGCCTCGCTGATCCGCTCCTCGACGGCCGCGTCCAGGGCCTCGGTGAGGACCGCGTACTCCTGGAGCCTGCCCATGGTCTCCCAGAGCCGGGCCCGCTCGGTGTGCAGGGCGGCGTTGTCGCGGCGCAGCTCGTCCTGGCCGCCGAGCAGGGCCTGCACGATCCGGTTGAGGGTGTCCTGGGCGGAGGCGTACTTGGCGACGTGGTCGCGCAGCCGGTTGCCGCCCGGCAGCTTCGCCAGCAGCCTGCGGGCCCCCTTGGCGGGGGCGCCGGCCTGCGGGTCGAGGTCCTCGACGGTCCGGCGCAGCTCGACGAGGGAGCCGGCGACCCGGGCCTGGGCGTCACCGCCGCCGTCCGGGCCGATCGAGCGCACGGCCCGCTCCAGCATCCGGTTGGACTGGTGGGCGGCGGTGCGCATGTCGGCGGAGCCGAGGGCGGTGATGTCGTGGATGCGGGTGGCGAACTCGGGGGAGCGCGTGTCGATCCCGGAGAGCTGGCCGACGTACTCTCCGGCCCGGCGCGACATCTCGTCGCGTACGCCCTCGTCCAGCGGGACCAGGCCGGAGGCTTGCTCCCGCTTCACGGTGGGCACGGGCTCGGGCGCGGTCAGGACGAGCGGGCTGCCCGCGTCGTCCCCGGGCGGCGTCAGCGGAGTCGTCGTCATCAGTGGTCCCCCTGGCCCTTGGCGCGGGCGGCCATCGCCATCAGCGCCTTGACGGTCGGAGCGCCCACCTGCCGGATCCCCGTCAGGCCCGGGTTGAGGTAGCCGGCGTAGGGCGCGGTGGCGGCGGTGAACTCGGCGACGCCCTCCTGGGGGCGGAACCCGTGGCGGACGGCGAGCCGGCGCAGCTGCGGGTCGGTGGCCAGGAGGGTGCCGAGTTCCCCGCTCTTGTCGTTGAGCGGGACGAAGGTGTGCGGGGAGTTGACGGTGGTGTCCGGGTAGAGGACGACCATGCCGCCCAGCTCGGCGTTGGTCTGCTTCTGCATCAGGAGGGAGGCCACCTGTGCCTCGTAGGCGAGGACCAGCGGCTCCCCGCTGCCGCTGACGAAGGAGCGGAAGGGGCCGTCGGTTGAGGTCTCCAGGGCCCCCTGGACCTCGATCAGCTTGCGTAGGAGCGGTGCCGTGCGGGTGATCCCGGCGTCGTCCGACACGACCGTGCCGCCGTTGGCGACGTTGGAGGTCGCGGCGAGGAACAGGGCGCCGGAGTTGGAGGCGGCCGGGTCGGTGGTCTTGATGAACAGGGTGCCGGTCAGCTCGGTGTAGGCGGCGGAGCCGTTCAGCTGCTGCCAGGTGCGGTCCTCGCCGGCGGCCTTGAGGTAGGGGCCCGTCAGGAGGGTGCCGGAGTTCTTCCCGTTCATCTTGACCAGCCCGTTGTCCGCGAGGACCTTCGCGGCGTTGGCCCGGGCGAGGACGACGAGGGGGGAGAAGAAGGGCTTGGCGGTCTGTGCCCCCTTGACCCCGGCGGCGGCCTCGATCTCCTGCGCGGGTTCACTGCTGCTGGGGAAGGCGAAGTCGAACTCCTTGAGGGCCAGCCGGTCCATGGCCCAGGAGCCCGAGGTCTCCGTCTTCACGGTGTAGCCCTTGTCCGCAAGGGCCTTGACGACGTCGGGATCGCGGAAGAACTCGGACTTCTCCGATCCGATGACGCCACGCACGGTCTTCGTTGCCGTGCCCTCTGCCGCGTTCCCCCCGAGGACGATGACGGCGATCACGCCGCCCGTCAGGAGGACCGCCAGAGCGATTCCAAGGATGCGTCTCACGGGTGCAGCCTGCTCACGGAAACCCACATTCCGCGAGGAGTCGGGTGAACGGGAGGTGTCCAGGCGGTCCCGCTTCGAAATGCTGTGTGAGTGGGCGGGTGCTGGCGGCGTGCCTGCCGTACCGGGAGGATCGGGGGCATGGCACTGAAATGGCAGGGCTGGGTGGTCGGCCTCGTCGGCCTGGCCGGGCTCCTGGTGTTCGCCCCGCTGGGCCTGTACGTCTGGGCCAGCGGCCCGCCGTCCCAGCCGGCCGCCGCGGCCGTCCCGCCGCCGCGGGTCGAGGTCACCGACTGCCGCGTCGACCCGGCGAGCCGGCGGGTCCTGGCGGTGGTGGAGGCCCGGGGCGGTCAGGGCTCGTACGTGGTCACGGTCGAGTTCCGCGACCGCAGGCCGCCCCTGCCGGACGCCCGCACGTCCCAGTCGCTGGTCCGCCTCCCGGGGCTCACCCCGACCACCCCGCCGGCCCGCACGGAGGCCGTCGGCCCGGTCTGGCCCCCGGCGACGGTCCCGTGGTGCGGGGTGGCGGGGGTGGCGGCGACACCCGGCTGAGGCGGCCGTGCCGCCGGGCGCCGCCGTCAGCCGGTGAAGGACTCGGGGCCGAAGCGCCCCCACGCCACGAAGGCGGCGAGGAGGACGTAGACCAGGTCCACCACCACGAGCTTGGGCTCGTGACGGCGGAAGCGGACGACCGCCGCACCCAGCATGAGCAGCACCAGCCCGAGGGCGGCCAGCGGCACCAGAACCGGCGCGACGTCGAGTACGGCGGGCAGGACCAAGCCCACCGCGGCCAGGACCTCAAGGGCGCCGATGGCCTTGACGCCGCCGTCGCTGAAGTCCTCGACCCATCTGCCGCTGGAGCCGGAGGCGGCTATCTTCTCCTTCGGCGTGATCACCTTGAAGGCCCCGCCCAGCAGGTAGGCGGCGGCGAGCAGTCCGGTCACGATCCACAGGGCGATGTTCATCGGGTGTGTCCTTCGGGGCTGGGGGAGCGGATCCGTCAGTGCTCGTACTGGCCGGGCTCGTAGCCGCCGGCCGGCGTCCGCACGATGACGTTGCCGCGGTTGAAGGCGTTGATGAGGGCGATCTGGGTGACCAGGGCGCCGAGCTGGTCCTCGTCGAAGTGCTTGGCCGCGTTGCCCCAGACCTCGTCGCTGACGCCGCCGGCGGCGTCGGCGATACGGGTCGCCTCTTCGGTCAGCTCCAGGGCGGCGCGCTCGGCCTCGGTGAAGACCGTGGCCTCCCGCCAGGCCACCACGAGGTTGAGGCGCACGGCGGTCTCGCCGGCGGCGGCGGCGTCCTTGGTGTGCATGTCGATGCACCCGGCGCAGCCGTTGATCTGGCTGGCCCGGAGCATCACGAGCTCGCGCGTCGAGGCCGGCAGGGTCGACTCCCCGAGCGCCTTGCTCGCCGCGATGATGTGCTTCCACGCCTTGGCGGCGACCGGGTTGGCGAAGAGGTTCAGACGAGCGCTCATGGTGGACTCCATTGCCGTTGTTGTCGTTGCCCCCTCAAGACACCGCGTGTCGGCGGCCTGTGACACGACCCCGATGTGACCTGCGTCTCCCGCACGCCGAGCCGGCTCGGGCGCCTTCGGCTTGGGCGCCTTCGGCTCGGGCGCCTTCGGCTCGGGCTCAGGCGCCGCCCAGCCAGCTGGTCGCGTCCAGGCGGAAGGCCGTCTCCGGGGGGACGACCCGGCGCAGGCCGTTCTCGATGCCCCGCACCTGCTCGGCGCCCAGCGCGGCGACCCATTCCCCGCGCAGCTCGTCGAAGACGGCCGCCGAGCGGTGCAGGGCGGCCCGGCCGTGCGGGGTGAGGCGGACGAGCTTGCGGCGGGCGTCGTGGACGTCGTCGATCCGCTCCGCGTAGCCGAGCGCCACCAGCCGGTCGACCGTCTTGCCCGCCGCCTGCTTGGAGACACCGAGCCGCCGCCCGATCTCGCTCGCCGTCGCGCCTCCGGCGCCCACGGCCTGCATGGCGAAGCCATAGGCCGGACGCAGATCGGGATGCCCCTCCTCCGCGAGCCGGGCGTGCAGGCGGTCGATCAGGGTGCGGAACGCACCGAAGAGCAGGAGGGGCAGCTCGAAGCCGGGGGGATCGGAAACCTCCTTGCCCTGATCGACAACCTGCTTTACGTTTTCTCCACGGACATCGTCAACCATGTTGTCGATTCTATCCGCAGGCCGTCCCATCCACTGGTCCAGGAGCCGCCGTGAACGCCACCCCCCTGTCCGCCCGCGCCACCAACGCCGTCGCCCTGCTGAAGGAGTCCTCTCCGGAAACCCTGGAGGGCTTCCTCAAGCTCAGCGAGATCTTCGAGTCGACCACGCTCGACCCGCACTCCCGCGAGACGGTCATCCTGACCGTCGCCGCGCACAACCGGTGCGGCCTCTGCGTCGACATGCACGAGACCAAGCTCGCCGCCCTCGGCCCGGCACCGGCCCCCGAACGCCTCGACGCCGTACGCCGGTTCACCCTCCAGGCGCTCGCGACCACGGGCGCGGTGAGCGACGAGGAACTGGCGGCGTTCCAGTCCCACGGCTACACCCGCCGCAACGCACTGGAGGTCGTCCTCGGCATCGGCACGTACACGGTCTCCACCTTCGCCAACCGCCTGAACCGAGCGGACTAGACGACGCGGCCGGGACGGGGGCTATCGGGGTCTGACCCGGGCGGTCTCAGGGAGGGTTGGGGGTTTCCCGTCATTCTCATCGTCCTTCCGCGTCGGGCCGCCCTGTCAAGGGCGCTCCTTCGTCGCGTCGCTTCGCGATGGCCTTCGGCCACCCTTGACAGACCGACCCGCCACGAAAAGCCGAAGACTGCCGGGAACCCCCCAAAGGAACGGGACGGACGTTCCTTGGACATGCGGCGGGATCAGCGACCAGCCGGGCAGACCGGGACACGGCAGACCACCCATCCGGCCCGTCAGCCAGTAAGCCATGCCACCCCACGCATCAGATCGCTACGCGCTTCTCCCGTCTCAGCGTCCGGCGGCCGTCTGGGGCCGCTACCCGCACGACACGCCGCCAGGTCCAGCTGGGCGGTGTACGAGAGGCATGGCGACGACCACGGCGTGAACCTCGGCAAGCTGCGCGCGGTCGCGAAGAGGTGGTCAGCAGGTCGAGTGGAACAGCCCGCCGACCGCCTCGTCCGCACCCGCCAGCCGGTTGTAGAGCCGGACAGCCTCCCGCGTCTCCTCGACGTGCACGGCGACACCGGCTTCCCGCAGCACGAGCAGCGTCTCGGGCATGGTCTTCAACCGCCGGTCCATCCCCCGGCTGAGGACGACGACCGTGCAGCCACGCTCCATCAGCTGCCGCACGTCCTCGGGCCGGATCCCCGGGTCGTGCCGGGTCCCGTACTCGTTCCAGTCCCAGGGCTTCCCGCCCCCTGGGTACAGCACGAAGTCCTTCCCCGGCGCGAGCCCTTCGACTTCCATCTCGCCCCAAGCGAGGTGAGTGATCACCGGCGACCGGTCCATCAGCCCCCTCCGCCCGCCTTCTCGATCGCTTCGAAGACGTCCGCGTCGGTCTCCTGCTGCCAGGCCGGAAGGTCAGGCCAGTCGGCGACGTAGCCCGGCTTCGGGGCGTCGAAGTGCCGGAACATCTGCGCGGTCCAGCAGACGGCGACGAAGCGCCCCTTCTGCTCCCGTGAGAGCCGGTCCGTCCTCCCGCCGCTGACCTCGATGAACTGCCGCACCTGCGCGTACACGGCCCCGGCCGCCTCGCGCTCCCACTGCGGGGTGTCGTCCCACGGGGTCACGTAACCGGCCTTCGGCTCACCCGGAAAATGCCGCCGCACCCCGGCGATCCAGGCTTCCCGGAACAACCGCGCTCCACCGGTCTCCGCCATGCCAACCCCTCTCGTCACGGTGCCCTCAGCGAGGCGATCTCCGCCCCCAGCTCCGCCACACGGTGGTCTCGGGCCAAGGGACCGAACTCGTCGCACAGGCTTCGGAGTCTACGGGCGATGTATCCCGATGATGATGCGCGGGCGAGATCGAGCGCTTCACGGGCGTACGTCGCGACCTGCTCAGGATCCCGACGCTTGACGCCGATCACGGCCAGATCGGCCAGCACTGCTCCCCTTCGGCGATACGAGTGGCCGAAGGCCAGTGCGCTTTGGGCCAACGCCTTGAGGAGTACCTCTTCTGCGAGGTCGAAACGACCTAGCTGCACGTACCGCGCACCGCGTTCCTCGGCGAGCCGGGTGCCTTCGAACCGGAGCCACCCGCCATTCGAGCTGTTGTCAGGCAGGTGCTGTACCTCGTCGGCTCGTGCGAGGGCCCGCTCGCACCCTGTGAGATCACCCAATCCAGCCAGTACCTCTGCCTGTACCGAGGCGACCCAGTGGCGGGTGGACAGAGCGCTATCGCCCCGGGCCGCAACGATCTCTGCCGCACGCAGGACGTCAGCTGCCTCGCGGTACCTCTTCTCGGACACGTCCACGTACGCGTGGCGTACGAGTGCACATGCCCACAGGTCGTACGCCCCGGCTTCCTTCCCTACCGAAGCCGCTAGGGCATAGGAGGCTGCCGCGTCCACATACCGGTCGGAGTCGAAGGCGACTTCGCCTGCCAGCTGGAAGAGGTCGGCGGCTGAGCTGAGGAGAGGAACCGAGTTGCCGTTTCGGCCCCGGGAAAGAGCTTCCTTCAGTGTGGCCAATTGATCACGAACGACGGGATAAACCGCTCCCTTGGTTCGCGCGAGCTGGTAGACCTGCCACAGGTGGCTGTTCATGCGGGCGAAGTCTTCTGGGTTCCCTCTGTGCACGCCATCGGCGAGAGCCTCTGCCTCGTCGAGCGGCAGGGCGCTCAGCGCGCCGCTAACGGTGAGTATGCGGAGGAACTCGCGGCGGATCATCTCGTCGGGGTCTCCCACGCTCGGGTGGTCAGTGGATTTCGGCTCCGCGTCCCCCTGGCCTGCTGCTTGTGACGGTGGCAGGAGGACTTCCAGTTCCTGAAGGCTGAGGCCCAGGGCGCTTGCCAAGCATGGCCGTTGGCATGGTTGCGGCGCGGTCTTGCCGCCTTCCCAGCGCCCAACCGTTGTACGGTCCACGCCAAGCAACTCGGCCAATTTCTCCTGACTGTAACCCAGGGTCCTGCGTCGTTCCGCCAGTCCCATGCGACCCCTTCTCGCGCCCTTGGCCCTTTCGGGCCCCACGCACGGATCTGCATCAAGCCTGCCGCATGGCTGCCGTGGAGGTACCCGATTCGCTCCGCTTTCCTGGAGGTTGTCGCAAGCAACATGACTTGTGGAATGCGGAGGGGTTCAGGCATGCCAACGTTCCACGCCGATCGGAGTAACGGCCACGAAGCCGCGACGGACATCGCCTTGTCCAGAGTGAGAGCCGTAGGCGACCCCAGCAGCGAGCTCTTGGACCGTGCGCTCGCCGGCTGGCAGCGCTTCCTGGCTACCTTCGAGGCGGCGCCCGATGAGTGAGCAATACGAATACGTCCCACACCGCCTCCTGCGCCGTCGTGTGCGCGACATCGCCTCCGGCGCCGAAGGTGTCCTGATGGCCGTGATCAACGAGAACGTCTCCGACTCCGCCGACTACGACCGCTGGATGGAACTGGCCTACATCCGGGGCGCATCCGGCCGCGAATTCACCACCGCCGTCGCCAACGTCGAGCCCGCCTATGACCAGCCCCAGAAGGCCCGCAGCCGCCGAGACGTGAGAAGCGCGTAGCGATCTGATGCGCCCACCGCTCCCGGATGCCTCTCTGATCGGCATGTCGTGCAGGTAGCGGCCCCAGACGGCCGGTGGACGCCGAGACGGGAGAAGCGCGTAGCGATCTGATGCGTGGGGTGGCCCAGATTGCTGCTCATGGGGGCCGGATGTGTGGTCTGCCGGCCCCCGGCCTGCCCGGCTGATCCCTGACACGGCCGCATGCCCCATGAACGTCCGTCCCGTTTCTTTGGGGGTTTCCCGGCAGTCTTCGTTTTTCCGTGGCGGGACGGTCTGTCAAGGGTGGCCGAAGGCCATCGCGAAGCGACGCGACGAAGGAGCGCCCTTGACAGGGCGGCCCGACGCGGAAGGACGATGAGACTGACGGGAAAGCCCCAACCCTTCTCTGAGACCGCCGAGTGAGGCCCCGCCCTCTCCGGCCCCTCGCGGAGGAGATGGCGGGCCCGCGCCGCGAGGGCGCCCGGCCCCGCCGAGGTGTATGGCGCCCGGTCCGGAGCCTCCGCGGCCCCGGACCGGGGCCGTTAAGGGGCGCCGACCGGGTTGGCGGCGGCGGCGTGGGCGTCCATGCGCTGGGCGGCGAGGATGGCCACGGCGGTGTCGGCGCGGGAGGCGGCGACGAGGAGGGCGCGGGCGGCGAGGTCGTGGGCCCGGCGGTGGAGCGTGAGGGTGTCGGCGCCCTGGGGCGGGGCCGGGTGGGCGACCCGTACCGGCTGGGAGCCGCGCAGGCGGGCCACCTGCTCCGCGATGCGGGCGGCGCCGCCGTCCTCCAGCCCGAGCTCGTCGGTGACGGCGAGCAGGGCCGCGAGGTGTCCGGCGAGCTGGATGTCGAGGGCTTCGCCCCGGCTGCTCTGCGGGTACTGGGGTTCGCTGCGGCTGCCGTCCACGACGTGGACGGCCGACTTGGAGCGGATCGGCTCGTACATGAGGAGGCCTCCTGCGGGGTCAGGAGACCATCCTACCTTGGATCCGTTCTAAAGTTGAGCTGTATCCGGACTCTGGGACGCCATCCCCGGACGCCATCCGGGCCCCATCCCCGGACGCCGCCCCCCGAAGCCCCCTCAGTGCTGGCCGTAGCCGTCCAGGAAGCGGCCGATGCGGGTCACCGCGTCCGCGAGGTCCTTCGAGCTGGGCAGGGTCACGATCCGGAAGTGGTCCGGTTCGGGCCAGTTGAAGCCCGTCCCGTGCACGACCATGATCTTCTCGGCCCGCAGCAGGTCGAGGACCATCTGCCGGTCGTCCTTGATCTTGTAGACGGCCGGGTCCAGCTTCGGGAACAGGTACAGCGCGCCCTTGGGCTTGACGCACGTGACGCCCGGGATCTGGGTGAGCAGGTCGTACGCCGTGTCGCGCTGCTCCAGCAGCCGCCCGCCCGGGAGCACCAGGTCCACGATCGACTGCCGGCCGCCGAGCGCGGTGGCCACCGCGTGCTGCGAGGGCATGTTCGCGCACAGGCGCATGTTCGCGAGGATCGTCAGGCCCTCGATGTACGAGGCGGCGTGCTTCTTCGGGCCGCAGACCGCCATCCAGCCGGCCCGGTAGCCGGCGACGCGGTAGTTCTTGGACAGGCCGTTGAAGGTGAGGACCATCAGGTCGGGCGCGATGGCGGCGGTGTTGGTGTGCGTGGCGCCGTCGTAGAGGATCCGGTCGTAGATCTCGTCCGAGCAGACGATCAGGTTGTGGCGGCGCGCGATGTCCGTCAGGCCCCGCAGCATCTCGTCGTCGTAGACGGCGCCGGTCGGGTTGTTCGGGTTGATGATCACGAGCGCCTTGGTGCGGTCGGTGATCTTGCGCTCGATGTCCGCCAGGTCGGGCATCCAGTCGGACTGCTCGTCGCACCGGTAGTGCACCGCCGTGCCGCCCGCCAGGCTGACGGAGGCCGTCCACAGCGGGTAGTCGGGCGCCGGGACCAGGACTTCGTCGCCGTCGTCGAGCAGCGCCTGCATCGACATCTGGATCAGCTCGGAGACGCCGTTGCCGAGGTAGATGTCCTCGACGTCCAGGTCGATGCCCTTGGTCTGGTAGTGCTGCATGACCGCGCGCCTGGCCGACAGCAGGCCCTTCGCGTCCCCGTAGCCGTGGGCGTTGCCCAGGTTGCGGAGCATGTCCTCAAGGATCTCCGGCGGGCAGTCGAAGCCGAAGGCCGCGGGGTTGCCGGTGTTGAGCTTGAGGATGCGATGACCTGCCGCTTCGAGCCGCATCGCCTCTTCGAGGACGGGTCCGCGGATCTCGTAGCAGACATTGGCGAGTTTCGTTGACTGGATCACCTGCATGACGGGAGCTTACGGGCCTCTTTGTTTGTCCGCTCGGGCATTCGGGCCGGACATCAGGGAGGCAAATGCCCCTTTTCAACTGATGGACGGGTGGGTTCCCCGTCCACCCTTTGAAACGGCGGCCGCCCGGCCGCCCGCACCTGCGGATCGGGTGGGGGCGGGGCCGGGCGAAGTGTTCCGGTGTTGCGCTCGTCACCCTGCGGGGTCACCCCCGCGTGTGCCGCCGCTCTACCCGCCGGTAGGGCGGCAGTTGGGCCCGGGCCCCGGTTCCGCCCCGTGGACCCGGATTGACGCACGGGATTCTTTAGGTGAGCCTTACCTTGCTTTCACGACCCGGTGCCCACCGGCGCCACCTCGCACTGACGGAGCCCGCCCCCTCATGTCCTCGCCAGCCGCCAGACTCTCCCCCCGCCCCGTCCGCCTGTACGACTCCTGGTGGACCGTGGCGGCGGGCGCGCTGTGCGCGCTGGTCGTCCTGGCGGCGGGGCTGTGGTGCTCCCTCCACGTGCGGGCCGACGCGGCCATGCACTCCGCGGCGCTCTTCGCGCACCTGGCCTCGCTGGTCCTCGGCTTCGGCGCGGTGCTGTCCGCGGACTACTACGGCCTCCTGTGGGTGACCGGCCGTTGCACCCTGGACGAGGTGGTCGCCGCGACCGGGCGCCTGCACGTGCCGATCTGGGCCGGCCTCGGGGGTCTCGTGGTCAGCGGGCTGATGCTCCACCCCGACGTCGACTCCCCGCTGACCCTCACCAAGCTCGGCCTGGTCGCCGCCCTCACCGTGAACGGCCTCCAGGCGGGCCTGCTCGGCCGCCGCCTGGCGGCGGTGGACGGGGAGACCGGCCGCGGGCTGCTGCTGTGGGGCGGGGTGACCGCCCTGGTCTCCCAGGGCTGCTGGTGGGGCGCGGTCGTCATCGGCTTCCTCAACACCAACACCTGACGGCCCCCGCCCCGCCGTGGCAGCATCGGCGCCATGCGCTACCGATACGCCACCGAGGCCGACGCGCCCGCCCTGGCCCGGCTCTTCGCCGCCAACCACCACGACGCCCTGACCGAGGAGCAGCGCACCGCACAGGGCTTCGTACAGGGCACCTTCGACGCCGCCACCCTCCGCGCCATGGCCGCCGCCGGTGAACTGCTGGTGGCCGACGACGGCGAGGGCCGCATCGCGGGCCTCCTCGCCCTGTCCGTCGCCGCTGACATGGCCGATCCGCCGGCGGCGGTGACCGGCCTGCTGCGGGCCCAGGCCGGTCTCGCCTGGCGCGGGCGCCCGCTGGGCGAGGTGCCGTGGCTGCTGTACGGGCCGGTCGTGGTCGACGCCGCCTTCCGGGGGCACGGGGTGGCCCGGGGGCTGTTCGCAAGGGCCGTCGAGGCGTCGGCGGGACGAGCGGAGGCCCTGGTCGCCTTCATCGAGGCGGGCAACGCCCCCTCCTGGCGGGTCCACGTGGACGCCTTCGGCATGACCCCGCTCGGCGACTACACCGTCGCGGGCCGCACCTACCACGCCGTGGCCACCCCCGCCGGGCCGGTCAGCCCTCGATGATCACCAGCGGGAGCTCCCGGGGCCGGGCGGAGGCGCGCTGGTCGTCGAAGCGCGGCCACAGCGCCGTCATCGCCTCCCAGTACGTCTCCCGCTCCTCCGGGCTCGCCGTCCGCGCCCAGGCCGCGAAGACCGACGTTCCCACCTGGACCCGGACCCCCGGGTGCGCGACGAGGTTCCCGTACCAGGAGGGGTGCTGCGGGCCGCCCGTGCCGGCGGCCACCACCAGCAGCCGGCCCGCGTCCCGCCCGTAGATCAGCGGGGTGCGCACCGCCCGTCCGGAGGTCCGGTCGAGGGTGGTGAGCAGGAGGGTCGGGACCCCGTGCCACAGGTGCCCGTCGGTACCGCCGCTCGACACGTACGTGCGGACGTGCTCCAGCCGGGGCCCCGGGCGGGGATCGGCGGGGTGCTCCCAGTCGACGGCGACGGCGACGCTGTTCATCTGACCTCCGTAGGGCGTCCCCCCTACGGCTAACGAGCCTTCACCGATTGTGGATGCGCCGCGCCCGCCACGCACCCCGGCGCCACGGGAAGGCCACGGCCCGGGGGCGTCCCCGGGCCGTGGCCCACAGCAGCGCGTCCGGCCGGCCGTCCGCTACGGCAGGTAGCGTTCGATGACGGACGGGCCCTTCTCCGCGATCAGCTTCCGCGCCTTCTCGACCCGCTCCGGAGTCGGGTCGTGTCCGGTCGCCATCACCAGGTCCTCAGGGTCGTACGGGCGCTCACCACCGGTGAAGAGCCGGTCCGACCGGGTGGGCTGCTCGTTGGTTTCACTGTCCATCGGATACCTCCTACGGTGCCCCAGGCCCCCATCCTCCGGCCCCGGCCCCAAGAACGCACCTCGGGCGGCCGTCCCGTGCCTCAGCGGGCGGCGAGCGTCGCCGCCGCGCCGATCGCGACCAGCAGCCCGCAGATCGACAGGTTCACCCGCCGGTGCTCCCAGAACACCGCGACGAACTCGCGCAGGGTGGCGCTCGGCCAGAAGTAGCGGGCCGTGGGCGAGCCCACGACCTGCCCGTTGACCCCCGCCTTGCGGGCCATCATCGCGGCCCGGAAGGCGTGGAAGTTGTTGGTGACGACCACGCACCGGTAGCCCGGGTCGTCCGCCAGCATGATCTCCTTCGAGAAGAGCATGTTCTCCTCGGTCGTCCGCGACCGGTCCTCCAGCGTGACGTGCTCGGCCGGGACGCCCTCCGCGATCAGCCAGTCCGCCATCGCCCGCGCCTCCGCGACCCGCTCGTCCGACCCCTTGCCGCCCGAGGTCAGCAGCACCGGCGGGCGCGAGCCCCGGGCCAGCTGGGCGGCGTAGATCTCCTGCCCCTTGCGCAGCCGCGAGGCCAGCAGCGGGGGCACCCGGTCCCCGCCGATCAGCCCGGAGCCCAGCATCACCACGTGGTCGACGTCCCCGCGCACCTTGATCCGGCCGTAGAGGAAGGCGTAGCCGAGGAAGCACAGGAAGACGAAGGAGACGTAGGCGACGACCAGCGTGAGGGTCGCCGCCATGCCGTTGAGGACGGTGGAACGGAACATGGGGACGACGATCAGCAGCGCGACCATCCCGAAGATCCCGAGCCCGGCGAGCAGCGACAGCAGGTTGGCCGGGCGGCGTCCCTCCTTGCGGATCATCGTCACGCCGTTGGCGATCAGGAAGCCGCCGATGGCCATGGTGCCGAGCGTGGGCGCGGCGAAGGCCAGGGCGATGATCGTCAGGGCCGCCCACCCCGGCAGCGCCGTCACCTGGAAGAGCAGGGCGGCCGAGAAGGTGATGAAGGTCAGCCCGAACAGCACCGCGTTGCTGAACCGTCGGCGGTCCTTGTACGCGCTGAAGCACAGGGCGAGGAAGAAGAGGGCGGGGAGGGCGAAGGCGGCCATGCCGTTCATCGTATGGGCCGGCCGCGGGCGGCGGTCCGGGACGAAGGCCCCCCGGACCTGCGGCGCGGCCCCGAACCCCCTACCGCCCGACGGGTGTTCTGCGGACGGACCGCCCGGCCAGCACGTCCGTCCGGCGCCCGTCCCGCATCACGAACCGGCCGTCGATCAGTACGTGCGGGATCCCGGCCGGCAGTCTGCGCGGGTCCTCGTACGTGGCCCCGGCCGCGACCGTCAGCGGATCGAAGAGCACCAGGTCGGCCCGGTAGCCCTCGCGGACCAGCCCCCGGTCCGGCAGCCGCAGCCGAGCCGCCGGCCGGCCCGACAGGTGCGCGACGCACTCCTCCAGCGAGAGCACGCCCAGTTCGCGCACGTAGCGGCCGAGGTAGTGCGGGAAGGTGCCGTACGCCCGCGGGTGCGGCTTCGCGCCGTGCAGGATGCCGTCCGAGCCGCCGGTGTGGACGCGGTGGCGCATGATCGCCCGCACGTTGCCCTCGTGGCCCACGTGCTGGAGGACGGTCGTGCCCAGCCGGTCCTCCAGCAGCAGCCGGCGGGCGCCCTCCCAGCCGTCGAGGCGGGTGCCGACGCGGTGCGCGTACGCGGGGTCGGCGGTCCCCGACACCTCCACCGACGACCAGTCCACCGGCACCCCGTGGCACCCGTCGGACCCCTCCACCTCCAGGGCGCGGCGGATCCGCGCGGCGGTGGCGTCGTCGGCCAGCCGGGCCAGCAGGGCCGCCGGCCCACCCTCGTGCGCCCAGCCGGGCAGCAGGGCGGCGAGGGTGGTGCAGCCGGGGGTGTACGGGTAGCTGTCGAGGGTGACGTCGGTCCCTTCGGCGAGCGCCGCGTCCAGCAGGGCCAGCAGTTCGGGGGCGCGGCCCTCGTTCTCGGCGAAGTTCATGGTGGCGTGCGCCAGGTGCAGGGCGCAGCCGGTCTCGCGGGCGAGGGCGAGCATCTCGGCGTAGGCGTCGAGGGCGCCGTGCCCGTACGAGCGGTGGTGCGGGCAGTAGTAGCCGCCGTAGCGGGCCACGACCGCGCACAGTGCGGCGAGTTCGGCGCCGGTGGCGTACATGCCGGGGGTGTAGGTGAGCCCGGAGGACATGCCGACGGCTCCGTCCTCCAGCCCCCGGGCGACCAGCCGGCGCATCCGGCCGGTCTCGGCCGGGGTGGCGGGCCGGTCCTCCCACCCGAGGACGTGGGCCCGTACGGTGCCCTGCGGGACGAGGTAGGCGGCGTTCACGGCGGTGCCGTGCCCGCCGTGGGCCCGGTCGATCCGGTCCAGGTACTCCCCGACGGTCCTCCAGTCGAAGTCGACGTCCTCCCCGGTGCCGTTCCAGCCGGCGATCGCGGTCCGCACCTCGGCGAGGGTCCGCTCGTCGACGGGCGCGTACGAGAGCCCGTCCTGGCCGAGGACCTCCAGGGTCACGCCCTGGGCGGCCTTCGCGCTGTGGTCCGGGTCGCGGAGCAGCGCGAGGTCGCTGTGGGCGTGCATGTCGACGAACCCGGGCGCGAGCACGAGCCCGTACGCGTCGACGGTCCGCCGGCCGCCGCCGGGCAGCCGCCCGACGGCGGCGATCCGCCCCTCGTGCACGCCGACGTCGGCGAGGCGGGAGGCCCCGCCGGTCCCGTCGGCGACGCGGGCACCGCGTATGACGAGGTCCATGACCGGCCTCCGGTCTAGAAGAAGGTCCGCACGTACTCGCGGACGGCCCCGTCGGAGCTGACGACGGGGATCAGCGGCCACTTCTCGAAGATGGTGCAGGGGTGCGACATGCCGAGTGCCACCCAGTCGCCGACCTGGACGTCGTCGGCGGAGCCGGTCTCCAGCCAGGCGTGCTGGTCGGACAGTTTGACGACCCGTACGCCGGTGGCCGGCCGCTCCTCGCCGGTGAGCGCGTCGCGGACGAGCTCGGCCTCGGGCAGTCCGAGGTCGTAGGCGATGTCGCGCTTGCCGGCGTTGACGAAGGCCTGGGTGGGGGAGGGGCGGGAGACGACCTGGGTCCAGAGCCGGAACGCGGGGCGCAGTGCGCCTTCCCCGGGGATCCGGTTGAAGGGGGTGAGGCGGGAGTACCAGCCGTGGTCGTGGGAGACGTAGGCGCCCGAGCGCAGCAGCCTGAGCACGGGCCGGGACAGCTCGGGCAGTTCCCCGAAGACGTCGGCGACGGCGTCGAACCAGGCGGAGCCGCCCGCGCTGACGACGATCTCCTCGACGTCCTCCCCGAACCTCCCGGCCTTGTCGAACTCCACGGCGAGGCCGGTGAGCCGGCGCAGCCAGGCGTGCACCTTCTCGGGGTCGGGGTCGGGGACCTCTGCCTCGTACCCGGCGATGCCGACGAGGCGCAGGGTGGGGGCGCCGGCGACGGCGTCGGCGACGGCCCGGCAGTCCTCGTCGGTACGGGCGCCGGTGCGGGCCCCCTCGCCGGCGCCGAGTTCGACGACGACGTCGACGCGGGCGGGCTGCCCCCGGAGGGCCCGGTCCATCAGCTCGACCCCGCGCACGGAGTCGACGTAGCAGACGAACCGGAAGGCGGGGTCGGCCGCGAGTTCGGCGGCGACCCAGCGCAGGGCGGCGGGGTCGACGAGCTCGTTGGCGAGGAAGATGCGCTGGATCCCGAAGGCGCGGTAGACGCGGGCCTGGTGGGGTACGGCGGCGGTGATCCCCCAGGCGCCGTGTTCGAGCTGGCGCTCGAAGAGCTGGGGGGCCATGCAGGTCTTGCCGTGCGGGGCGAAGGCGAGGTGGTGGCGGGCGGCGTACTCGCCGAGGACGGTGAGGTTGTGGGTGAGGGCGTCGGCGTCCAGGGTGAGGACGGGGGTGGTGAACCCGCCGTCGTGGAGGTCCCGGGCCTGTGCGGCGAGCTCGCCGACGCTGAGGCCGGCGGCCTCGGCGTCCGGGGGGAGGCCCTTGAAGCGGTGGTCGACGGGTTCGGCGGCGAGGCGTCGGACGGCGTCGCTGGGCATGGGGCCTCCTGGTGGTGCGGGTGGTGCCTGTGGTGTAACACCGCTGACGACGAGGGGTCAACGTCTCCCGGTTCCGGGGCGTCGCGCCCCTCCCCCGGCGACCGGGGGCTAGCGAACCGGTCGAACCGTCACCCCGCGTACCCCGCGGCGCTGACACCATCGGTGCGGAGCACCGCTCCGCACCGGACACCACGAACGAAGCAGAGGACGACCCCGTGAGCGAGAAGACCGCCGTCACCCCCGAGTCCCACCCCGCCCCGCCCGCGAAGTTCTCGCACGGCGTGCGCAAGGGCAACATCCTCCAGGTCGCCGGCCAGGTCGGCTACCTTCCCGCCGTCGCGGGGCAGCCGCCCGTCACCGCGGGGCCGGGGCTGCGCGAGCAGACCCTCCAGACGCTGGAGAACGTCCGC
Organism: Streptomyces sp. NPDC000075; assembly: GCF_040301925.1. NCBI lineage: Bacteria > Bacillati > Actinomycetota > Actinomycetes > Kitasatosporales > Streptomycetaceae > Streptomyces > Streptomyces sp. NPDC000075. Next base: position 152,046 of record NZ_JBEPFL010000005.1, read on the forward strand.
TCCGTGCTGGAGGCCGGCGGCGCGAGCTGGGACGACGCCGTGATGATCCGCGTCTACCTGACCGACACCGCCCACTTCGGCGAGATGAACGAGATCTACAACGCGTACTTCGACGAGCAGGGCGTCAAGGTCCCCGCCGCCCGCACCACCGTGTACGTCGGCCTGCCCGCCGGCCTGCTGATCGAGATCGACGCCCTCGCGGTGCTCGGCTGAGCAGCCGAAGGGGCGCCCCCCTGGCGGTGGGGCGCCCCGCGCCGGCCCGTCCGCGTCTAGACGCAGTACTGGGCTTCCTTGCCGATCGACCGGTACATGCAGTCCGCGTTCTCCAGCAGCTGGAGCACCGCGTCCTTGTTGCGCGCCGTCTCACGGTCGATGACCTCGTCCGGAGGGTAGAAGCCGCCGCCGCCACCGGTGTCGCTCGGGTACATCTCGAAGGTGTAGGCGAAGATCTTCTGGTTGCCCCACAGCCAGTCGTCGATCGTGCCGTCGGTGATGTACAGGTCGCTGGACTGCTCCGGCGTGTAGCCGTTGCTGGCGGCCATGCTGGTGCCGATCTTCTTGTAGACCGCGAGGTCGTCCGCGGTCAGGCCCGGCGCGGTGTCGTTGTACGTCCACCCGAAGGGCCACAGCACGAGCTCGCTGTAGGTGTGGAAGTCGATGGCGGCCTTGATCTGCTGCTTGCCGCCGACGATCCGGCTGCGCACGAAGTCGGAGACCACCTTGACCTCGGGAGCCGACGCGGCGGCCGGTCCGCGGTAGGTCTCGGAGCTCTTGCTGCTGCTGGAGCCGCCGCAGCAGCCCCACTTGTAGTCCCAGTTGCGGTTGAGGTCGGTGCCCACGGCCGTGGAGCCGGAGTTGGGCTGCCGGTTCTTGCGCCAGGAGCGGTAGGAGCCGGTGGCGATGTCGTACTCGCCGCCGTCCGGGTTGAGGTCAGGGACGATCCAGATCTCACGGTTGTTGACCATGTTGGTGATCCGGGAGTCGCTGCCGTACTTGGAGCCGAACTCCTGGAGCAGGTACAGGGCCATCTCGACGGTCAGGTGCTCGCGGGCGTGCTGGTGGGCGGTGAAGAGCACCTCGGGCTCGTTCTCGTCCGTGCCGACGTTGTCGCTGATCTTGATCGCGACGATGTCCCGGCCCTGGTACGACTTCCCGATGACCTGCTTGCTCATGATCCCGGGGTACTGGGCGATGCGCTGGTCGATCTCCGCGCTCGCCTCCGCGTAGTTGTGGTACTTGGAGTCGGCCGACGGGAAGTCCATCGGGCGGGTGGCGACGCCGCGCTCGGAGCGGTCCGGCGGGCCGGCCAGGGCGGTCAGCTTGTAGCCGCGGGCGCGCAGGGCCTTGGCCTGCGCGGGGTTCGCGCTGACCACGACCGAGCGGGCGTCCACCTCGTCGATGGAGACACCGCTGCTCAGCAGGGCGGTGCGCTCGGCGGCGGTGGAGGGGCCCTGGATCTCGTACTGGACGACCGACTCGTCCTGGGTGGCCGTCGACGGGGTGGGCGGAGGTGCCGCCGTCGCGCTCATGCCGTAGGCGGGTGCGCCGAGCGCGAGTGCCAGCAGGGCCGCCGTGACGGCGGCCCTCCGGCGGGTGTGGAGCCGCATGCGTTCTCCTGGGTGGGAGTGTGGGGGTAGCCGTGCGGACGCGCACAGCGTGCTCTCATGGCATGTCCCGGTCAATAGCCCCGGGCGTACCCGGCGCTGCGCACCGGACCGAATCAGCCACCCCCACACCTACCGCCTACGGCAGCCCGTGGACCTTCGGACCCACCGCGTTCGACCAGGTACTACCCGCCTTGGCGTCCCAGTTGGTCGACCAGGTCATCGCCCCGCGCAGTCCCGGGTAGGTCTTCGACGGCTTGAAGGACCCGCAGTTCGTCCCCCGGGCCAGGCAGTCCAGGGCGTTGTTCACGACGGCCGGTGAGACGTACCCGCTGCCCGCGCCGCTGGGGGAGGCCGGGACCCCGATGCCCACCTGCGAGGGGTCGAGCCCGCCCTCCAGCTGGATGCAGGCCAGCGCGGTGAGGAAGTCCACCGAGCCCTGCGAGTAGACCTTGCCGTCGCAGCCGTTCATCGCGCCGCTGTTGTAGTACTGCATGTTCACGACGGTGAGGATGTCCTTCACCGCCAGCGCGGTCTTGAAGTAGCCGCCCTGGGTGGACTGCATGTCGATGGTCTGCGGGGCCATCGTCAGGACCAGGGAGGGGCCCGCCTTCGCCGCCAGGGCGCGCAGTGCCTGGGTCATGTAGGTCGGGTTGAGCCCGTTCTCCAGGTCGATGTCGATCCCGCTGAAGCCGTACTCCCGCATCAGGGCCCAGGCGGAGTCCGCCAGGTTCGCCGCGGAGGCGGAGTCGTTGACCGAGATCGTGCCCTTCTCGCCGCCGATGGAGAGGACGACGGACTTGCCGGCCGCCTTCTTCGCCGCGAGGTCCGCCTTGAACTGGGCCACCGTGTAGCCGCCGAGGCCGGCCGAGTCGAGGTTGAAGGTGATCGCGCCGGGCGTGCTCGTGGCGTCGGCGAAGGAGACGGCGATGATGTCGTACTGGGCGGAGACGTCGGAGAGCTTCTGGACGGTCGCGCCGTTGTTGAAGTTCTGCCAGTAGCCCGTCAGGGCGTGCTTGGGCACGGAGGGGTTGGGGTTCGGGTTACCCCCGCCGCCGGTGGTGGTGCCGGTGACCGGCGGGGACTTGGGCCCCTCGCCGGCCGCGTTGTACGCGCTCACCTGGAAGGAGTACGAGGTGGCGGCGGAGAGCCCGGCGATCTGCGTGGAGGTGCCGGTGACCGTCTGGACGCGGACGCCGTCCTGGTAGACGTGATATCCGCCCGCCCCGCTGACCGCGTTCCACGAAAGGGTGAGCGCGGTGTCGCTCTGGCCGGAAACCGTGGCCGCCGAGGGGGCGCCCGGCAGGCTCGGGCCGGGGTCGGTGCCGCCGCCCCCGTCGGGTCCGAAGACGCTGAACTCGTCGACGAGGTAGGCCGGCTGGCCGTACCAGCCGTGCGTCCAGACGGTGACCTTGGTGGTACCGGGTCCGGTGGTGAAGGTGGTCGACAGCTTCTGCCAGCCGCCGCCCGAGCCGGGGGTCCAGGTGGAGACGTCCTGGGTGCCGGTGCCGGTCGCGCCCAGGTAGACGTACGAGCCCTGGACCTGGGTGCTGAGGGTGTAGGTGGAATTCGGCTTGACCGTGACGGTCTGGGCGCACTGGGCGTTGTCCTGGCCCGCCGGGGTGGCGCGCAGGGCGCCCGAGCCGGCGTAGACGGGCGAGGAGACGACGGTGCCCGAGCCGCCGGAACACGACCAGTCGGCGAGGCCGGACTCGAAGCCTCCGTTGCGGGCGACGTTGACGTCGGCGGCCTGGGCGGGGCCCGCCGCCAGGGCGGTGAGCCCGCCTGCGGCGAGGGTGGCCGCGACCGGCAGGGCGAGGGAGCGTATGCGGTTCACGTGGGCTCCGTGGGGGGAGTGAAGGGGGTGGAGCGGAAGGGGGTTCGAAAGGGGTCCCGAGGGCGGGGGAGTGGGGTTCCCCGCGACCGAAGGCTGGCGCAGCCAAGTTGGTCCAGACCAATCCCGCTGTCAAGGGTGTTTGCGAAGTGGCTTGAAATGAATGGGCGTCGGATCCCTGTTGTCCGGGTTTTTCGTCACCTGTGACATGTGCTTCCGGCACAGGAATCCCCAAGCCCCTGACCTGCTCGGGGTGACGCGGATATGGTGCTGGGGCAAGGGGGAAGGCGCGTCGGACGTTTGCGGTCGCGCAGTACCGTGCGCGTGCCGTTGGGCGCGTGCGCGTACGTGACGGCCGGGGGAACGGCCTTCGCGCACAGGGTGAACGGGGGGATTCGCGTGCCGACCGCCATCGCTGTCACCAGTGCCGACCTGGTGCTGCCGGCCCCCGACCGGCACACCCCCGGGGCCGCCGTCCTGCGCCCGCCCGGCGAGGCCGGCCTGGAGGACGCCCTCGCCGAGACCACCGCCCTGCTGGAGCGCCACGGCCACCTCGTGGCCCTTGTACCGCCCTGGCTGCCCCCGGCCACCGTCCGCCGGCTGCACACCGTCCGGGCCATCCTGGAAACCGACCGGATCGCGCTCCTCGACATCGACCTCCCGCCCCTGGGCACGGCCGTGCTGGCCCGTCAGCTGCGCCAGCTCACCGTCACCGACTTCAGCCCCGGCGTACTCGCCTCCGCCGCCCGGCTGCTGTCCCACTACGTCTACGCGGGCGCCCTGCTGGGCAGCGTCGCCAAACTGGACCGGGTCCCCGTCGGCCTCAAGGCGCACGCCCGCTCCTGGTCGCCGGGCGCCCAGTTCGCCGTACTGGCCCACCCGCAGCCGCACCTGGCCCGGCTCGGCGCCTCCGCCGCTCCCGCCCACGGGGGCGTGATCCCGCCCGGGCCCGCCTTCGCCACCCACCTCACCTTCGCCCGCGGCCAGCTCACCTCCGACTGGGTCGCGGCCGAACTGGCCCCGGCCTGGAAGGTCCAGGGGGTCATGGAGAACCCCCTCCCGGCCGACTCGGCGCGCTGGTGGGCCACCCCCAAGCTGGTCGAGTTCGCCGCGGCCATCCCGGACGTCTCCGTCCTCTACCAGCTCGTCGCCTCGGTCCGCCGCGAGCAGTGCCGCTGGTGCGGCTACGAGCTCATCGGCGACCGCTGCGGCTTCTGCGCCGCCCCGCTCGCCGCCCCACCGCCCGAGGACGCCGCCGCCTCACGGGCCCGCGCCCGCACCGGATCCTGACCGCCCGAACGAACGAAGAACGGCGAGGTAAGACGGCCCATGAACTCACGCCAGCGCCGCGGCGTCATCCTGCTCCTGCTGTCGGCCCTGTGCGCCCTCGCGGCGTTCGCCGGGGTGCTCGTGGTGATCGGCGACGTCAACTCCAAGGTCGGCACCGAGGTCGTCGCGTACCGCGTGAAGGGCGACATCGCACCGTACAGCGCCCTGAGCGCGGGCCAGTTCGAGGAGGTCAAGGTCCCCAAGCGGTGGCTGTCCGACACCGCCGTCAGCGACCTCGGGGCCCTCCAGGGCAAGATCGCGCTCACCACCCTGAAGAAGGGCTCCCTGCTCCAGAGCGACATGTTCGTCGACAAACCGCAGCTCCAGCCCGGGGAGCAGGAGATCGCCATCATGATCGACGCGGCCACCGGCGTGGCCGGGAAGATCACCTCCGGCGCCAAGGTCAACATCATCGCCACCTTCAAGGGCGCCAAGGAGACGGACCCCTCCCGCTCGGTGATCATCGTCGCCAACGCCCGCGTCCTGGGCGTCGGCAAGCTCACCGCCCTCGACAAGGACGGCGACAAGAAGGGCCCCGCCGAGGCCGTGCCGATCACCTTCGCCCTGAACACCAAGGACACCCAGCGCGTCGCCTACGCCGAGTCCTTCGCGGAGCACGTCCGCCTGGCCCTCGTCGCCCCCGGCACCGACTCCGCCCCCAGTCCCACCGACCGCACGTACACCCTCGACGGGGACAAGTGAGCCGCGGATGACCACTCGAATCCTCCCCGCGGCCGGCGACGCCGACGCCGCCCGCTCCATCGTCGCCCTGCTCAGCCAGCTCCCGGACGCCGAACCCGCACCGCCCGTCCCCGACTCCACCTCCCTGCTCGACGCCCTGGGCCGGCTCGCCGCCGACTCCGTCGACGAGCTCCCCGAGGTCGTCCTCGTCCACGAACGGATCGGGCCCGTCCCCGCGCTGGAACTCGTCCGCGAGGTCGCCCTGCGCTTCCCCGCGGTCGGCGTGGTCCTGCTCTCCTCGGACACCGGGCCCGGGGTGTTCTCCGCCGCCATGGACTCCGGCGCGCGGGGCCTCGTCGGCCTGCCCCTGCACTACGAGGAGCTCGCCACCCGGGTCGGCGCGGCCGCCCAGTGGTCGGCCGGCGTACGCCGCCACCTGGGCCGGGGCGCGGAGGCCGTCTCCGGCCCGGGCGGCCGGGTGGTCACCGTCACCGGTGCCAAGGGCGGCGTCGGCACCACCTTCACCGCCGTCCAGTTCGCGCTGGCCGCCGCCGCCTCGGGACGCCGCACGGCCCTCGTCGACCTCGACCTCCAGGCCGGGGACGTCGGCTCCTACCTCGACGTCCAGTTCCGCCGCTCCATCGCCGACCTCGCCGGCATCCAGGACATCTCGCCGCGCGTCCTCCAGGACGCCGTCTACGAGGACCGCACCGGCCTGGCCCTGCTGCTGGCCCCGGCCGAGGGGGAACGGGGCGAGGACCTCGACGAACGCGCCACCCGGCAGGTCCTCAGCGCCCTGCGCGCCCGCTACGAGCTGGTCGTCGTCGACTGCGGCACCCAGGTGACCGGCGCGAACGCCACCGCCGTGGAGCAGGCGGACGTGGCCGTGCTGGTCACCACCCCGGACGTGGTCGCGGTCCGGGCGGCCAAGCGGATGGTGCGGATGTGGGAGCGGCTCCAGGTGCGCAAGGCGGAGGACACCTCGATGGTGGTCAACCGGTGGAGCAAGCACACGGAGATCCAGCCCTCGCTGATCGAGAAGATCACCAGGACCCGTCCGACCCGCACCCCGGTCCCCGCCGCCTTCAAGGAGCTCCAGGGGGTCGTGGACGCGGGCCGGGTGCAGGACCTCGACAACCGCTCGACGGTGAAGCAGGCCCTGTGGGCGCTGGCCGGGGAGCTGGGCCTGCTGTCGGCCCCGGAACAGGGGTCCGCCGTCCCGGCACGGGCCTCCGCGGGCTCGGCCCTGGCGGTCCGGGCGGCGGGGCCGGTGGCCCGGCTGCGGCGCGGCCGGGAGGGCTGACGGATGCGCCGGTGGCCGGGGGAGCGGGACCGGGGGCAGGTGGCCCTGGAGTTCGTGGGCACCGTCCCGCTGATCCTGCTGCTCGTGGCGGCCGTCTGGGAGTGCGTGCTGATCGGGTACGCCTTCTCGCTGGCCGGGAACGCCGCCGACGAGGGCGCGCGGGCGGGCGCGGTGCACGGCGACGGGGCCTGTGCGGCGGCCGCCGGCGAGCACATCGGGGGAGCGTGGAACCTCACGACCGAATGCGGCCCGTCCGGCGACGTGTACAAGGCCACGGTCAGCCTGGAGATCCCGGTCCTCTACCCGGGGCTGAGCTTCGGCCGGATCACGGGCACGGGCGGGGCGGCCATGGAAAGGGAGGCGAAGTGAACCGGTACCGGCGTCGGCTCCGCTCCGACCGGGGCCAGGTGGCCCTGGAGTACATCGGGTTCGTCCCGATCCTGCTCTTCGTCGCCCTCTGCGGGATCCAGCTGGGCTGGATCGCGTACGTCCACGAACAGGCCGACACCGCCGCCCGTACGGCGGCCCGGGTGGAGGCCCGCAAGGGCTCGGGCGGGGAGGCGGCCGGACAGGCGGCCGTCCGGGGCGGCCTCACGGCCACGGTGTCCATCAGCAAGAGCACGGACGCGGTCACCGCCACCGTGACCATACCCATCAACTCGATCGTGCCGGGGCTCGACATAGAAGACGCCAAGGCCACAGCCGTCATGCCCGACGACGACCCGACCGGAGCCCGACCATGAGCCTGCGTTCCCGGGTCAACACCCCCGACGACCGGCACAGCCCCCGCGAGGACGGCCGGCTCGTCTCCACCTACCGCGCCAAGCTGCTGGAGGAGATCGACCTCGCCGAGATGTCCGCGCTCGCCCCCGCCGAGCGCCGGGCCCGTCTGGAGCGGGTGCTCGGCCACATCATCAGCCGCGAGGGCCCCGTCCTGTCCACCGCCGAGCGGGCCCAGCTGATCCGCCGCGTCGTCGACGAGGCCCTCGGCCTCGGCGTGCTCGAACCCCTCCTGGAGGACGCCTCCATCTCCGAGATCATGGTCAACGGCCCCGACCAGATCTTCGTCGAGCGCGCCGGCCGGGTCGAGCAGCTGCCCCTCCGCTTCGCCTCGCACGAGCAGCTGATGCAGACCATCGAGCGCATCGTCTCCACCGTCAACCGCCGCGTGGACGAGGCCAACCCGATGGTCGACGCCCGTCTGCCCAGCGGCGAGCGCGTCAACGTCATCATCCCGCCGCTGTCCCTCACCGGCGCGACCCTCACCATCCGCCGCTTCCCGCGCGCCTTCACCCTGCACGAGATGATCGCCCTCGGCTCGCTCGACGAGCAGATGCTCCTGCTGCTCTCCGGCATGGTCCAGGCACGGATGAACCTGATCGTCTCCGGCGCCACCGGCACCGGGAAGACCACCCTCCTCAACGCCCTCTCCGGCCTGATCCCCGAGGGCGAACGCGTCATCACCATCGAGGACTCCGCCGAACTCCAGCTCCAGCAGGCGCACGTCATCCGCCTCGAATCCCGGCCGGCCAACGTGGAGGGCAAGGGCCAGATCACCATCCGCGACCTCGTACGCAACTCCCTGCGCATGCGCCCCGACCGCATCATCGTCGGCGAGGTCCGCGGCGGCGAGACCCTCGACATGCTCCAGGCGATGTCCACCGGCCACGACGGCTCCCTCGCCACCGTCCACGCCAACAGCTCCCAGGACGCGCTGATGCGCCTCCAGACCCTCGCCTCCATGTCGGAGGTCGAGATCCCCTTCGAGGCGCTCCAGGACCAGATCAACAGCGCCGTCAACGTCATCGTCCAGCTCACCCGGTTCGGTGACGGCTCGCGCCGCGTCACCGAGATCTCCGTCCTCGACTCGCACGGCCGCGAACCGTTCCGGATCACCACGGTCTGCCGGTACGTCGCCCAGCCCATGGCCGCCGACGGGCGCGTGCACGGCTACTTCGCCTACGCCCCCCTCCCGCGCCGGATCGCGGAGCGCCTCTACATGAACAACCAGCCGATTCCCCAGGCCTTCGGGGTCGCTCCGCCCGAGGACCCCTTCGACCCGCTCACCCACCGGACCGTCCTGTGACCGACCTCGTCCTCCTCACCCTCGGCGCCACCCTGCTGGCCGGCCTGCTCGTCTCCCTCGGGGTGCACGCCTACTCCGCCGGCCTCGCCCAGCGCGCCGCCCTCGTCGAACGCCTCGCCGCCGAGGGCGCCCCCGAGGCACCCGGCCGCCGCCGCCGCTTCCCCGGCCTCGACCGGCGCCTGCGCGGGACGAAGCTCGGCCGGCGCATCGAGGTGAAGCTGGCGACCACCGGCCTGGACCTCACCCCCGGCGAGTTCTTCGCGTACATGCTGATGGCGGTCGCCGGGGTATGGCTGCTCTCCGCCTCCCTCCTGGCGCCCTTCTTCGGCCCGGTCGCCGGCCTGATCGGCCTGTGGGCGGCGAACGCCTTCCTCAACTGGCAGCGGGCCCGCCGCACCGAGCGGTTCATCAACCAGCTGCCGGAGCTCGCCCGGATCCTCGCCAACGCCACCCAGGCCGGGCTCGCCCTGCGCACGGCCATCGGGATCGCCGCCGAGGAACTGGAGGCCCCGGCGGGGGAGGAGCTGTCCCGGGTCGCGGACCGGCTCGCGGTGGGCCACTCCGTCGAGGAGTCCCTCGGGGAGATCGTCGAACGGCTGCCCTCCCGCGAACTGGTCGTCCTCGTCTCCACCCTCGTGCTGTCGGCGCGGGCCGGCGGCGCCATCGTCGGCAGCCTGCGCAACCTCGTGGTCACCCTGGAGCAGCGCAAGGAGACGCGCAGGGAGATCCGTACGCAGCTCTCGCAGGTCACCGTCACGGCCTACCTGGTCCCCGCGATCGGCCTGGGCTCGCTCCTGCTGGTCGACACGATGATGCCGGGCGCGCTGGACCGGATGACCGGCGCCCTGGTCGGCCAGACCGCCGTGCTGATCGCCCTGGGCCTGTTCACGCTCGGCTTCGTCCTCATCCGCCGCCTGTCGAAGATCGACGTCTGACGGGAGGACGACCAGACCCGTGAACACCTACCTCGCGCTCCTCCTGGCCACCGTGACGGCCCTCTCCGTCTTCGGCGTCCTGCACGGCATCCGCCTCTACCGCGCCGACGTGGAACTGCCGACCGACCTCGCCCTCGCCCTGGAGGTCGGCTCCTCCCGCACGACGGCGGTCGGCTCGCTCGTCGACCGCCTCGGCATCCGCTGGGCACCCCTGGTGCTGCGGCTGATGGGCCCCAGGCGGGTGGCCCGCAAACGCGCCCAGATCGACCGGGCCGGCAACCCGGCCGGCCTGACCATCGACCGGTACGCCGCCCGGCGCGCGGTGTACGGGTTCCTGGGCGGCCTGGGCGCCTTCGCGATGCTGCTCAACGGCCAGCTGGTCGTCGCCCTCCTGATGGTCGCGTTCGGCCTGTTCTGGATCGAGGCCGGCCTGTGGTCGGCCATCCGGGTCCGCCGCGACGACATCGAGCGCACCCTGCCCGACTTCCTCGACGTCCTCGCGGTCGTCGTGAGCGCGGGGCTGGGCTTCCGGCAGGCACTGGAACGCGTGGCGGCCAAGTACGAGGGCCCCTGGGCGGACGAGATCCGCATCACCCTCCAGCAGATGGACATGGGCGTGAGCCGCCGCCAGGCCTTCGACGAGCTGCGCCGCCGCAACGACAGCGAGCAGGTGGCCCAGTTCGTCACGGCCCTCCAGCAGGGCGAGGAGCTGGGCTCCCCGATCGTCGACACCCTGATCGCCATCGCCGAGGACATGCGCCGCACGGACGCCCAGAACGCCCGCCGCCGCGCCGCGCGGGCCGTCCCCAAGGCCACGTTCGCGGTCACCATGTTCATGCTGCCGGGCACGCTCATCCTCCTCGTCTGCGGCTTCGTCTACGGCGCGAACGTCGACTTCGGCGCCCTGCTGGGCGGAGGCTGACGATGGCGGTCCTCACCCCTGCCGCCCCCGGCCCCTCCCTGCGCCTGCGGGCGAACGCCCTCCAGTCCCTGTGCCGCCAGGTCTTCGCCCTCCGCCTGGTGATGATCCCGCTGGGCACCCCGCTGGCCCTCTCCCGCACGGCGCCGGGAGTCCCGGCGTACCTGGTCTCCGGGGCGGCCGTGGCCACCTTCACCCTCTCCTACGCGCTCTTCCGCGACGGGGAGCGCCCGGGCCCCCTGCTGCCGCGCCACCGCTGGCTGCTGGCGCCGGACATGGCCCTCGGCACCCTCCTCCTCATCACCGCCACCCCCTCCTCCCCGCTGGGCCTGGTCGCCCTCGGCACCCCGCTCCTCGCCGGACTGGTCTACGGCTGGCGGGGCTCGGCCGTGTACGCGGCGGCGCAGACGGCGGTGGTGGCGGCGCTGGGCGGCGGCCTGGTCCTGTCCCTGCTGTGCGTCCTGTCCGGTGCGGCGGGCTCCTCGGTCCGGGACTTCCTGACCCGGCTGACGCAGGCGCGCGCGCAGCTGGCGGTGGCCGAGGCGATCCGCGCCGAACGGGACCGCCTGGCCCGCGAGATGCACGACTCGCTGGCCAAGACCCTCCACGGGCTGGCCCTGACCGCCGACGCCCTGGCCCTCACCGACGACCCGGCGGCGATCCGCACCCGGTCCGCCCAGCTGGCGGTGGCGGCCCGCCGCGCGGTGACCGAGTCCCGGGCCCTCCTGACGGACCTCCGCGAGCCGCTCGCGGACGTCCCCCTCCTCCCGGCCCTGCACCGCCTGGCGGGCCCCGGCACGACCGTCCACGCCCCGGGCCCGCTCCCCGTGCTCCCGGCCCCGGCGGCCCACCACCTCCTGGCCATCGCGTCGGAGGCGCTGGAGAACGCCCGCCGCCACGCCCACGCGACCACGGTGGCCCTCACGGCGGCGTCGACCCCCACCCACCTCACCCTCACCGTCACCGACGACGGCCGCGGCCTGCCGCCCCGGCCCACCCCCTCCCCGGGCCACTACGGCCTGCTCGGCATGCGGGAACGCGCCACGGCCCTCGGAGCCCGCCTCCGCGTCGGCCCCCACCCCGACGGCCGCCCGGGCACCCGGATCGACCTGACCCTCCCCCTGGAAGGGAGCTCCTGATGGCCGGCCTCCGCGTCCTGATCGCCGACGACAACCCGGTCGTACGGGCCGGCCTGGCCGCGCTCCTGTCGGCGGCGGGCGACATCACGGTGGCCGCCCAGGCCGCGGACGGCCACGAGGCCCTCAGCCTGACCCGCCGGCACGCCCCGGACGTGGTCCTGCTGGACGTCCGCATGCCGGGCGTGGACGGCATCTCGGCCCTCCCGCACCTGGTGCGGCTGGCGCCGGTCCTGATGCTCACGTACAGCCGGGAGTCGGAAATCGTCCGGGAATCGCTGCTGCTGGGCGCGGGCGGCTACCTGGTCCACGGCGAGTTCACGCCGGAGGACCTGGTGAGAGCGGTCCACGACGTCCGCGAGGGCCGCCCCCACTTCACGCCAACGGCGGCCGGCGCCCTCCTGGACAACCTCCGCACCTCTTCGCACCCGCAACGAACTGTGACACAGTCTCCGGAGCGGCTGCACAACTCCGCGCTCTTCGGGCTGAGTTCGAGGGAGGTGGAGATCATGGACCTGATCGCGTCCGGGATGAGCAACCAGCAGATCGCGGCGGCGTGCTTCATCAGCGAGAAGACGGTGAAGAACCACATCAACCGCATCTTCGCCAAACTCCAGAGCACGAGCCGAAGCGAAGCGATAGCCCACTGGCTGGGAACGGCCCGCCCGGGGGTGAGTGGACATGGGTAGACGCGGTGCGCAGTGGGTCCGTAATTGGGCCCCGGGACCCTTGGTTATCACTCGTCACTCGCCGTACCGTCCGCAAATCACCAGCGGTACCGGCCCGGGAGGGAACCCCCATGTCACACAACTCGCTGCTGAAGGCATCGGTCGAGGCGAAGATCCGCCTGGCAGGCTGGACGGACACGGCGGTGACCCGGCTCCGCAGGCGGTACTCGAACCCGGACCGGGGGCAGACCGCGTTCGAGTACCTGGGGATCATCCTGGTGGTCGTGGTGATCATCGGGGCGATCGTCGGCTCCGGCATCGGGTCGGAGATCACCACCCGGATCAAGGACGCGGTGAAGAGCATCAAGGCCGGGTAGTGGCGGTGTCCGCGAAGCACGGCGCCGACGGCGGGCAGGCCTTCCCCGCCTACGTGGTCGTGGTGGCGGGCCTGCTCCTTGCGGCCCTGGCCTTCTTCGTCATCGGGCAGGCGTCCGTCACCCGTAGCGATGCCCAGGGCGCGGCCGACGCCGCCGCGCTGGCTGCGGCTCAGGACGCCCGGGATCACCTGGTTCCGGGGCTGGTCCTGTCCGAGCTGCAGCCGAAGGACTGGGCCGAGGTGCTCAAGGGCAACCGATTCGGCACCGGGGGGTGCGGGAAGGCGGACGACTTCGCTGAGAGGAACGGCGCGAAGGCGTCATGCAGGGCGTCCGGACTCAGCTTCACCGTCGCGGTGGAGACCACGAGGACGGTCGGCGACTCGGTGATCCCCGGGACCGAAGGCATGCACGGGACGGCAGATGCCACGGCGGTCATCGAACCGCGATGCCACCTCGGGGAGTTGCCGGTGCCGGTTCCGACCTCCTCCGCACCTGCGGGGGAGACGCCTCCGCCCGCCGACGGAGGCAGCCCCAAGGTGCCGACAGTCAAGATCCAGTGCAAGGGCGGGAAGGAGATCACCTTCGATCCGGCGAAGCCCGATCCGTGGCGCACGTTGGGGAGAAGCCTCTTCGACGTTCGACTGACCGACTAATAGCGAGCAACGGACAAGGAAGCAGCGCACATGAGCATGCGGCAAACGGTGAAGGTTCGCGGGGGAGCGGCCGTTGCGATTGCGGTGCTTGCCCTCACGTTGGCCGGGTGTGGCGGCAGCGGTGGCGGCGACGCGAAGAGCACGGAGAAGTCCTCGTCCCCACAGTCGCAGGGGGCGGGCAACCAGGGCGCGGCGCCGAGCAATGGGCAGAGCGCCGAGCCGACCGAAGTGATCGCCACGTTGAACGGGCAGGCCGGGATGACCCTGGTCATCAACTCGGTTCGGCGAGATGCCGGTGGGTTCGTCACGGTCAACGGGCAGATCAAGAACACGGGCAGTCAATCGTTCACTCGCACGTCGGACTGGCGCGGGATCGAGTTGAAGGGAAGCGGAGAGTCGGTGGCGGGCGCGACGCTCGTCGACAAGGCGGGAAAGAAGCGGTACTACGTGCTTCGGGACACCGAGTCCAGGTGCCTGTGCACGACGGGTATCTCAAGCGTCGATCCCGGCCAGGTCGTCCCCTTCTTCGCCCAGTTCCCGGCCCCGCCGGCCTCCACCACCGAGGTGGAATTCAGTCTCCCCACCTTCACCTCGGCCACCGTCAAAATTTCCGGGTGACCCGATGACAAAACGCCACCGTGTAGCCGCAGCCACAGCAGTCGCCGCCCTCGTCATCGCGGGCGCGCACCTGATCGGCGCCAGTGCCGCGTACGCCGATGACCCGAAGCCTTCCGTGCCCCCGGGTACAGAGCCCTCTGCCGCCGCACCCGTGCCGATCGACTCCAAGTCGCCCGGCCTCAAGATCCCTCAGGGGGGCACCCTCGCCCCCGTCAAGGTCCTCGACATCGCCGAAGTCGTCGAGGACCTCGGCGGTGAGCAGCGGCGTCAGGAGACCAATCAGAACGTCATGATGGCCCTGCAATCCGAGGTCCTCTTCCCCGAGAACAGCGCCGTCTTCAACGCCCAGGCCGCCGCCCGCATCCAGGCCATCGCGCAGGAGATCAACACCCAGAAGGCCACCCGCATCCGCGTCTTCGGCTTCACCGACGACCAGGGCAGCTACGAACACGGTCAGGAGCTCTCCAAGCAGCGAGCCGACGCCGTCCAGGCGGAGCTCGCCAAGACCGTCACCAACCCCGGCGTCACCTATGACGTCCGCGGCTACAGCGAGGACTACCCGATCGCCGACAACGGCACCGAGGAAGGCCGCAAGAAGAACCGCCGGGTCGAGATCACCTTCCCCCGTGGAGCGACGGGCGCCGCCGGTTAGGGCGGCGTTCCAGCCATCTGAGGGTCGGGTTCACGACAGGACACCACGGGGGAGTGCATGGATTCCACGGACAGCGCCGGGCCACCGCCACCACGGTCGACCACCCCCTCCCGGCCGGCCCCGCCGGAGGAGTTCCCGGACCGGGACGGACGCAGGCTGGTCATCCGGGTCAGCGGCCGGATGCTGCGCGTCGGCTCGGCGGCCGTCCCGCTGCACAACATCACCTGGGTCGACGCCTTCCGGTTCAGGCCCAAGCGCGGCGCGGTCTTCCTCCGGACACTGCTGTGGACGGCCGGTGTCATCCTCGTCCTGGTCGTCGGCGGCCTCGGCTACGCGAGCGGGGGCGATCTGCGTGCGAGGGGGATCGACGCCACCCTGCTCGCGATGCTCCTGGGCGCCGTGGTCGTGGCCGCCCTCCGGGCGCTGTTCACCTTCTCGAGGCCGGTGCTGGCCATCGAGACGGCCGGGGGCTCCGCCGTGGTCGTGACCCTGCCGGACATGGAGGAGCTCCGACGGATCGCCGGGCAGGTCGTGCACGCCATCGACCATCCGGAGGCTGAATTCACCGCGATCGTCAACCAGTTCAACGGCACCCACACGAACCACTTCGGTCCCGTCGTCAACATGAACGGCGGTAGCGGGAACTCGGGGATCAGGCTATGAGTGACGAGGCGTCGCACGCGAACTACTACGGCCCCGTGGTCAACATGAACGACGGCCAGGGCAACATCGGCATCAACTACGGCGCCGCCGGCGCCGCGGCCTCCCAGGACGCCGAACTCCGTGCCGCCGTCGAGGAACTCACCCGCCTGCTCGCCGACCTGCGCCGTCACCTCACCCCGGCCCAGGACCGGACCGTCGAACAGGCGCTCCCCGACCTCACCCCGGACCCCGCCGCCCTCCGCGAGCGCGGCCTCGTCCTGGCCCGTATCGCCCAGATCGCCGCCGCCGTCGGCGCGGTGGGCCGACCGGTGGCGGACGCGGTGAGCCGCCTGCTCGACCTCCTCGGCTAAGGGGGCGGGAGCCGGGGCATGGCTAGGCTGCCGTGATGTCCATGACTCAGGTGATCGTCCTCAACGGTGGTTCCAGTTCCGGGAAGTCGGGGATCGTGCGGTGTCTGCAGGCCGTCCTGCCGGACCCCTGGCTCGCGTTCGGCGTGGACACGCTCGTCGACGCCATGCCGCCCGCGCTGCGGACCTCCGGCGCCGGGATCGGGTTCGGGCCCGGCGGCGAGGTGCTCGTCGGGGAGGAGTTCCGCGTCCTCGACGCCGCCTGGGCCGACGGGATCGCCGCCATGGCCCGCGCCGGGGCCCGGATCGTCGTGGACGACGTCTTCCTCGGCGGTCCGCAGTCCCAGCGGCGGTGGCGGGAGGCCCTGCACGGGCTGGGCGTCCTGTGGGTCGGCGTCCGGTGCGACGGCGAGGTGGCCGCCGCCCGGGAGATCGCCCGGGGCGACCGCCCCTCGGGCATGGCCGCCGCCCAGGCCGAGTCGGTCCACCGGGGGGTGGTCTACGACCTGGAGGTCGACACGACCCGTGCCGAGTCCCTGACCTGCGCCCGCGTCATCGCCGCCTGCGTCCAGGCCCCCTCCAGCAAGGTAATTGAACACGTTCAAGGAATCTGACAGGCTGTCCCCTGGCGGTCGCCACTCCGGCGCACCGCTCATCACGCATGCCATGAGGGGGAGTTGGCCGTGGAAGAGGGCACGCCGTGGAAGAACCTGGGGGTCATCGGGCTGCGGCTCGTCGACCTGATGCTCCGCTACACCGCCACGGCCGCGCTCAGCTGGGTGCTGGTGAACGCGACGTTGCCGGAGGAGATCGACATCCTGCGGGAGCTGTTGTTCTACCTCGAAATCACCGGTATCCCGTCCGTACTGATCTGCTTCGTCTACGGGCTGGCCAGCGAACGGACGGACATCGGTTTCCGGGCGCCCGTGGCGCTGCTCCTGCTGCTGCCCCTCTGGTGGACGATCGCCTTCCCGCCGCTCCTCCCCGTCCTCGCCGTGGGGCAGATCGTCTTCGCCCTGGGCGTGATGCGGGCGCCCTTCAAGGGGCCCTCCCAGCTCCGGCGGCTCGGGCGGGCGGCGCTCGCCCGGTGCGCCCGCCGGGGCGCGGCGCCGGCGTGACCCCGGCGTGACGCGGGTCACCGGGAAAGGGTGACACGGGGCTGTCGCGGACGGTTGCGAACCTCGACGCATGACGACATCAACGCCCCCGGCGATGACCGCGACGACGGCCGCGGCCCTGCCGCTCACCGACCGGGACTGCCTCGCCGAGACCCTCGCCTTCAACGCGCGGTTCGAGGCCGCCGCCGCGACCCGCCCCGCCCGCGGGCGGGTCCTGGACGCGGATCTCCTCGCCCGCATCCGCCGCAACCGGCTCGCCGGGGACGCCCCGCCCGTGCGGCTGCCGCAGGGCCGGGACCGGGTCGTCGCCGGGGTGCGGGTGCGGACCTTCGTACCGGAGGGCACGGACGGCGGTCCGGTCGACGGGGTGTACCTGCACATCCACGGCGGCGGCTGGTCGTTCGGCTCCGCCGACGGGCAGGACGAACGGCTCCTGGGGATCGCCGAAGCCGCCCGGCTGGCCGTCGTCAGCGTCGACTACCGGCTCGCGCCCGAACACCCCTTCCCCGCCGGACCCGACGACTGCGAGGCCGTCGCCCGCTGGCTCGTCGGGAACGCCGCCGCCGAGTTCGGGACCGGCCGGCTGCTGATCGGCGGTGAGTCCGCCGGCGCCCACCTCGCGGTCCTGACCCTGCTGCGCCTGCGTGACCGCCACGGCCTCGGCGGGGCGTTCCGGGGAGCGCAGCTGTCCTTCGGCCCGTACGACCTGTCCATGACCCCGAGCCAGCGCTCCTTCGGCTCCCGCCGCCTCCTCAGCAACACCGAATCGCTGCTGGGCAGTTACGACTCCTTCTCGCCCGGTACCGGCCCGGAGGAGCGCCGCGCCCCAGGGCTCTCGCCGCTGTACGCCGACCTGACCGGCCTGCCGCCCGCGCGGATCGTCGTCGGCACCGAGGACCCCCTGCTGGACGACTCGCTCTTCCTCGCCCAGCGCTGGCGGGCGGCGGGCGCCCCCGTACGGCTCGGGGTGGTCGCGGGCGCGATGCACGGGTTCACGCTCTTCCCCCTGACCGTCGCCGACCGGGAGTTCGCGCGCGAGCGGGAGTTCCTCGCCGCCGTGGGCCGGTAGCGTCGGGCCCATGGACCGTACGACCAGGCTCTACGCCCTCGTGGAGGAGTTGCGTGCGTCGGCGCCGAGGCCGCGCACGGTCGCGGCGCTCGCCGCACGGTTCGAGGTCAGTACGCGGACGGTGCAGCGCGACCTCCAGGCCCTGATGGAGTCCGGCGTCCCCGTACGCACCACCCCCGGCCGGGGCGGCGGCTGGACGGTCGACCCGGCCATGACCCTGCCCCCGGTCCACTTCACCGCCGACGAGGCCGCGGCCCTGGCCGCCGCCCTCGCCGCCGCCGGGACCCCCTACGCGGGGGCGGCCCGGACGGCGTACCAGAAGCTGATCGCCTCGATGACGGGTCCCGCCGCGGCGGCCGCCGAGGGGCTGGCCGTGCGGATCGTCGCCCTGCCGTCCCGGACGGAGCGGGCGGTCCGCGACGCGGTGGAGCGGGCCCTCGCCGACGGCACGGTGCTGCGGCTCGCGTACGCCGACGCGTCCGGCCGCGTGAGCGAGCGCGCCGTGGAACCGGCCGGCCTGCTCACGGCCGAGGGCCACTGGTACCTGATCGGCTGGTGCCGCACGCGCCGGGCCGGCCGCGGCTTCCGCCTGGACCGGATCACGGACGCCACCCCGACCGGCGAGCCGGCGCCGCCCCACGACCTGTCCGCCCTCCTGCGCGGCTCGGCGGCCGCCGGCGCGTCCCGCCCCGCCGCGCTGTCCCCGCTCACCGGTCCGTGAGGACGGTCACCGACTGCCCTCCCGGCGGGGCGGCGGCGTGCGCGTGCGCGGTCGGCAGGAGCCAGGAGGCGAGGAGCGCGGTCAGGAGCGCGGTCCACCACGCGATGCGGCCGCGCGGGGTGGAGGGAGCGGGCTGGCGCATCGGGTCTTCTTCCGGGAGAAGCGGATGATGCGACAAGCTAGCGAAACGAGAACTCCCGGCCGGGCATGTCGGCCCGGGACGGGGTGTGTCGTCAGCCGTCCGGGCCGAGGAGGCGGCCGTACGTCGTGGAGGCGGCCGTACGTAGACGAGGCGGCCGCACGCGGACCACGTCGGCCACGCTGAAACCCGGTCGCGGTACCGGCGGGCCGGATCCGATACTCCGGGCCATGGCAACCGCACCCCAGTTCCAGGTCCGGGCGGACTACGACGCCCACGGCATCACCGTCTACCAGGCCTACCCCGCCGCCATCGCCGACGCGGCCCTGCGCGCGGGCCGGTTCGTCGCGCCGTTCTCGTTCGGGCGGATGACGTGGATCAAGCCGTCCTTCCTCTGGCTGATGCACCGCAGCAACTGGGCCCGCAAGCCCGGCCAGGAGCGGATCCTCGCCGTGCGGATCACCCGGGCGGGGTGGGAGGAGGCCCTGGCGCGGGCCGTGCTCACCACCTCCGGCCCGGACGCCCTCGCCGGAGCGGCGGTGCACGTCCAGTGGGACCCCGAGCGCTCCGCACGCGGGGCCGCGCTGAACCACTACAGCATCCAGGTCGGCATCGGCCGCGACCTCATCCGCACCTTCGCCGACGAGTGGACCACCGGCATCACCGACCTCACCCCGCGGGTCCTCAAGGCGGCCGCCCTCATCCAGGGCGGGCAGGCCGCCAGGGCGCGGCGGCTGCTGCCGCCCGAGCGGGTCTACCCGCTGCCCGCCGCCCTGGAGGACCGGCTCGGCCGCTGCTGACGTCCGGGGTCAGGCCTTGCGGGGCTGGTTGAAGCGCAGCATGTTCCCCGCCGGGTCGCGGAAGGCGCAGTCGCGGACCCCGTACGGCTGGTCCATCGGCTCCTGGAGCACGTCGGCGCCCGCCGCGCGGATCCGCTCGAACGTGCCGTCGACGTCGTCGGTGGTGAAGATGACCCCGCGCAGCATGCCCTTCGCCATCAGCTCCGCGACCGCCTGGCGGTCGGCGGGGGTGGCGTTCGGGTCGGCGAGCGGGGGCTCCAGGACGATCTCCACGTCCGGCTGCGCGGGCGACCCGACGGTCACCCAGCGCATGTTCTCGTACCCGACGTCGTTGCGGACCTCAAGGCCGAGGACGTCCCGGTAGAAGGGGATGGCCTTGTCGTGGTCGTCGACGGCGATGAAGCACTGCGAAAGCTTGATTCCCATGGCTCAGACGCTACGCGCGGCCGTCGGATTTGGCTTCTCCGTTCCTGACCGGACGCGTGTGGATCTTCACGATGCAGGCGGGGATGGCGGCGCTGTCGCCGTGGTCGCGGGCCCGGTAGGCGCTCGGGCTCTCGCCGACCAGCTCGGTGAAGCGGGAGCTGAACGAGCCGAGCGAGGTACAGCCGACCTCGAAGCAGACCTCCGTCACCGACAGGTCGCCGCGCCGCAGCAGGGCCTTGGCCCGTTCGATGCGGCGGGTCATGAGGTAGCCGTACGGGGTCTCGCCGTAGGCGGCGCGGAAGCTGCGCTGGAAGTGGCCGACCGACATCAGGGCGATGCGCGCCAGGGCGGGCACGTCCAGCGGCTCGGCGTAGTCGCGGTCCATCGCGTCACGGGCCCGGCGCAGCCGGACGAGGTCTTCCAGGTTCACGCGGTCCACCATCTCACAGGGCGAAATCGGGCTGCCGGAGCCGATCTTGGAGGCATAGGCTGCGCCGCATGTCGCAGTCGGTGAAGCTCGTCGTCCTGATCGCCACCCTGCCCGGCCGGGGCCGGGAACAGGAGGAGGCGTACGCGCGCCTCGCGCCGCTGGTCCGGGCGGAGGACGGGTGCCTGCGCTACGACCTCCACGCGGTGGCGGGCGACCCCGACCGCTTCGTCCTGATCGAGGAGTGGACGTCGAAGGAGGCGCTGGCCGCCCACGACGCCACACCCCACATGATCGAGGCCGACGCCGCCGGCCCCGCCTTCCGCGCGGGCCCGGCGCAGGTCCTGGAGCTGTCGGCGGCCCCGCTGGCCTGAGCCGGGCGCCCCGGCCGTACGGACGCTCACGCGCGCGGGTGTGCGGCGGCCTCCAGGAGCCGCTGCGCCGCCGTGCGGGCGTGGAGGGCCGGGGCCGGGCCGGGGTCCAGGGCGGCCACCACCGTCGCGCCCTCGGCCAGGATCAGGAGCTGTTCCGCGAGCTCCGGGGTGGGGGCGAGGTCCGCCAGGAGGGCCCGGAGCTCCGCCTTGTGGCGGCGTACGACGTCCAGGACGGCGGCGGGGCCGGTGCCCAGTTCCCCGTACGCGTTGAGGAAGGCGCAGCCGCGGAAGTCCGGCTCCGAGAACCAGGCCGCCAGCCAGTCGAAGACCGCCGGCACGGGCTCCGGTGCCGCGGCCACCGCCTCCCGCAGGCCGCCGATCCAGCGGCGGTCGCGGCGCTCCAGGTAGGCGGCGACCAGGGCGTCCTTCGCGGGGAACAGCCGGTAGAGCCGCTTGAGCGGCACGCCCGACTCCGCGCGGATCCGGTCCATGCCGACGGCCTGCACGCCCTCGGCGTAGAACAGCGCCTCCGCCGCGTCGAGGAGGCGGGTGCGGGCTTCTTCGTCGTCCATGGCGTGAAGGGTAATCCAGATCCGCTTGCTTTGAGAACGCTCGTTCTCTACGTTGAGAACGAGCGTTCTCCGTGTCGTGCGAGTGAGAGGAACTTTCCATGCTGGTCCCCCCGTTCACTGAAGAGACCGCACGCGCCAAGGTGCAGGCCGCCGAGGACGCGTGGAACACCCGCGACCCCGAGCGGATCGCCCTCGCCTACAGCGAGGACTCCGTCTGGCGCAACCGCGACCGCTTCCTCACCGGCCGCGCCGAGATCCGCGCCTTCCTCGCCGAGAAGTGGCGGCGGGAGCTGGACTACCGCCTCCGCAAGGAGCTCTGGGCCTACACCGGCAACCGCATCTCGGTCCGCTTCGAGTACGAGTGGCACGACGCGGACGGCCAGTGGTGGCGCAGCCACGGCAACGAGCAGTGGGAGTTCGACGACGACGGCCTGATGCGCCGCCGCGAGGCCAGCATCAACGACGTCCCGATCGAGGAGTCGCAGCGCCGGCTCCGGTCGGATCAGTAGAGGTAGGTGCCCCAGCGCTGCTCGGCGCGGCCGTTGCACGGCTCGATGGTGAGCTGGTTGCCGTGGCCGTTGTCGGTCAGGCAGTCGTTGCGCTTGTTGGCCGAGTAGATCTCGTACCAGCCGTCTCCCTTGCCGACGAAGATCCACTTGCTGTTGTCGGTGGCGTCGTAGTGGTAGAGCTGGGTGGTCCGGTTGTCGGTGCCGGACAGGTTCAGCACCTGGCCGTCCTTGACGCGGTTGGTGAACGCGTACGTCCCGACTCCGTCGGCGGTCTTCTCCTTGGGGTCCAGGCGCCAGCCCTGGGAGGGCTCGTTGGGGCTGTGCTGCGCCCAGGTCTGGACCCGGTTGCCGTCGGCCGTGCCGCCGCCGGCGTCGTCGATGGCCCGCCCGGACCCCTGGTTGACGATCGTGATCCACGAGCCGTCGGGGTGGTTGCCCCGGCTGCCGTTGTTGTTGGCCCCGTGGGACCCGAGGTCAGGGTTGACGGTCTGCGGCCAGCCGTTCGGGGTGATGGCCCACAGGACGGAGTTGTCGGACCGGTGGAGCACGAGGTTGCCGTCGTCCTGGAGCTGGACCCACGCGTTCGGGTTGTTCGGGGTGCCGGTGGACCAGAGCGGGATGTTGTTGGCGGTGGAGAGCACCAGATTGCCGTCCCACTGCATGGTCAGGTGGTCGCCCCGGCCGACCGTGCCGCTCGCGTGGAGGACCCGGCCGCCGTCGCCGTACTCCACGAGGTTGCCGTCGTCCTGCATGATGAGGGTGTTGCCGTTGCCGGAGACGAGCCGCTGGCCCTTCGACAGGGTCTGGCCGGCGGCGAGCATGGAGTTCCCGCCCATGTGTTCGGAATTCCTGCGGTCGAACTTGAGGTGGGTCGTCCTGGAACCCATGATGTCAGGCCCGACGCCCGTCGCGTTGGCGTGGATGCCGCCGTTCGACGAGCTGTAGGCCGAGTACTTCGTCCCGTCGTCCCAGAGCATGGTCCCCCCGAAGTCGGCGGTTCCCTCGTCGAAGATGAAGACGCCGTAGGAGTACTCCTTGATGGAACCCGTGCGGAAGAGGGGGGTGTTGTTCACTCCCGGGCCGCCCCGGAGCCTGCCGGTGTTGATGTTCACGGCACCGAAGTCCTGCTTCATGTAGACGACGACGATGTTGTACTTGTAGTTGGTGTCCTGGTCGACCTCGTCCAGCATCGCGTTGACGAAGGACGTGTACTGGGCGGACTCCTTGAATGACGCGAAGACGCGGTCAATGCCGGAGATGACCGTTCCGATGACATCCCCGGCCGCCGCAGCACGAGCCGTGCCCGTCGGCGCGGTCCGCAGTTTGCCGACGGTGCCGATCCCGGCCCCCGCCGTCCCCGGTGCCGGGTCCGCCAGGGCGGAGGGGGCGGAGGCCACCACCGCTGCCGCGAGGGCTGTCGCGATGACGGCGGTTCGGAATCCGGTCCTCGTCCTCTTCATGGGTCTTCCTCTTCTCTTTCGCTTCTTCGGTTCCCGAGGGCCAGCGGCAGGACCCGGGACCGGCCAGGGCTCCGTCCGAGGTGGACGGGGTGGTCGGGCTGACGGGCACCATCCTGTGCCGCGTCCGGGCGCCGGGGAATCCGCGACAAACCGGCCCCGGGGCGGCGGTCCGGCGCCTCAGGTCCCGGATTCACGCCTCATCGGCGCACGCTCCCGACGGCGGGCCGCCGAGCCGCCGGGCCGGCGCTTCAGCCCTCGCCCTCGCCGTCGCTGAGCAGTCCCGCCCGGGACGCGGCCGCGCCCGCCTGGAAGCGGCTGTCGGCGCCGAGGCGGTCCATGATGTCGGCGATGTGGCGCCGGGCCGTGCGCAGGGACATGCCCAGGCGGCGGGCGATGGCCTCGTCCTTCAGGCCGGTGCCGAGCATCCGCAGGATGGTCCGGTCGATCTCGCGGGCGACCTGCTCCAGGCCCTGGCTGGCGGCGTCCGCGAACACGGCGGCCTGCTCCCAGGACTGCTCGAACAGCTCGCACAGGAAGGCGACGGTGTGCGGCTCGCGGATCACCACCGCTCCCCAACTGCCGTCGCTCAGGGGAAGGAAGGCGGTCTCCCGGTCGTACACGACGAGCCGGCCGAACAGCTCGTGCGCCGTACGGTGCTCGGCCCCCAGGGCGGAGGCGGCCGCGACGTAGGCCTGGGTGGGGGCGTGGAAGCGGGAGGTGTGCGGGTGCAGGACCCGCAGCCGGACGCCCCGCTCCAGCAGGGGCCGGTCGCGCTCCAGCGTGTCGCGCAGGGTGTCGGGGGTGCGGAAGCCGCCGGCGGGCTGGCAGGTGAAGACCTCGCCGCGGCAGGCCGCGGCGGCCCGGGTCATCAGGGTGCGCACCGTCTGCATCCCGGAGACGACCTCCAGCGCACCGCCCGCCGCCTGGACCCCGTGCTGGTAGGCGGAGGTGAACTGCTGGAGCTGACGGCGCATGCGGAAGAGCTCGTACTGGCGGGAGCGGATCTCCTCCTCCACCGGGGCCGCCAGCTGGGCGGCCGCGACCTCGGGGGCCACGGCGTAACCGGTGCCGGGTTCCTCCGGGTCGGGGTGTACGAGCCGGGCCGCGACCAGCCGTTCCAGCGAGGCCGCCGTGTCCGCCGGGTCCAGCCCGAGGTCCTCGGCCACGGCCGAGGCGTCGAGGCGGCGGTGCTCGGCCAGCCACTGGTAGACCGCCCGATCCGTCTCCTCGAAGACCGTCAGCCCCGATATCCGCCCGGGAATGCGTTCTTCGTCCACTTCGTCCCCCGCTCCTCTTACTGTCACGTAACTTTAGTGAGGGGCGGAACGCATGGTCCCGGGGTTCGGCGCCGGTGATGCTGGACGTGTCCCCGGGCGCCGGACGTTCCCCCCGGCGCCCGGGGACTCCCGTCGATCCGACGACCGACGCGACCGACCCGACTGACCAACGGAGTCCCTCGTGAAGCCGAAGCGCCTCGCCCTCACCGCCCTGACCGCCGCCCTGTTCGCCCTGGCCGTCCCGGCCACGGCCCATGCGGGCACCACCCCGCCCGCCGACCCGAGCGGGGGCGGGACGGGCGGGGGTACGACGACGAGCTGCCGCTGGATCTCCGCGGAGGAGCTGCGGCAGCGGTACACCCCGGAGGCCATCGCCCTCCTCCAGGCGGCCGGCAGCCTGAAGGACGGTCAGCTGCTGAGCTGCAACGGAGGCGGGACCGGCAACGGCTGGGGGCCGCTGCCCCCGCGCGACGACCGGACCGTCTGATGGGCCGCCCCACCGGCGCCCGCGGGCCGGCCGTGACCGCCCTCCCCGGACCCGACCCCGGACCCCCGCCCGTCTTCACGGCCCGCGAGCGGGAACTCCTGGGCCACCTCGCACAGGGGGCCACCGACCGGGCCATCGCCCACCGCATGGCGCTCAGCCCCCACACCGTCGACACCTACCTGCGCCGCCTGCGCCACAAGACCGGCACCAGCAACCGCATCCAGCTCGCCATCGTCGCGCACACCGCCCTGCACTCCGCGTGAGGGACGGGCCGCGCGGGCCCGTACCCCGATGGCCCTCGTGTCTGTTCCGTCCCGCCCTGACCCGGTTCGGTAGCGTGGTCCGGCGTACGCGCCCGACGACAGGAGGGGCACGCCGGTGGCGGGTTCCACGCGCAGGACACGGGCGGTGGTGCGCGGTGCCGAGGCCCTGGACGCGCGGCTGCCGCTGGCCGAGACCGCCCGGGGCGGGGTGCGCAAGGTCTTCCCCGACCACTGGTCGTTCCTGCTCGGCGAGCTCGCCCTGTACAGCTTCGTCGTCCTGCTGCTGACCGGCGTGTACCTGTCCTTCTTCTTCGACCCCTCCA
Source organism: Streptomyces sp. NPDC000075 (assembly GCF_040301925.1). Lineage (NCBI taxonomy): Bacteria > Bacillati > Actinomycetota > Actinomycetes > Kitasatosporales > Streptomycetaceae > Streptomyces > Streptomyces sp. NPDC000075. The sequence goes on from NZ_JBEPFL010000005.1 coordinate 177,816, forward strand.
TGCGCGAGAGCGTCTACGCCGGGTCGTACGGGCCGCTGCGCGGCGTGCGCATGTCGCAGGCCTACCTCTCCACCCTCCGCATCAGCTTCGACGTCCGCGGGGGCCTGCTGATCCGGCAGATCCACCACTGGGCGGCGATCGTCTTCCTCGCCGCCATCGGCGCGCACCTGCTGCGCGTCTTCCTCACCGGAGCCTTCCGCCGCCCCCGCGAGCTCAACTGGACCATCGGCGTCACCCTGTTCGTGCTGGCGACGCTGGAGGGCTTCGCCGGCTACTCCCTCCCCGACGACCTGCTGTCCGGCACCGGGCTGCGCATCGCCCAGGGGGTGCTGACCTCGGTCCCGGTGGCCGGCACCTATCTGGCCTTCCTCGCCTTCGGCGGGGAGTTCCCGGGCACCGACATCGTCTCCCGCCTCTACCCCGTGCACATCCTGCTCGTCCCCGGGCTGCTGCTGGGCCTGATCACCGTGCACCTGCTGCTGGTCGTCCACCTCAAGCACACCCACTGGCCGGGGCCCGGCCGCACCGGCCGCAACGTCGTCGGCCTGCCCTTCTTCCCCCAGTACCTGGCCAAGTCCGGCGGACTCCTCCTCCTCGTCTTCGGCCTGCTCGCCGCCCTCGCCGCCGTCGCGCAGATCAACCCGGTGTGGGTGTACGGCCCCTACCGCCCCGACCTGGTCTCCACCGGCTCCCAGCCCGACTGGTACATCGGCTTCCTGGAGGGCTCGCTGCGGCTGATGCCCGGCACCGAGACCCGGCTGTGGGGGCACACCGTGACGTGGAACCCCTTCGTGGCGGCGGTCCTGCTCCCCGGCGCGCTGTTCACCGCCCTGTACGCCTACCCCTTCTTCGAACGCTGGATCACCGGCGACCACGGCGAGCGGCACCTGTGCGACCGCCCCCGCGACCGGCCCGTCCGTACGGGCCTCGGCGCGGCGGCCGTCTCCTGGTACGCCGTGCTGCTGCTGGCCGGGGCCCAGGACATCCTCGCGTTCATCTCCGCCGTGCCCCTGCCGGAGCTGACCCGCGCCCTGCGCGTCGCGTTCTTCGCCGTGCCGGCCGTGGTGTTCTGGCTGACCCGGCGGCTGTGCCTGGCCCTGCGGGACCGGGAACGGGAGCTGCTGACCGGCGGCGAGGAGACGGGCCTGGTGCGCCAGGGGGTCGAGGGCGGTTTCCACCCCGAGCACCGGGCCCTGCCGGCCGGCGAGCGGTACGTGATGCTCGTGGGGGAGCAGCCCCGGCCGCTGGAGGACGACCGCGACCCGACCCGCTCCCTGCCGCGCCGGCTGCTCGCGCGGGCCCGGGCGGCCATCAGCTCCTGGTACTACCGCGACCGCGTCCCGTACCCGGTGACACCCGAGCAGCGGCGGGAGATCGACGGGGTGACGGCGGGCCCGGACCGGCCGGAGGCGGCCGCGCCGAAGTCCCCGTAGAGCTACTCGGGGTGGCCGAGGTTCTGGAAGGCGAAGCCGAGGAGCCCCGGGGCCAGCACCCCGAAGCCGATCAGCAACAGCCACAGCCCCTGCACCACGCCCAGCGCCGTCAGCGCGGCTCCGGCGGCGGTCAGGACGGGGTAGTAGCTGCGGTCGGGGAAGAAGATCCGCCGGCCGGAGGCGTCCACCGCCTCGGCGTCCCCCCGGTCCTCCGGCCGCTCCCCGCCCCGCCGGTGCTGGCGCCACAGGAAGGCGGCGACCAGGGCGGACATGACGAAGGACACGCACAGCGCGGAGCTGCCCGCCGGATCGGTGGAGAGCAGGCGGTAGACGGCGGTCGTCGCCCCGAAGAACAGGGCCGTGCCGGTGAACAGCCAGGCCTCAGCCTTCACGGGCCACCTCCGGGTGGTGCAGGTCGAAGGCCGGGGACTCCGAGCGGATCCGCGGCACGGCGTGGAAGTTGTGGCGCGGCGGCGGGCAGCTCGTCGCCCACTCCAGTGAGCGGCCCCAGCCCCAGGGGTCGTCGACCGTCACCCGCTCGCCCCCGCGCGCGGTCTTCCAGACGTTGTAGAGGAACGGCAGCGTGGACACCCCCAGCAGGAAGGCGCCGATCGAGGACAGGGTGTTGAGGAGGGTGAACCCGTCGGACGCCAGGTAGTCGGCGTACCGGCGCGGCATGCCCTGCTCGCCCAGCCAGTGCTGGACCAGGAAGGTCAGCTGGAAGCCGGGGAACAGCGTCCAGAAGTGCAGCCTGCCCAGCCGCTCGTCCAGCATCCTGCCGGTCAGCTTGGGCCACCAGAAGTAGAGGCCGCCGAAGGTGGCGAAGACGATCGTGCCGAAAAGGACGTAGTGCAGGTGGGCGACGACGAAGTAGCTGTCGGTCAGGTGGAAGTCCAGCGGCGGCGAGGCGACCAGCACCCCGGTGAGACCGCCCAGCAGGAAGGTGACGAGGAAGCCGATCGACCACAGCATCGGCGTCTCGAAGGAGAGCGAGCCGTTCCACATCGTGCCGATCCAGTTGAAGAACTTCACCCCCGTCGGTACGGCGATCAGGAAGGACAGGAGGGAGAAGAACGGCAGCAGGACGGCGCCCGTCGCGAACATGTGGTGCGCCCACACGGTCGCGGACAGGCCGGTGATGGCGATGGTCGCCCCGATCAGGGACACGTAGCCGAACATGGGCTTGCGGCTGAAGACGGGCAGGATCTCGCTGACCACGCCGAAGAACGGCAGGGCCACGATGTAGACCTCCGGATGCCCGAAGAACCAGAACAGGTGCTGCCACAGCAGCGCGCCCCCGTTCGCCGCGTCGAAGACGTGCGCGCCGAACTTGCGGTCCGCCTCCAGGGCCAGCAGGGCGGCCGTGAACACCGGGAACGCCAGCAGCGCCAGGATGGACGTGAACAGCACGTTCCAGGTGAAGATCGGCATCCGGAACAGGGTCATGCCCGGCGCGCGCAGGCAGATGATCGTGGTGATGAAGTTGACCGCGCCGAGGATGGTGCTCAGTCCCGCCACGGCCAGCCCCATCGCCCACAGGTCGGGGCCGGTGCCGGGGGAGTAGACGGCGCCGTTGAGCGGCGCGTACGCGAACCAGCCGAAGGCCGCCGCCCCGTCGGCGGTCAGGAACCCCGAGACCACCATCAGGCCGCCGAAGAGGTACACCCAGTAGGTGAAGGCGTTCATCCGGGGGAAGGCGACGTCCGGGGCGCCGATCTGGAGCGGCATCAGCGCGTTGGCGAAGCCGGTGAACGTCGGCGTCGCGAACAGCAGCATCATGATCGTGGCGTGGACGGTGAACAGCTCGTCGTACTGCTGGTTCGAGACGATCTGGAGCCCCGGGCGGGCCAGCTCGGCCCGCATCACCAGCGCCAGCACCCCCGCGAAGAGGAAGAAGCAGAAGGCCGTCACCAGGTAGAGGTTGCCGATCACCTTGTGGTCGGTGGTCGACAGCCAGCGCAGCACCGCCGAGCCCTGCCGCACCCGCCGCCCGGTCCGCGCCGCGACCTCCGGTGGGGGTGAGGGGTCCAGCGCCGTCATCGGGTCCTCCGGGGAGCCTCGCAGCCTCACGGCCCCGCGGCCTCGGAGCCCCGCCGCCGGGCGTGTACCCCCTTCGACTACCGGCCCGCGGGCCCGCCGCCCGCCCGACGCGCCGGTGCCCGCCCGGCCCCGGCCCGCGTATCGCCCACCCGGGGGAGCGGGGCCCGTCCGGCTACTCCCCGCCGTGGGCGCGGGTGATGAGGTCCGTCGCGACCTCCAGGGCCGCCAGCCGGGTCGCCTCCGGGTCGGCCTCGTCCACGTGCTGGAGGAACATCATCCCCGCGTGCAGGGTGAACAGGGCGCTCACGCAGCGCACCTGGTCCGCCAGCGGCCCGTCCTCCGTGCGCAGCAGCTCGACGAGGGTGAAGATCCGCTGCTTGACGGTCTCCCCGATGCTCAGCTCCCGCATCGTCGCCTGGTTCTCGTGCATGAAGCGGTACAGCTGGGTGCCGGCGACCATCGCCTCGCTGTAGCGGCGCAGCATCTCGCGCTTGGTCTCCAGCGTCCTCGGCTGCTCCCGCGCCCATTCGATCAGCTCGTCGATGGGCCGCGTGCGGTCCTCGAAGACGCTGATGATGATGTCTTCCTTGGTCTTGAAGTGGTAGTACAGCGCCGCCTTCGTGACCTCCAGCCGCTCCGCGATCTCGCGGAGCGAGGTCTTCTCGTACCCCTGCTCGGCGAAGAGCTCCAGCGCGACGTCCTGGATGCGCTGGCGCGTGTTCCCGCGCTTGGCCTGCGGTCCGGTGCCGCTGGAGCTGCTGGACATGTGTCTCCCCACGAACTTACTTGACGCCCGGCTAGTGACGGGTCTACCTTCCCCAGTGTAGTGAACTAGCCGGGCGGCAAGTAAGTGTCCGCGCAGGGAATGAAGAATCGGTGTCACGGGGAGTGGACATGAGCGACGCAGTCAAGCAGGCCGGGAGCGTCGAGGAGGTGAAGCCGCGCAGCGTTCGCGTCGTCCTCATGGCGCTCATGATCGCCATGCTGCTCGCCATGCTCGACAACATGATCATCGGCACCGCGATGCCGACCATCGTCGGCGAGCTCGGCGGCCTCGAACACCTCTCGTGGGTGGTCACCGCCTACACCCTGGCCACCGCCGCCTCCACCCCGATCTGGGGCAAGGTCGGCGACATGTACGGCCGCAAGGGCTCCTTCCTCACCTCGATCGTCATCTTCCTCATCGGCTCCGCGCTCAGCGGCATGGCCCAGGACATGGGCCAGCTCATCGGTTTCCGGGCCATCCAGGGCCTGGGCGCCGGCGGTCTGATGGTCGGCGTCATGGCGATCATCGGCGACCTGATCCCGCCCCGTGAGCGCGGCAAGTACCAGGGCATGATGGCCGGCGTGATGGCCCTCGCCATGATCGGCGGCCCGCTGGTCGGCGGCACCATCACCGACCACATGGGCTGGCGCTGGTCCTTCTACATCAACCTCCCCCTCGGCGCCGTCGCCCTCGCGATGGTCAGCGCCGTGCTGCACCTGCCCAAGAAGAAGGCCCAAGGCAAGATCGACTACCTGGGCGCGGCCCTGCTGACCGTGGCCATCACCTCCACCGTCCTCGTGACGACCTGGGGCGGCACCGAGTACGCCTGGGGCTCCGGGGAGATCATCGGCCTGATCGTGGCCGGCGTCCTCGCCATCGCCGCCTTCCTCTGGGCCGAGACCAAGGCCGCCGAGCCGGTCATGCCGCTGCACATCTTCCGCAGCCGCAACTTCACCCTGATGTCCGTCATCGGCTTCCTCGTCGGCTTCGCGATGTTCGGCGGCGTGCTCTACCTCCCGCTCTTCCAGCAGGCGGTCCAGGGCGCCTCCGCCACCAACTCCGGCCTGCTGCTCCTGCCGATGCTGCTCTCGATGATGGTCGTCTCGCTCGTCGTCGGCCGCATCACCACCAGCAGCGGCAAGTACAAGCTGTTCCCGATCGTCGGCGGCGCCCTCATGGTCGTCGGGCTCTTCCTGCTCGCCACCATGGACACCGGCACCTCGCGCCTGGTCTCCGGCGTGTACATGGCCGTCCTCGGCGCCGGCCTCGGCTTCCTGATGCAGATCACCATGCTGGTGGCGCAGAACAGCGTCGAGATGAAGGACATGGGCGTCGCCTCCTCCTCGGCCACCCTCTTCCGCACCCTCGGCGGCTCCTTCGGCGTGGCCCTGATGGGCTCCCTGTTCACCTCCCGGGTCACGGACACCATGTCCGAGCGCCTCGGCCCGCAGGCCGCCCACGCCGCCGGCTCCGCCCAGCTCGACGCGGCCAGCCTGGCCAAGCTGCCCGAGGCCGTCCGCGACGCCTACCAGCACGCGGTGGCCGCCGGTACGCACTCCGCGTTCCTGCTCGGCGCGGCGATCGCCGTCCTCGGCTTCGCGCTGGCCTGGTTCGTCAAGGAGGTCCCGCTGCGGGGCGCGGGTCCGGCCCAGGCCGGCGGGGCGGACGCCAAGGCCGCCGCCACCTCCCCGGCGGACTCGTTCGCCCACTGACGAGCGCGGCCCGAGAGGCGGGTGGGGCCCGGGAGTTCCCGGGCCCCACCCGCCTTTTCGCGTGGCTCCGGTGGCCCCGGGGGCGCCCGTGCCGACTGTGACTAAAAAGGACTAAAGTCCTCATTACCTGGAATTTATGGGGCAATTGAGGGGAACCTTCTCAGGTTCGAAGGCGTCCTGATCCACATGACGCGCACGCAGAAGCACAGCCTCCGCGCCCGGATAGCCGTCGCCGCATCGGCCGCGGCCGTCGCCGCCACCGTCTGGGGGGTCACGACCCTGGTCCCTGCGGGCGATCACCACACCTCCCCGCACCATGACGACGCGTCACGTCCGAGCGGTGCGCCGGACGACGGCAAGCCGGGCGGCGCCGGCGCGACGCCCTCCCCCTCCCCCTCCTCCGGCGTGCCCGAGGACATCGCCCACGCCTCGGAGGCCGGCGGGAACGCCGTCAACATCACCATCGACGACGGCCCCGACCCCCGCTGGACCCCGCAGGTCCTCGACGTCCTGGCCAAGTACGACGTGAAGGCCGTCTTCTGCATGATCGGCCCGCAGGCCAAGGCCCACCCGGACCTGGTCAAGAAGGTCGTGGCGGCCGGGCACCGGCTCTGCGACCACACCATGGACCACGACACGACCATGGCGACCAAGCCCGTCGCCTACCAGCAGGCGCAGATCCTCGACGCGAAGAAGCTGATCGAGGAGGCCGCGGGCGGCGGCGCGAAGGTCGAGTACTACCGCGCCCCCGGCGGGGCCTTCACCCCCGACAGCCGGCGCATCGCCGCGGCCGCCGGGATGCGCCCGCTCGGCTGGAACGTCGACACCAAGGACTTCGGCAAGCCCGGCACCGCCGCCATCGTCGCCAGCGTCAAGCGCGAGATCGGCAACGGCCCCACGGTCCTCTTCCACGACGGCGGCGGCGACCGCCGCCAGACCGTCGCCGCCCTCGACCAGGTCCTGCAATGGCTGCGGGAACAGGGCCGGCCGACCGGCTTCCCGGTCCGCACCGCCCCCTGACACGCCGCCGACCGGCGAACGGGTGACGGTCGGCGCCCCGGTCCCGCCCACGGTGTTCCCTGGTCGCGCACGCAGACCGCGCACGCGGACCCGCACACACGGACCGCGCACGCGGACCCGAACGCCCGCGCCCGCCAGGAGGCCACCGTGATCCCCGCCGACCAGCTCACCGACCCCGCCGTCCGCGCCTTCGTCACCGCCGTCAACGCGGGCGACCGGCAGGCCTTCACCGAAGCCCTGACGCCCGGCGCGACCATGTCCGACGACGGCAGCGACCGCGACCTGAACGACTGGGCCGACCGGGAGATCTTCTCCTCCAACGGCCACATGGACGTCGAGTCCGAGGCCGACGGCGGCCGCGCCCTCGTCGCCGACTACCGCAACGACACCTGGGGCGCGATGCGCACCGCCTGGAGGTTCACCGTCTCCGACGGCCGCGTCAGCCGCTTCGAGACCGGCCAGGCCTGAGCACGGCGCCCGGCCGTCCCGGGAAGCTACAGCCCCCGCGCCACCTTCAGCACCGCCGCCGTCAGGGGCCCGTTCTCCGGCGCCGTCCCGCCCGGGAAGCCGAAGCGGCGGCGGGTGTACCCGTACGCGATCCCCGTCACCGGGTCGGCGAAGCCGTTGGCGCCCGCCGCACCGCAGTGCCCGAAGGCCTCCGGGCCCACCGCGTGCTGCTTCTCGAAGCCCAGCCCGAAGTGGTCGGCCTCCGCCACGACCGCGTCCTGGCCCGGCGTGTGCAGCCGCGCCACCTCGGCCACCGTCCGCGGGGTCAGCAGCGCCGGCAGGCCGTTCAGCCCGCTGATCGTGGCCGCGTACAGGCCCGCCACACCGCGTGCCGTGCCGACGCCGCCCGCCGAGGCCGGGCCGAGGGCCTTCACCTTGGGATGGTTGGCGTACGCGACCAGGTCCATCGGCGGCTCGTGGTGCATGTTGAACGCCGTCCGCATCAGCTCCGGCATCGGCCCGCCCGCGGCCAGCAGCTCCAGCTGGGCCGGCGTCGGCAGCATCTCCAGCACCGGCTTCCAGCGGCCCTCCAGCGCCTCCGGCAGACCCATGTACAGGTCCAGCCCGTACGGCGCCCGCACCCGCTCCTCGTAGACCTCCTGGATCGAACGGCCCGTCACCCGGCGCACCACCTCGCCGGTCAGCGCGCCGATCACGAAGGCGTGGTACCCGTACGCCGTCCCCGGCTCCCAGTGCGGCTTCTGCCCGGCCAGCGCGGCCGCCACGAGGGCGTCGTCCGCCATCAGCTCGTAGGAGAACTCGTCGACGGCGATCAGCCCGGAGCCGTGCGCCACCAGTTGGCGCAGCGTCAGCCGCTCCTTGCCGTCCCCCGTGAACTCCGGCCAGTACTCCACCACCGGGGCGTCCAGGTCCAGTACGCCCTCCTGCGCCAGCAGCGCCACCACCAGGTGGGCGGCGCCCTTGGTGATCGAGAAGACGCCGCTGAGGGTGTCCCCGTCGGTCTCCTCGCCGCCCCACAGGTCCACCACGGTCCGGCCGTGGTGGCGCACCGCCAGCTGGGCCTCCGGGGAATGCGGCTCCGCCGCCACGAAGGCCTCGAACTCCTCCCGGACCGGCTCCCAGCCCGCCTCCACCGTTCCCTGCACCGTCATGCCCATGACATCCCCACCACTCTTCGTGCGTCGATCCGTCGTTCCCGGCCTACACAACCAGAGCCGGTCGGCTCATATGCCCGACCTGGCCGGAATCTGTCAGCTGTCCCCCCGTGCCCCGCTCACGTACGGGTGAACGCGCGCGCGGCGACGTTCCGGGCCCCCGCCGGGGCCGTTGGACGGGGCATGAAGCGCACCCGCACCACCGCTCTCACCGTCGCCGCCGCCGTCGCGGCCCTCACCCCCGCCCTCGGCCAGGCGGCCGCCACGGCCGCCGACGGCAAGGGGAACCTCCCCCAGGACCCGGTCGGCAGTGGGAAGGCGTGGAGCAAGGACCAGAAGCACAAGGTGGAGGGGGAGGCCCGCTTCCACCCGGGCGTGCAGTACGAGACCGTCACCCGGCCCGGCCCCGAGAGCGCGCCCGAGTGGCAGCGCAAGGTCGGGGACCCGAACACGCTGGCCTGGATGCCCTCGTACGAGTTCGGCTGGACGGTCTCCGACGTCCTGGTCAACAAGGGCCTGACCACGAAGAACGGCAAGCACGCCATCACGGTGCACGCCGTGCTGCGCGACGCGCGGGGCGCCGCGGTCGCGGAGGTGGACAAGAAGCTGACCGGACAGGCCGCGACGGGCCGTCAGAAGGTCGCGGGGAACAAGCGGATCGCCTGTGACACCGGTGACTACACGGTGGAGTGGACGGTCGAGCGCCCCGGCTACGCCACGGTCGGCGGCACGCTGCGCTGGAACTCCAGCTGCGAGCAGTACCGGACGGCGTTCGCGGCGGAACGCGCCGGGAAGTAGCCGCGGGAAGGAAGGAGGCCTGCCGCCCTGCGCGCCTTGTGGGCGCTCGTCGGGCGACGCGGCCACGGCCCTTGGATCAAGTGCCGTCGGCCATTCTGCCGTACGGGAAGGGGCGCGACGGGAGTCGAAGGTCCCGTCTCCGCCGGTTTTCAGCCGTTCTTCTTGGCCTCGTTCGCCTTCGAGGCGATGCCCTCCAGGACGGCCTTGGGGTCGCCGTTCGGGTCGAGCGAGTGGCCGATGCTCCGCTTGATGGTGTCGCTGACCGTCACCCAGGACGGGTCGTTGACCGGGTAGAGCTGCGCGCCGCGCAGGGCGGTCAGGAACTGCTCGTCGTTGCGGTCGAGGCCGCCGCCCGAGGGGGTGCGGGAGGCCGAGACCGTCGAGGGCAGCAGGTGGTAGCGGCCGGCGAAGGCCGACAGGTTCTTGTCCTGGTAGACGAAGTCCAGGAACTTGCCGATCTCCTCGCGCTTCCCGTTCTGCTTGAACGCCATCATCCAGTCGGCCACGCCGACGGTCGGCGGGGTCTCGCCCGTGCCGAGGTTGTCCGAGATGGGCATCGGGACGGCGTTGACCGTGATGCCCTTGGCGCGGGCCTCGTGCAGCAGCGAGGGGTAGCCGTTGACCATGCCGACCTCGCCGCGCAGGAACGCGGCGAACGCGTCGGCGCGGTTGAACTGCGACGGCGGGGTCGGGCCGGTGAGCCCCGGGGTGACCAGGTACTGCTTGAGCCAGCGGAAGGTCGCGATGTTCTGGTCGGAGGCGAGGCTGTAGTTGCCGCTGTTGTCGGCGTACCCTCCGCCGTTGCTGAGCTCCCAGATCATCGCCTCGGCGTGCGCCTCCTCGGGGCCCAGCGGCAGGGCGACCGGGTACTTCACGCCCTTTTCCTTGAGCGCCTTGGCGTCGGCCGTGAGGTCGGACCAGGTCTTCGGCGCGGAGGTGATGCCGGCCTGCTTGAAGAGGGAGTCGTTGTAGAAGAGCAGACGGCTCGACGCCACGAACGGCAGGCCGTAGAGGGTGTTGCCGACGGAGCCGGCCTCGGCGAGCGGCTGGAGGAAGTTCGCCTCGGCGCTGATCGAGAGCAGTTCTTCCGCTGAATAAAGCTTTCCCTGGGCCGCGAAGTCCGAGTAGGAACCCATCAGGGCCATGTCCGGCGCATTGCCGGCCTTGACCATACGGGAGACCTCGCGGTCGATGTCGGCCCAGGGCAGGAGCTGCACCTGCACCTTGATGCCGGGGTTCGCGGCCGTGAAATCCTTCGTGACCTTGTCCCAGAAAGCCTTGGAGCTGGTGGCCGCGGTGTCGCCGTATTCGGCGGCCACCAGGCGCAGGGTGCCGCTGTCACCGCTGGCGCCGCTACCGGAAGATCCGCAGCCGGACAGGGTTACGAGCAGGCCGAACACGGTTGCGGTGGCGGCCGCGCCGAACATTTTTCGTCGCACGGGTGGATACCCCTGATTTTCTTTTGAGTCCCGTTATTACTTATGAGTTGCTCCGGGCTGGGGTGTCCCGCCGTGGCCCGTCCTGGCCGGAATTCTCTCCTGAAGGCGGCGGAGTTGTTTCCATTGGGGCGGCAGTTGTGTCCAATGCTCCAAAAAGGCTTTTCGCCATTTGTGTTTTCGAATATGGGGCCCCTGAATTGGACGCGCGTAGACATGCCGAAAAGCCCGTTTCCTTCCGGAAAGGGGCCGTGGGGGTGTCGCGGGATCAGCCGGCGAACTCGCCGGCGTACGGGTCGGGCTCGCCCGTCTCGGGGTTGCGGCCCTCCTGCCAGCGGCGCTGGGCCTTGCGCCAGTGCACGAAGCTGAGGTGGCCGGCGTCCCAGAAGGTGATGCCGACGGGGCTCACGTCGAACTCGTCGGAGCACATCCGCAGCAGGAACTCGGCCATGCCGTACGGGTACACCGCGAAGGCCTCGGCGGTGTGCCGCCCGATGACCAGGACCGGCCAGCGGTCCGGGTCGGGGTCGGTGGTGAGCCAGCACAGGATGTCGGAGCCGGCCGTGACCCCCCAGGCGATGATCGACTCCGGGTCCACGTCGAAGGCGGCCCGGCCGCCCCCGGCCTCCCAGGCCTGCCGGGCGTTGGCGGTCTCCTCCGCCATCTCGGCCGGGTCCCACTGGAGTCCGGGCTTCGGCAGCGGCAGCAGGATCCCGGCCTCGCCGTTGATGGACCCGGCGCCGAAACGGCCCATGAAGGCGACGAAGTCGGAGGGGAAGCGGGTGCCCCAGACGGCCTCGGCCGTCTGCCAGTCGATGTCCTCGTCGGCGCCGTGCGTCGCCGGCATGATCTGCTCCAGCGCCTTGACCCGCGCGTTCTCCGTCATGCCCGCCGCTCCCCTGACGCCCCACGTCAACCGCCCCAACCTACCGCCCGGGGCGCGCCATGACCTAGGGCCCGTCGAGACGCTCCACCGTGACGGTGGCGCCGACCCGGAGCCCCCAGGTCGCCATGGTCCCCGCCTCCGCCTCCAGGACGTGCCGGGCGCGGGGGCGGGGGAGGCCGAGGCGGCCCGGGGGCATGGTGGTGAGGGCGATGACCCGCAGGCGGCGGTCGAGGTAGGCGACGTCGATGGGGAACCGCATGTGGAAGGTGTGCACGGAGGCGGCCGGAGTGAGGAGCATCGCCCCCTCGATCCCGTCCCGGCCGAGGAGGCCGCGGGTGCGGGCGCGGTAGGAGGCGGCGATCTCCAGCGGGAGGGTGGCGCGGGGGGTGCGCAGCGTCGCGGCGCCGTCCTGGTAGGCCATGCGGCCACCCTAGGCTCCGCCGGCCGGCCCGGGGCCGCCGCGCGGAACTTCTCCCCGCCCCGCCCCCCTCACCCATGCGCCGTTTCGCTCAGTCGCCGGCGGGGCTGAGACCGGCCCCGCTACCGTCGGCGGATGGGCGTAGTCGTGATCGTTCTCGCCGTCGCGTACGGCGGAGCCTTCGGGTTCGGGTTGCCGCGGGCCGCGTACCGGCTCTCCGTCGAGCCCGGGGAGCCCTGGCGCGCGCACCTCCCCGACGGGCGGCCCCTCGCGGGGTGGTTCGGGGCCGAGGGCGGCGGCGGCCCCCGCTGGGCCCCGGCCGGGGTCTGCGCGCTCGTGTGCGGGGCGCTGGGGGCCGCCTGCGGGATCCGGCCCGAGGCGGCGGTGTTCGTCGGCGTGGCGCCGCTCGTGGTGCTGCTGGGGATCGTCGACCTCGCCGTGCACCGGCTGCCCGACGTCCTGACCCTGCCCCTGGCCGCGGCCACCGCCGCCCTGCTCGGCGTGGCCGCCCTCCTGCCCCGCGCCGCGGGCAGCTGGCGGGGGGCCCTGTGCGGCGGGGCCGCGCTCGGGGCGGCGTACCTCCTGCTGTTCCTGATCAACCCCGCCGGCATGGGCCTCGGGGACGTCAAGCTCGCGCTTCCCCTGGGGGTCGCTCTTGGGTGGTACGGGTGGGGGGTATGGGCCGCCGGGGCCTTCCTCGGGCTGCTCTACGGGGCCGTGTACGGCCTCGCCCTGCTGCTGACCAGCCGCGCGACCCGGAGGGCCGGCTTCGCGTTCGGACCCTTCATGGCCGCCGGAGCCCTCACCGGAGTGCTCCTGGGCGGATTCGGAGCGTAATCATTTCGCGCCGATGCACGCAGGACGCTTTACGAAGGGTTATGGTGGAACCCCCCCCTCGGGCCGGTCCGTATCCCCCCCACGGACCGGCCCGTTTTCCTTTTCACCCGCCGTGCGGGCAAAAGCGCAGGTCAGCCGCGCTGGGCCCAGATGTTGGTGCCGGGGGTGGAGACCGCGAAGGAGTCGATCTCCTTCAGCTCCTGCTCCGAGAGCGGCGCGCCGGCCAGTGCGGCCACGTTCTCCTCCAGCTGCCGGACGCTCGACGCGCCGATCAGGGCCGAGGTCATGCGCTCGTCCCGCAGCACCCAGTTCAGCGCGAGCTGGGCCAGCGACTGGCCGCGCCGGGCCGCGATCTCGTTCAGGCCGCGCAGCCGCCGCACCACGTCGTCCGAGAGCAGCGCCGGGTTCAGCGACTTGCCCGCCGCGGCCCGGGAGTCCTCCGGGATGCCCTGGAGGTACTTGCCGGTGAGCAGGCCCTGGGCGAGCGGCGCGAAGGCGATGCAGCCCATGCCGGCCGCCTCCAGGGTGTCCAGCAGCCCGTCCTCCTCCGTCCAGCGGTTGATCATGGAGTACGAGGGCTGGTGGATGAGCGGGCGCACGCCCATGTCCCGCAGGATCCGCACCGCCTCAGCGGTCTGCTCCGCCGTGTAGGAGGAGACGCCGACGTACAGCGCCTTGCCCTGCTGGACCGCGGACGCGAGGGCGCCCATGGTCTCCTCCAGCGGGGTGTGCGGGTCGAACCGGTGCGAGTAGAAGACGTCGACGTAGTCGACGCCCATCCGCTTCAGCGAGGCGTCCAGCGAGCCGAGGAGGTACTTGCGGCTGCCCCACTCGCCGTACGGGCCGGGGTGCATCAGGTAGCCGGCCTTCGTGGAGAGGACCAGCTCCTCGCGGTAGCGCGCGAAGTCCTGGGCGAAGATCTTGCCGAAGTTCAGCTCGGCGGAGCCGGGCGGCGGGCCGTAGTTGTTGGCCAGGTCGAAGTGGGTGACGCCGAGGTCGAAGGCGCGGCGCAGGATCGAGCGCTGGGACTCCAGGGACTTGTCGTCGCCGAAGTTGTGCCAGAGGCCGAGGGAGATGGCGGGAAGCTTGAGACCGCTGCGGCCCGTGCGCCGGTAGGGCATGGAGTCGTAGCGGGAGTGGTCTGCCCGATAGGGATTGGTATCAGTCACGTTGTCCTTGCTATCACGGACTTGTGACCCACCGAGTTGGGTACCCGATCCCGCCGCGCAGTAATGTGGCGGAGACTCGGGGGAGACCGCAATTCGCACGGGGGCATGGCACGGAGGGGCTGGAAGATCGTGAAGCTGCGCGACCTGGTGTACAGGCTCTATGCACGCCGGGTGGAAGGTCGCCTCGACCATGACGCGTCGCCCAAGCACATCGGCGTCATCCTGGACGGGAACAGGCGCTGGGCCAAGGCGTCCGGAGGTACGACGGAGCAGGGCCACCAGGCCGGCGCCGACAAGATCTCCGAGCTGCTGGGCTGGTGCACCGAGACGGACGTCGAGGTCGTCACCCTGTGGATGCTGTCCACGGACAACCTGGACCGGCCGGAGGTCGAGCTCCGCCCGCTGCTCAACATCATCGAGAACACCGTCAGGGGCCTCGCGGAGGACGGCCGCTGGCGCGTCCACCACGTGGGCAACCTGGACATCCTGCCGTCCCGGACGCAGAACGTGCTGAAGGAGGCCGAGGAGGCCACGCACGACATCGGCGGGATACTCGTCAACGTCGCCGTCGGCTACGGCGGCCGCCAGGAGATCGCCGACGCGGTCCGCTCGCTGCTGCTGGAGCACGCCGAGAAGGGCACCTCCTTCGAGGAGCTCGCCGAGGTCCTGGACATCGACCACATCGCCGAGCACCTCTACACGCGCGGCCAGCCCGACCCGGACCTGGTGATCCGCACCAGCGGCGAGCAGCGGCTGTCCGGCTTCATGCTGTGGCAGAGCGCGCATTCCGAGTACTACTTCTGCGAGGTCTTCTGGCCGGCCTTCCGCAAGGTCGACTTCCTGCGCGCCCTGCGCGACTACGCCGCCCGCCACCGGCGCTACGGGACCTGACCCCCCGGCCGAAACCCCTCGGAGCCCCTCCGGTCCCGTGCGCCCCCGTGGTGAAGCCTTCACCCGGGGTTCACCCAGCGTCCGTCATATGCCATGGCATGGGCGCCCTCGTTCAAGGGCATAAGCCTTGCAGGTCGATGCCCGATCCACGGGTGTCGAGTCTCAGCGGACGGCACAGGGCCGTCCGCCCGGGAGGCCCTTTGCACCAGGACGAGCGTGCGGTTCGCACGGACGGATTGGAGGGCCGGAAAGCGGCCCTGGCACAGGTGCCGTTGACCGGTCCGGTCTTCATGGCCCGACCTCTTCCGAGGGGGTACGTCCTTCCGTGGTGACCAGCACAAAGCGCCGCCTGTCCGACAGGCGGACCTACGTCCTCGACACCAGCGTCCTGCTGGCAGACCCCAACGCGATCACCCGCTTCGACGAGCACGAGGTCGTGCTCCCGATCGTGGTGATCACCGAGCTGGAGGCGAAGAGGCACCATCCCGAGCTCGGCTACTTCGCCCGTCAGGCCCTGCGCCTGCTCGACGACTTCCGGGTTCGCCACGGCCGCCTCGACGCCCCCATCCCGCTGGGCGATCTGGGCGGGACCCTGCGCGTCGAGCTCAACCACTCCGACCCCGGCATCCTGCCGGCGGGATTCCGGCAGGGGGACAACGACTCGCGCATCCTGGCGGTCGCCCGCAACCTCCAGGCCGAGGGCTACGACGTCACCGTCGTCTCCAAGGACCTCCCGCTGCGCATCAAGGCCTCCTCCGTGGGCCTCCTCGCCGAGGAGTACCGGGCGGAGCTCGCCATCACCGACGCCGGCTGGACCGGCATGAGCGAGCTGGCCCTCTCCGGGGAACAGGTGGACCTCCTCTACTCCGAGGAGCGGCTCTACGTCCCCGAGGCCGCCGAACTGCCGGTGCACACCGGTCTGATCCTCCAGTCCGAGCGCGGCAAGGCCCTGGGCCGGGTCACCGCCGACGGCAACGTCAAGCTCGTCCGGGGCGACCGGGACGCCTTCGGGCTCCACGGCCGCAGCGCCGAACAGCGCATCGCCCTGGACCTGCTGCTCGACCCGGAGGTCGGGATCATCTCGATGGGCGGCCGGGCGGGCACCGGCAAGTCGGCGCTGGCGCTCTGCGCGGGCCTGGAGGCGGTCCTGGAGCGCCGTCAGCACCAGAAGGTGATGGTCTTCCGCCCGCTGTACGCGGTCGGCGGCCAGGACCTCGGCTATCTGCCGGGCGACGCGGGCGAGAAGATGAGCCCCTGGGCGCAGGCGGTGTTCGACACCCTCTCCTCGGTCGCGGGGCGCGAGGTCATCGAGGAGGTGCTGAACCGGGGGATGCTGGAGGTCCTGCCGCTCACGCACATCCGGGGCCGGTCGCTGCACGACTCCTTCGTGATCGTCGACGAGGCGCAGTCCCTGGAGCGCAACGTCCTGCTGACCGTTCTGTCCCGTATCGGGGCCAACTCCCGGGTCGTCCTGACCCATGACGTGGCCCAGCGCGACAATCTGCGCGTCGGCCGGTACGACGGAGTGGTCGCCGTCGTTGAGAAGCTGAAGGGGCATCCGCTCTTCGCCCACGTCACGCTCACCCGCTCCGAGCGCTCCCCGATCGCCGCGCTCGTCACGGAGATGCTCGAATCGCTCTGATCGCCCAGGGGGTGCGAGGAGGGCCCGTAAGGGTCAAATCCCCCATAGTGGGACGGTGAGTTGGCGCCGTCCGGCAAAGGCCCAGGAGCCTAGCCGGACGGCGCCGTTCCGCACAGGCCTTTGCCCAAAACAGCGTCGGCATGCCTGGTGTGACCTTTCCCACGCAACGTGGAATTGCCTTGCGGCGTCAAGGTCCGGCAGAGTCTGGTTTCCGTCAGGCCCCGCATACGGCACATCTGTATCTCCAGTTGGGGATACGCGCAGCACCACAACTCCACAGCCGTTGGCCGTATGCCGCCCGGTTTCACGCGGCAGCCCCCGCAAGGGAGTTGCCCACGGGCCCGTGTCTCCAGTGACCAGAACACCCGGAGTCCAGCGTCGAAGGGGCACTCTTGCGCCCGCGCGGTCACTGCGGACGCTGCTGGAAGGACACCGTGTGAGCCGGATCTCGGTCCGGGGGTTCGCAGTGGCTTCGGCCACCGCGGTCACCACCGTCGGCGCAGTCGTCGGCGTCGCCACTGGCGATGCCGCCACCTCGAACGACCTCGAGACGACCGCGTCCGGAGCGACGCTCCTCCAGGACATTCCGGTCGGCGAACAGGCCCAGGTCCAGGCCGGAAGCCTGGCCCAGCAGGCCGACGCCATCGCTCACGCCGCCGACGACGACGCCAAGCGCTCGACGGAGGAGGCCGCCCGCATCCAGGCCGCCGAGGACGCCAAGGCCAAGAAGGCCGAGGCCGAGAAGGCGGAGCAGGCGAAGAAGGACGCGGACGCCAAGAAGCTCAAGGACGAGCGCGACGCCGCCGAGGGCATCGCCAGCCGCTCGGCCACGCGCGACGCCGGCGACTTCCCGGTCCAGGGCTCCTACACGGTCGCCCAGGTCAAGGACATCGCCCGGCAGCTGGTCCCCTCCGGCCAGTTCCAGTGCTTCTCCAACATCATCAACGAGGAATCGACCTGGAACTACCAGGCCGTGAACTCCTCTTCCGGCGCCTACGGCCTGGTCCAGGCGCTCCCCGGTTCGAAGATGGCCTCGGCCGGCTCGGACTGGCGCACCAACCCGGCCACGCAGATCAAGTGGGGCCTGGGCTACATGAACGAGCGCTACGGCAGCCCGTGCAGCGCCTGGAGCTTCCACCAGGCCAACGGCTGGTACTAGAGGCCCGGCGGACGACGCCCGCACAACCTCGGGGGAACCCCACACCGTCCTACGGTGTGGGGTTCCTCGCGTGTACGGTCGTGCGAGGTCCGGCCGCAGGGCGGGGGAAGGGAACGACATGGCGAAGAGGACGGGCTGGATCGGCCGGCTCGGCAGAGGGCTGAGCCGGATGGAGGCGCGCCTGGACGAGCGGCGGGCGGAGGTCGAGGCGGAGGCCGAGGCCGACGTGGAGCCGCCGGAGCTCCCGCCCGCGGCCGCCCCCGAGCCGCAGGCCACCGCGGCGGCGGCCGCGTTCGACGGCGTCCCGCCGGTCGTCCGGCCCGATCCGGCGGCCGTCATCCCCTGGGGCGTGCGCGTCGCCGCCGAGGCCAGCTGGCGGCTGCTGCTGCTCGCCGGGATGGTCTGGGTGCTGATGAAGGTGATCAGCGAAGTCCGCCTGGTCGTCCTCGCCTTCGCCGCCGCGCTGCTCGTCACCGCGCTGCTCCAGCCCTTCGTGGTGCGGCTGCGCCGGATCGGGCTGCCGCGCGGGCTGGCCACCGCCGTGACCGCCGTCCTCGGCTTCGTCGTCATCGGACTGGTCGGCTGGTTCGTGGTCTGGCAGGTCATGGAGAACCTGGACGACCTCTCCAGCCGGCTGCGCGAGGGCATCAACGAGCTCAAGAGCTGGGCCCTGGACAGTCCGTTCCACGTGACCGAGAAGCAGATCAACGACATCGCGAAGAACCTCAGCGAGACCATCGGCACCAACACCGAGGAGATCACCTCGGCCGGCCTCCAGGGCGTGACGGTCCTCGTCGAGGTGCTGACGGGCATGCTGCTCGCGATGTTCTCGACGCTGTTCCTGCTCTACGACGGCCAGAAGATCTGGAACTGGGTGCTCGGCCTGGTCCCGTCCGCCGCCCGCCCCGGCGTCGCCGGAGCCGGCCCGCGCGCCTGGCGCACGCTGACCGCGTACGTGCGCGGCACGGTCCTCGTCGCGCTCATCGACGCCGTGTTCATCGGTCTCGGCATCTACTTCCTCAAGGTGCCGATGGCGGTGCCGCTCGCCGTGTTCATCTTCCTCTTCGCCTTCATCCCGCTCGTCGGCGCCGTGGTCTCCGGCGCCCTCGCGGTGGTCGTGGCCCTGGTGACCCAGGGGCCGTTCACCGCCCTGATGGTGCTGCTCGTGGTCCTGGCGGTGCAGCAGATCGAGGGGCACGTGCTCCAGCCCTTCATCCTGGGCCGGGCCGTACGGGTCCACCCGCTCGCGGTGGTGCTGTCGGTGGCGGCCGGCGGGATGATCGCCGGGATCGGGGGCGCGGTCGTGGCCGTGCCGCTGGTCGCCGTCACCAACACCGTCGTCGTCTACCTGCGCGCGTACTCGCGCGAGCGGCGCCTCACCCCCGTCTCCCCGACCGGCCCCGCGCCGCACGGGGCCACCGCCGTACAGGCGGTGGAGCGGGAGGGCCGGGGGTGATCGGCGAGCCCGAGCTCGAAGGGGAGTGGGCCGCGCGGGAGCCGGCCCCCGCCGCCGCCCGCACCGAGGACGCCCCCGCCGCACCGGCGTCCGGGCCCGCCGGGTCCTTACGGGCGGCGCCCTGGCGCTGGGCGCTGGGCGGGGCCGTGGTCGCCTCGATGGTGTGGGCGGGGGCCCTGGTCGTGCGGGAACGTCACGCCGACGCCGGGCCGCCGGTCCGGCACCGGCACAGCGAGCAGCTGTGCACGGAGACCCCGTTCAAGGCGGTCGGCACGGCCCTCGGCAGCCTCGGCGTGGGCATGCCGAGCCACGGGGAGGGGCCCGCGGTCGACTGGTCGTACTGCTTCGCCGCCGGCTCCACGGGTGAGCAGGCGTTCACCCACGAGGCCCAGGTGCTGGTCGAGCTGCACAAAAAGGCCGACCCGGCGACGGAGTTCGGCGCGCGGCCGGAGGTGGACCCGTTCGCCGCGTCGCCGGCCGTCGCGGCCGAGAAGGTGTCCGGACTGGGGGAGCGGGCGCAGTTCTCGGGCGAGGTGCAGGCGCCCCGGCTCCAGGTGCTCGACGGCGGGACGGTGGTCACCTACACCGTCCGCTGGTGGACCAAGGGAAGCCCCGGCGCCGCCGACGAGGTCGACGGGGACGCCGTCAAGGCGGCGATGGCCGAGGACGCCCGCGCCCTGCTGGCCCGGCTCAGGAAGAAGTAGGGGCGCCGCGAACGCACCGCGCCCCCGAGGCCGGAAGGGGCCGCGGGGGCGCGGGGGCGCGTACGGGAAAACACCCGTACGGGTGACTACTCGGCGGCCAGGGCCGCTTCCGCGTCGAGGGTGACGGCGACGGCCTGGATCACCGAGGCGATCTTGAAGGCCTCCTGGACCGTCTCGCGGTCCACGCCGGCCTTGCGCAGGACCTGCTCGTGCGAGTCCAGGCACTGGCCGCAGCCGTTGATGGCGGAGACCGCGAGCGACCAGAGCTCGAAGTCCACCTTCTCCACGCCCGGGTTGCCGATGACGTTCATCCGCAGGCCCGCGCGCAGCGTGCCGTACTCCGGGTCGGAGAGCAGGTGCCGGGTCCGGTAGAAGACGTTGTTCATCGCCATGACCGCGGCGGCGGACTTGGCGGCGTTGTACGCCTCCGGGGACAGCGCGGCCTTGGCCTCGGGCTCCAGCTCACGCAGGACGCGCGGGGAGCGGGCGGCGATCGCGCAGGACAGGACGGTGCCCCACAGCTGCTGCCGGGTGAGGGTGTCCTGGTTGCCGATGACCGAACCGAGGTTCAGCTTCAGGTCCTTGGCGAAGTCCGGTATGGCGGACTTGAGGGAGTCGAGGGACATCCGTCACTCACCGGCCAGCAGGGCGCCGGCGTTCAGGGTGTCCTCGCCCTTGTTCCAGTTGCAGGGGCACAGCTCGTCGGTCTGCAGGGCGTCGAGGACCCGCAGGACCTCCTTGGGGTTACGGCCCACGGAACCGGCGGTCACCATCGAGAACTGGATCTCGTTGTTCGGGTCCACGATGAAGACGGCGCGCTGGGCGAAGCCGTCCTCGCCCTGGATGCCGCAGGCCTGCATCAGCTCGTGCTTGGAGTCGGCCAGCATCGGGAAGGGCAGGTCACGCAGGTCGGCGTGGTCCTTGCGCCAGGCGTGGTGGACGTACTCGGAGTCGCCGGAGACGCCGAGGATCTGGGCGTCACGGTCGAGGAACTCGTCGTTCAGCTTGCCGAACGCGGCGATCTCGGTGGGGCACACGAAGGTGAAGTCGGCGGGCCAGAAGAAGACGACGCGCCACTTGCCCTCGTAGCTCTTCTGGTCGATCTGCGCGAACTCCTTGCCGGCTTCGAGCGAGACGCAGGCGGTCAGGTCGTAGCTGGGGAACTTGTCACCGACAGTGAGCACGAACTCTCCTTGTGGAATGGAAAGTGACCCTTTTGGGGGCTTTCCGAGAGGGTTGGACGGATCTCACATGCTGACACAGCTGCATTGATTACAGAAATAGCTACTCTTGTGGCGGGTGATCGGAGGTACCTATCAGTGGCTGTGAGTAGTAGAGGACAGAAGCAGCCGACGCTGGCGCAGCTGCGCGCCTTCGCGGCGGTCGCGGAACACCTGCACTTCCGGGACGCCGCCGCCGCGATCGGCATGAGCCAGCCCGCGCTCTCGGGGGCGGTCTCCGCGCTGGAGGAGGCCCTCGGCGTCCAGCTCCTGGAGCGCACCACCCGCAAGGTGCTGCTCTCCCCGGCGGGCGAGCGGATCGCCGTCCGGGCGCGGGGCGTGCTCGACGCGGTGGGCGGCCTGCTGGAGGAGGCCGAGGCGGTACGGGCCCCCTTCACCGGAGTGCTGCGCCTCGGCGTGATCCCGACGGTCGCCCCGTACCTGCTGCCGACCGTCCTCGGGCTCTTCCACCGCCGCTACCCCCGTATGGACCTCCAGGTCCACGAGGAGCAGACGGCCTCCCTGCTGGAGGGCCTGGCCGCCGGACGCCTCGACCTGCTGCTGCTCGCCGTGCCGCTGGGCGTCCCGGGCGTATGTGAACTCCCGCTCTTCGACGAGGACTTCGTCCTGCTGGCCCCGCGCGACCATCCGCTGGCCGGGCGCCGGGACATCCCCCGCGAGGAACTGCGCGGCCTGCAACTGCTGTTGCTCGACGAAGGGCACTGCCTGCGCGACCAGGCCCTGGACATCTGCCGGGAGGCCGGACGCACCACCGGGGCCGACGTCACGACCACCGCCGCCGGGCTCTCCACGCTGGTCCAGCTGGTCGCCGGAGGGCTCGGGGTGACCCTGCTGCCGCGCACCGCGCTGCGGCTGGAGACGGCCCGCAACGAGGCCCTGGCCACCGGCTACTTCGCCGAGCCGGCCCCCTCCCGGCGGATCGCCCTGGCCATGCGGACCGGGACCGCCCGGCAGGAGGAGTTCCGGGCCGTCGCGGGCGCCCTGCGCGAGGCGGTGCGCCCGCTCCCCGTGTGGCCCACCGACTGACGGGCCCGGGGGCACCGGCCCCGCGCGGGTCACTCCGTACGCAGGCCGTCCGGCCGGAGGCCGGGACGGCTCAGGGCTCGGGGTTCTTGCGGGGGCGGCCGCGCGGTGCGATCGGGGCGGCGCCGCCCGGCAGGCGGCCGTGCTCGGACAGGGCCCGGCGGAGCAGGAACTCGATCTGGGCGTTCGCGCTGCGCAGCTCCTCCCCGGCCCAGCGGGCGAGGGCGTCGTACACCTGCGGGTCGAGCCGCAGCAGCACCTGCTTGCGCGCCTGCCGCCCGGGCCGGGCGGGCCTGGCCTCGGGGTCCTGCTGCGACGCGGGGCCAGGGTCGGGGCCGGAGCCGGCTCCCGGGCCCTGGGCCCCGCCGGGGCGGGGGGCGGCGGGGGTCACTGGTAGAGGGTGCCCGTGTTGACGACCGGCTGGGCCGCGCGGTCGCCGCAGAGGACGACCATCAGGTTGGAGACCATGGCGGCCTTGCGCTCCGGGTCCAGGTCCACGATCTCCTCCTCGGCCAGCCGGGTCAGGGCGAGCTCCACCATGCCCACCGCGCCCTCGACGATCTGCTTGCGGGCCGCCACGACGGCACCGGCCTGCTGGCGCTGGAGCATCGCGGAGGCGATCTCCGGAGCGTACGCGAGGTGGGTGAAGCGGGACTCGATGATCTCCACGCCGGCCGCCTCCACCCGGGCGGCCAATTCGGCGGCGAGCTTCTCGGTGATCTCCTCGGCGTTGCCGCGCAGGGACAGGCCGCCCTCTTCGTGGGAGTCGTAGGGGTACTCGATCGCGATGTGCCGGACGGCGGCCTCGGTCTGCGTCTCGACGAACTCGGTGAAGTCGTCGACCTCGAAGACGGCCCTGGCGGTGTCGGCGACCCGCCACACCACGACCGAGGCCAGCTCGATCGGGTTGCCGTAGGCGTCGTTGACCTTCAGGACGGCCGTCTCGTGGTTGCGGACGCGGGTGGAGATCTTCTCGCGCGAGGTCAGCGGGTTGACCCAGCGCAGTCCGTCCGTGCGGATGGTCCCCCGGTAGCGGCCGAAGAGCTGGACCACGCGGGCCTCGCCCGGAGCCACCGTGTTCAGCCCGCTCATGGCCAGCACCGAGGCCAGCACCACCAGGATGCCGAGCGGGATCACGCTGGCCTGCACGGCCGCCGCGGACGTGGTCGCGCCGAGGGCGATCAGGCCCACCCCGGCGGCCAGCCCCACCAGCCCCGACAGCAGCGCGAGCCCGCCGCCGACGCTGTGTGCCGTGAACTCCCTTATGCCGACCGGTCGTTCGTCGGTCATCGTCGCTGTCATGGAATGCCCCCGTTTGATGCGTCGCGTCCGGTCCTGGTCGAGCGGAACGTCTAGCAAATTGATAGCACTTTTTGCGATGACCGCAACCCTTCCGGCATCGTGAGCGTCGGTTCCATTGGAGTGGGTGCTGATTCTCACGTCCGAATTGACCGGTATTGATCAGGGTTAGCCAACCTTTGTCACAGCCTGCGGTGTTAGTTTTCTGAGCTGACGTCGGGGGGGTAATCGAGCGGAGCGGGAGCGATGGGCCGAGCAGATGCGCGACGGGCGCAGCAGCAGCGCGGTGGGCGGAAGGCGCCGACCGGGCGTGCCGCCGGGCGCGCGGGCAAGCCGACCGGGAAGAAGCGCAGCGGCATACGTCGCTTCCTGAACTGGAAGACGATCCTCGGGACCTTCCTCGGCGGGATCCTGCTCCTCGTGGCCGGAGCCTTCGCCCTCTACTTCTCCGTGGACGAGCCGACCGACCCCAACAAGACGGCGGTCCTGCAGAGCAACACGTTCAAGTGGGCCGACGGGTCGGTCATGACCCGCACCGGCAAGATGAACCGCGAGATCGTCTCGATCGACAAGATCCCCGAGGACGTGCGGACGGCCTTCATCGCGATCGAGAACAAGACGTTCTACAAGGACCGCGGCGTCGACTTCGTGGGCATCGCCCGAGGCGCCTTCAACACCCTGCGCGGCAAGGGCACGGCCGGTGGTTCGACGATCACCCAGCAGTACGTCAAGAACTACTACCTGACCCAGGACCAGTCGGCGACCCGCAAGCTCCGCGAGATGGTGATCTCCCTCAAGGTCGACCAGCGCATGGAGAAGGACGAGATCCTCGCCGGCTACCTGAACACCAACTTCTACGGCCGCAACGCCTACGGCATCCAGGCCGCGGCCCAGGCCTACTACGGCGTGGACTCCGACAAGCTGACCCTGGAGCAGGGCGCCTACCTGGCCTCGGTGATCCAGGCGCCCAGCCAGTACGACCTGGCGACCGCGGGCCCCAACGGGCGGCGACTGGTCACCATCCGCTTCAACGCCGTCCTCGACAACATGGTCGAGATGGGCAAGCTGGACAAGGCCAAGCGCGACACCCTGCACCTCCCGGAGCCCATCAAGCCCAAGCCGCAGCCGGGCATGGACGGCCAGAAGGGCTACCTGATCCAGGCCGCCAAGCAGGAGCTGAGCCGCCAGGGCGTCAAGGAGGCCGACATCGCGGCCGGCGGCTGGACGATCACCCTCAACATCGACAAGAAGAAGCAGGCGGCGCTGGAGAAGGCCGTCAACGACGAGCTGGAGTCCAAGCTCGACCGCAAGGACGTCAAGGACCGCCCGCAGGACCAGAGCGTCCAGGCCGGCGCCACCTCCGTGGACGCCAAGACCGGGAACATCGTCGCCATGTACGGCGGCGTGGGCCTGGCCGAGAAGGCCGAGAGCAACGCCCTGCGCACCGACTACCAGCCGGGCTCCACCTTCAAGCCGATCGTGCTGGCCACCGCCCTGGAGACCGGGGCGAAGACCCAGGACGGCCGTCCGATCACCCCGAACGCCCTCTACGACGGCACCAGCAAGCGCCCCGTGGTCGGCAGCGACGTCCCCTTCGCCCCGCAGAACCAGGACGACATCAACTACGGCGACCCGATGCTCACGGTCCAGGAGGCCACCAACTCCTCCGTGAACTCCGTGTACGCCCAGATGATCGTGGACGCCAAGCCGCAGGAGGTGAAGAAGACCGCCATCTCCCTCGGCATGAGGGACCGCGACGGCTGGCCCGCCGACAAGCCCGCCATGTCGCTCGGCACCATGAGCGCCAACACCGTGGAGATGGCTGGGGTCTACGCCACCTTCGGCAACCACGGCAAGAAGGTCACCCCGACCATCGTCAAGAGCGCCGAGCACGTGGACGCCGACCACAAGCCGGTCAGCCCCTTCGGCGCCCAGGTCATCAAGCGCGAGACCGCGGACACCGTCACCAAGGTCCTGACCGGCGTGGTCCAGGACGGTTCCGGCAAGGCCGTGCGCAGCGACGCCTACCAGGCCGCCGGCAAGACCGGTACCACCGAGTCCAACGTGGCCGCCTGGTTCACCGGCTACACCCCGGAGCTCGTCACCGTCGTCGCCATGTTCGGTGAGGACCCGAACTCGCACGCCCAGGTCACCCTGACCGGTACGGCCGGCAAGGGCCGCGCGGGCGGTTCCAGCTTCCCCGCCCAGATCTGGCAGGCGTACACCACCGCCGTGCTCTCGGGCGTCAAGACGGGCGAGTTCGACCTGTCGGACGCGAACATGGGCACCCCGGTCGCCCCGACCCGCACCGCGGTCCCGTCCACCGGCCCGACCGGCTCCGTCAGCCCGAGCCCGTCCAGCTCCGGCACCCGCCCGACGGGCAGCCCGGACCCCTCGGGCAGCGGTACCGGCAAGCCGGACCCGACCGCGTCGACGAAGAACCCGACCCCGCCGACGAAGAACCCGACGCCCCCGACGGGTGACCCGCAGCCGCCGACGAAGAAGCCGACGCCGCCGCCGCTGTTCCCGGAGGCACCGCAGTAGGAGTACGGAGACACCGCCGCCCCGCAGCGTTCGCGCTGCGGGGCGGCGGTCTTTCTCTTCCGTACGGGGATCAGCGCCGGTCGTGCGCCCCGGGCAGCGACAGCTCGAACCAGACCACCTTGCCGCTGCTCAGCCGGGTCGCGCCCCAGCGCCGCGCCATGCGGTTGACCAGGAACAGGCCGCGCCCGCCCTCGTCGGTCTCCCGGGCCCGGCGCTGGCGGGGCAGCTGCGGGGAGTCGTCTCCGACCTCGCAGCGCAGGACGTCCGTCCGCAGCAGGCGCAGGGTCACGGGCCGCTCGGCGTACCGGACGGCGTTCGTGACCACCTCGCTGACCAGCAGCTCCAGCGAGTCGCTCAGCTCCTCCAGCCCCCAGCGGGCCAGGGCGCGGCGGGCGAACCGGCGGGCCCGGCCCGGAGCGGTCTCCTCCGGGTCCAGGAACCAGTACGCCACGTCGCTGGGCGCGATCCCCTCGAAGCGGGCCGCGAGCAGCGCGATGTCGTCGTCCCGGTCGCCCGGGCCGAGCATGTCCAGCACGTCGTCGCAGAGGGCCTCCAGCGGCGGCGAGTGGTCCAGCCCGGTCAGCTGCGCGGTGGTGGCGAGCCGGTCGCGCAGCTGGTCGATGCCCGTCCACACGTCCCGCAGCCGGGACTCCACCAGCCCGTCGGTGTACAGCAGCAGCGTGGCCCCGGCCGGGGCGTCCAGCTCCACGGCCTCGAAGTCCACCCCGCCGACCCCGATGGGGGCGCCCGGCGGGACGCGCAGCACCTCGGCGCGGCCGCCCAGGTGGAGCAGGACCGGCGGGGGGTGGCCCGCGTTGGCGATGGTGATCCGGTGCGAGACCGGGTCGTAGACCGCGTACAGGCAGGTGGCCATCCGGTCGGAGCCGAGCCGCTGGGCCTGCTCGTCCAGGTGGTGCAGCACCTCGGCGGGGGGCAGGTCCAGCTGGGCCAGGGTCTGCGCGGTCGTGCGCAGCTGCCCCATGATCGCGGCGGAGGTCATGGAGTGGCCCATGACGTCTCCGACGACCAGGGCGACCCGGCTGCCGGGCAGCGGTATGGCGTCGTACCAGTCGCCGCCGACCCGGGCCGTCTCGGCGGCGGGCAGGTAGCGCGAGGCGAGCCGCACGCCGGTGGGCTGGGGCAGGCCGTCGGGCAGCATCGTGCGCTGGAGCTCGTCGGCGATGTAGGCCTCGCGGCCGTAGAGCACGGCTTTGTCGATGCCGAGCGCGGTGTGCGTGGCCAGCTGGGCGGCGACGAGCAGGTCGTTCGTCTCGAAGGAGTCCCGGTCCGGGGTGCGCAGGAACACCGCCGCGCCGATCACGCGGCGGCGGCCGCGCAGCGGGGCCAGGATGGCCCGCTGCCCGCGCGGCACCGGGTGCTCGGAGCCCAGCAGTTCGGGCAGCGCGTCCCGGGCGCCGGGGGCCGACCCGAACACGGGCCGGACACCGCGCAGCACCTCGGCGAGGGCGCCGCCGGGCCGGATCTCGCACAGCTCCGCCGCGGGCAGGTCACCCTGCGGCCCGACCAGCGGCAGCTGGCTGAAGTCGAGTTCGCCGGCGCCCCCCGCGGCCCCGGCGGCCTCACCGCCGTCGGCCAGGCCCAGATCGTCGATCGGCCGGAGCCGGTCGGTGCGGCGCAGCCTTAAAACGACCGGGCCGACGGGCCGCTCGTCGCCGACCGGCAGCGGATCGCGCAGGTAGACGAGGATGGCGTCGGAGAAGGTGGGTACGGTCGCCCGGCACAGGCCGAGCACGATCTCGTCGAGGTCGATGCCGCGGGCGATGCGGCGCGTGGCCGCGCCGACGAACCGCAGCCGGTCGCCCTCGCGCCGGGCCACGCCGGTCTCGGCGGGTCCGGAGCCGGTCCCGCCCGTGCCCGCGGCCCCCGCGGGCTGCGGGCCGGCGGGGGCGCCCGGGGCCCCGTCGGGCCGGCCGGCGTTGCGTGCGGCCTCGCCGTCACGGGTCCGCGCGCCCTCGGGGTCCGAGTCCGCCGGGCCGTGGCCCGGGACGGCCTCGCCGGCGGTGCCCCGCGGGCGCGGGAAATCGGCATGCGTGCGTACGGCCTCGGCGGCCGCGATGGGGGCCTTGCCGTGGCCGAGCTCGTCCGTACCTCCGCCGGGGGCGACGGTGGGCTGCGGGCCCTCCTGGGAGGTGGGGTACTCCGTCACGCGTGGAATTCCGTCCGTTTGCGCTCGATGTGCGCTGCACTCAACTCGGTCAGTCGCGGTATACCCGCTCAGCGGCGGGGGCACCACCACCCCCGGATTCCGCGTCCCGCTCGTTACCTTTCTTTCCGCGTCGACCTCCGGTCAAGTCCCGGTCGCCGCAGGTCATTTACGGGTGCGGGACCGGGAAGGCCCCCCGCGTACGACCGGCGGAGGACGATCCTACGTTTGAACCCCGGGGGCGCATCAAGGGTCTCATGACGTCATATGCGCCGGGGTGCGGTCCCAGTCCTCGGGCAGAACCGGAACTTCCCAGGCCGGATCGGGCCTCCAGTTCTCCCAGCCGTCACGGAACGGCGGCCCCCAGGCCTTGACGACCTCCAGCGCCGCGCGGCCCGCCTCCTCGACGCGCCGCGCCTGCTCCGGGCCGATCAGGCCGATCCGCCGCGCCTGCGCGAACTCGTCCTCGTCCCGCCAGGTCCAGGTGCGGTCCGGGTCGACGGTGATGTCGAGGAAGTGGTCCACCGAGTCCACCCCGCCCGTCCAGCGGGTGCGCGGCTCCTCCAGGTTCACGTACCAGTTCTTGAACACCCAGCCGCGGTCCCAGAACAGCCACACCGACCAGGGATCGGCGGGCCGGGCCAGCTTGAGCACCCCGGCGCCGAACCAGCGCGCCCGTACGGTGGTGCGCGGCGCGGTGTAGCGGGTGGCGAGGGGTTCCTCGTGGACCGGGGTGCCGTCGGCGAGCACGGGCTTGACGCATTCGGTGCCGGGCGCCATCCACACCGCGAGCAGTTCGTCGGTGTCCTGGACGACGGTGACCGGGCGGGCGATGTGGACGGCGCCGGCCGGCGCGTGGTCGCGGTAGCGCCAGAGGATCGGCGTCCCCGGCGCCCAGCGCGTGCCCTGCGTCCCGCCCGGCGCGGCGGGGCCCGCCGCGCCGGTGCCGGGCCTGGAAGTACCTGTCATGCGCAGATCTTAGGGCGGTGCTCCTCCCGGATGCTGCGGTGCAGGTCACGGAGGGGGTCGGGGGCCGTAAACGACCGGATTCGGCCCCTGGCCGGGGAGGTTCAGGGCCGGGTCATCCGCAGGACGTCCAGGGCCTCGTCCAGCTGCCGGAGCGTCAGCGCGCCCCGGTCGACGTACCCGGACTCCAGGACGACCTCGCGGATGGTCTTGCGTTCGGCGAGGGAGCGCTTGGCCACCTTGGCGGCCTCCTCGTACCCGATGTAGCGGTTCAGCGGGGTCACCACGGAGGGCGAGGACTCGGCGTACTCCCTGGCCCGTTCGGTGTTGGCGGTGATCCCGTCGACGGTGCGGTCGGCCAGCAGGCGGCTCCCGTTCGCCAGCAGCCGGATCGATTCGAGGAGGTTGCGGGCCATCACGGGGAGCATCACGTTGAGCTCGAAGTTGCCGGCCGCGCCCGCCACGGTGACCGCGGTGTCGTTGCCCGTCACCTGCGCGGCGATCATCAGGAGGGCCTCGGGGACGACCGGATTGACCTTGCCAGGCATGATCGAGGACCCCGGCTGGAGATCCGGCAGATTGATTTCGGCCAATCCGGTGCGCGGCCCGGAGGCCATCCAGCGCAGATCGTTGCAGATCTTGGTGAGCGAGACGGCGATCGTACGGAGCATCCCCGAGGTCTCCACCAGCGCGTCCCGCGCCCCCTGGGCCTCGAAGTGGTCGCGGGCCTCGGTCAGCGGCAGCCCGGTGGCCCGCGCCACCTCGGCGATCACGGCCGCCGAGAACCCGGGCGGGGTGTTGATGCCGGTGCCGACGGCGGTGCCGCCCAGCGGCAGCTCGGCCAGCCGGGGCAGGGCGGCGTTCAGGCGCTCGATCCCGTAGCGGATCTGCGCGGCGTAGCCGCCGAACTCCTGGCCCAGGGTGACGGGGGTGGCGTCCATCAGGTGCGTGCGGCCGGACTTGACCACCTCGGCGAACGCGGCGGCCTTGCGCTCCAGGGCCAGTTCCAGGTGGCGCAGGGCCGGGACCAGGTCGTGGGTGACGGCGGCGGTGGCGGCGATGTGGATGGACGAGGGGAAGACGTCGTTGGAGCTCTGCGAGGCGTTGACGTGGTCGTTGGGGTGGACCTCGCGCCCGAGCCGTTCGGTGGCCAGGGTGGCGATCACCTCGTTGGTGTTCATGTTGGACGAGGTCCCGGAGCCGGTCTGGAACACGTCGACGGGGAAGTGCTCGTCCCAGCGGCCCTCGGCGACCTCCGCCGCGGCGGACCGGATGGCGCCCGCCGTCTCCTCGTCCAGCACCCCGAGTTCGGCGTTGACCAGGGCGGCGGCCGCCTTGATCCGGGCCAGGGCCTCGATGTGGGCGCGTTCGATGTGCTGCCCGGAGAGCGGGAAGTTCTCCACCGCGCGCTGGGTCTGGGCGCGCCATTTGGCGTGCGCGGGGACCCGGACCTCGCCCATGGAGTCGTGCTCGATCCGGAACGTCTCTGCCTGCTGATCATCGGTCATCTTCGTATCCTCCTCAGAAAGTTGAGCAATTGTCTTGTTCGGACTGTTCCCATCTCCCCTACCGGCCAGTAAATACCCGGGGTAACACCGCTATCGGGGAGGCACCACATGGCTCGTTCACGTACGAAATCCAGGCTCAGATGTACATTCGCCGCGGTCGCGGCGGTCGCGGCCGCCCTCGGGGGCGTCACCGCCATCACCCCCATGGCCGAAGCGGCCCCCGCGACATCCGGCGCGATCACGCCCCTGTCACCGGAACTCGAAGCCATCCGCGCCGCCGAGGCCGTCAAGATCTACGGCGACCCGGCCGTCCGCCCCCTCGCCGAGCGCAAGACCGGGCTCATCTCCCTCGGCGACAGCGAGATCTCGGGCGAGGGCGTCGGCACCTACGACCCCGCCACCAACACCTCGTCCAACCAGTGCCACCGCTCGCCGGACTCCGCGATCCACCGCACCGGCATCCCCGCCGACCTCACCTTCAACGTCGCCTGCTCCGGCGGCTACACCGGCAACATCCGCATCGGCGGCAGCAAGCAGTACGCCGACGAACTGGTGCAGAGCGACAGCCTGGCCATCAAGGCCCGCAACACGAAGATCAAGATGGTGCTGCTGGTCGCCGGAGCCAACGACGACCTCCAGTTCGGCCCCGTCATGACCGACTGCGTCACCCGCTGGGTCCTCAGCCAGGGCACCTGCGAACCCAAGTACGGCCCCGGCTGGCAGTCCCGCGTCGACGGACTGAAGCCCAAGGTCGAGGCCACCATCGGCGACCTCAAGAAGGTCATGCGCGACGCCGGCTACGCCGACTCCGACTACAAGCTCGTCGTGATGGGCTACCCCAGCCCCATCGGCCCCGACTTCAACGACAACCCGAACTTCCCCGGCAAGCTCCCCGGAGGCTGCGCCGGCTACGACTCCGACGCCGCCTGGGGCCGCAACCACGCCGTCCCCGCCTTCGAGAAGGGCATGCGCGCCGCCGCCCTCGCCGCCGGCGCCACCTACCTGGACAACTCGCGGCTCTTCCACGGCCACGAGGTCTGCATGGAGGACACCTGGGCCCGCGGGCTCTACCTCGACCTCGGGGACCACTTCCCCTGGGACGAGAACACCGCCCGCCAGTCCTTCCACCCCAACTACCGCGGCCACGGCGCCTTCGCCTCATGCCTCACCCAGCTCTACGACTCCGGGCTGCGCGAGGCCTCCTGCGCCGACCCCGCGAGCACCGGCACCCCCGTCCTCCAGGCCGGCGCCTGGGACGACCTCTACAAGCCCCTGAGGAACGAGGCCACCGGCAACTGCCTCGACTCCTTCGGCGGCTCCAGCGCCAACGGCACCCAGGTGACCGGCTGGGACTGCCACGGCGGCCGCAACCAGGGCTGGTGGTACGACTCCGCGAACCGGTCCGTCCACGTCGAACTCACCCAGGACCGCTGCCTCGACGTCCCCGGCGCGAACTACACGGCCGGCACCGCCCTGATCCTGTGGAACTGCCACGGCGGCGCCAACCAGCGGTTCGTCCGCGACGGCGCCACCCTGCACCCCGCCGCCGCCCCCGCCCTGTGCCTGACCGTCGCCGCCGCCCACGACCCGCTGCGCCTGCGGACCTGCGACGGATCGGCCGCCCAGCGCTTCGCCTGAGCCGCTCTCCGGCGGTTTTGGCGCCGGTTTGGAGAAGTTCTGGAGGGGGCCAGCAGCATGGAGAACGTCCAGCCCCCAACCACACCCTCCGAAGGAGGTGCTTCGAGATGAAGAAGATCCAGATCCGCAAGGCCGGCCCGGTCCGCCTGACCTCTTCCGCGTGCTCGCACTACCCGAGCCCCGCGTAACCGCACCCCGGGCGCGTTCGCGCAAGGGGCGTCCCCACGTACGCCGGGGGCGCCCCCACCGGTCCGGGCCCGGCCGACCAGAGACGGAGCCCGCCATGGCGGAGCCAGGCCACCCCAGCTCGGACCAGACCCCGCTGGCGCTGCATCCGCTGGCGTACCTGGAGGACGGCGACGAGGTCACCATCGGACGCCGTGACACCGAGACCTACGCGATCTTCCCGCCCGACGGCGCCGCACTCGTACGCCGTCTCCAGGAAGGCGCCACCCCCGCCCAGGCCGCCGACTGGTACGAGGCCGAGTACGGCGAGCGCGCCGACGTCGCCGACGTGGTCGAGGCCCTGCGCGAACTCGGGTTCGTCCGCGCCGACGGAGAACCGGAACCCGTCGCCGGACCCGTGCGCTGGCAGCGGCTCGGCCGGGCCGCCTTCTCACCCGCCGCCTGGACCGCCTACGGGCTGATCGTCGCCTGGGCCGCCGTCAGCGTCATCCGCGACCCCGGCCTCCTGCCGACCCCCGACGACCTCGTCTTCAGCCACTACTACGCGGTCATCACCGTCGTCCTGTTCGTGGTGGCGGTCCCGCTCATCGCCGTCCACGAGATCTTCCACGCGCTCGCCGGCCGCCGCCTGGGCATCCGCTCGCGCACGAGGATGTCGTACCGCTTCTACTTCCTCGTCGTGGAGACCTCGCTCGACGGCCTCGCCGGGGTGGAACGCCGCAAGCGCTACCTGCCGATCCTCGCCGGAATGGTCGCCGACGTCGTCCTGATCGCCCTCGCCGTCATCACCGCCGGCCTCGCGCACGGACTGACCGCCCGCGTCTGCATGGCGGTGGCCTTCACCACCTTCATCCGGCTCCTCTGGCAGTTCTTCCTCTACCTGCGCACCGACGTCTACGTCCTCATCACCACCGTCCTCGGCTGCGTCGACCTGCACACCACGGCCGTGCGCATGCTCGCCAACCGGGTCAACCGGCTGCTGGGACGCACCGGCCGGCTCACCGACGAGTCCCTGTGGCACCCCGTCGACCGCCGGGCCGCCCGCTGGTACTCCTGGCTGCTGCCCATCGGCTACGCCGTCAGCCTCACCACCTTCCTGTGGGGCGTGGGACCCGTCTTCCTCGACATGACCACCGCCTCCCTCGACCGGTTCGGCGCCGGCCACCACGCGACCTGGGTCCAGCTCCTCGACGCGGCCGTGTTCCTCGTCCTGACCTTCGGCCAGATCGCCTTCGCCCTCTGGCTCGCCGCCAGGGAGCGCCTGCGCGGCCGGCGGGCCCGGCTCCACCACGTCATCGCCTGACGGGACCACCCCGGCGGGCCTCTTCCGAAAGGCGGGCCCATGACCGGGCACCACTGGATCTCCGCGCCCCACCGCGCCGCGCGCACCACCCTCCTGGACGGCCTCGGCCTGCCCCCGCTGCTGGCCACCGTCGACGCGCACCGGCGCCTGCGCGGCCCGTACACCGCGGCCGGGACCCTGCTGCGCCTCGTGGCCCCGGCGGCGCTGGAGCGACGGCCCGAACTGGCCGCCCGCCACTACATCGAGCTCCAGGAGAGCACGCCCGAACTGGCCCCGCTGGTCCCCCCGATCACCCACCACATCGAGGAGCAGTCCACGGCCGGCGAGGTCAGCCGCTACCCGGCACGCCTGCACTCCCTGCGCGTCGCCCACGGCATCGTCGACTTCCTCCTCGCCGCCCTCACCGACGCCGCCGGTGCCACGCCGGGCCCGCGCACCCTCGTCGTGGAGAACGTCCAGCACGCCGACGTCACCGACCAGGAGTTCCTCGCCGCCGCCCTGCGCCGGATCCCGCCCGCCCTGCTCACCCTCGTCCTGTGCACGGGCACGGCCGAGCTCCTCGACCCGCCCGGATTCCCCTCGCTCTCGCTCCCCGACGCCCTCGCCGCGCACACCACCAGGACCGCCGCCGCCGGCACCGCCCCGGCCCCCGCCACCGCGATGGGACCCGAGGCCGTACGCCGCTACGTGGACGGCGACTGCACCGACGACGACCCCGCCCGGGCCGCCGCCTACGAGGCCCTGCCCGAAGCCGCGCGCACCGCCCTCCACGACGCCCGCGCCGCCGTCCTCGCCGCCCGCGCCGAGGACGGCGAGCCCTCGCTGCGCCTCGGCGCCCTCCCCTTCCACCTGGTGCGCGGCAGCGACCCGGAGGGAGCCGGGGTCGAGGCCCTGCGCGCGGCCATGCTCCGCTGCAAGTACCTGGGCTTCTACCACGTCGCCGCCGAACTGGGCGACGAGGGACGGCGGCTGGTGGACCCGGCCCGGCGCCCCGACCTGTGGTGGATCTTCATCCGCGAGGCCGGCGTGTGCCTGGCCGCGGCCGGCCGGCCCGACGAGTCGGCCGTCCTCCAGGAAGAGGCGCGCATGGCCACCCAGAGCCCCGCGCACCACATGAAACTCGCCTACGAGATCGGCATGCTGTACGCCCGCCACTACCCCGAGGAGCGTCGCGACCCCCGCCGGGCCCGCGCCTGGGTCAACACCGCCATCTCCATCGCCGACCTCCTGCCCGACCCCAAGGAACGCGCCTTCTACTCCGTCTTCAACCGCAACGGCCTCGCCCTCGTCGAGGTCCGCGACGGACGCCCCGACGAGGCCCTGCGCCTGCTCGACCAGGGCATCGAGCGGCTGAACCGGGAACTCGGCCTCGGGGAGCGCACCTGGCACCAGGTCGGCCT
The DNA here is from genome assembly GCF_040301925.1 of Streptomyces sp. NPDC000075. Lineage (NCBI taxonomy): Bacteria > Bacillati > Actinomycetota > Actinomycetes > Kitasatosporales > Streptomycetaceae > Streptomyces > Streptomyces sp. NPDC000075. The sequence goes on from NZ_JBEPFL010000005.1 coordinate 213,077, forward strand.
GCGCTACAACCGCGCCCAGGTCAACAGCATGGCGGGCCGGCTCGAAGCGGCACTGGCCGACTACGGCGAGATCATGGACGCCGACGACGACTTCGCCGACCACTACTTCAACCGGGGCAACATCCTGCGCAAACTGGGCCGCCCCCAGGAGGCCATCGCCGACTACGAGCGGGCCCTCTCCCTCGAAGCTCCCTTCCCCGAGGCCTACTACAACCGGGGCGACGCCCGGCTGGAACTCGGCGACACCGACGGCGCCCTGGCCGACTTCGCCCGCACCCTCGAACTCGACCCGGACCACCGGGAGGCGCTCCTCGCCCGGGCCGGCCTGCTCGCCGACCTCGGCGACGCCGAGGGGGCCCTGGCGGACGTCACCGCCGGACTCGCCGTCGCCCCCGGCCACGCCCACCTCCTGTGCCTGCGCGGCCGCCTGCTGGCCGAGGCCGGACGCACCAAGGAGGCGGCCGAAGCCCTCGAAGCCGCCCTCGACAGCGATCCCGGGCTCGCCGAGGCCTGGGCCGTCAAGGGCGAGATCGCCTACGGCGAAGGCGACCTGGAGACCGCCGTGGCCGATTTCGACCGGGCGCTCGAACTCGCCGACCGGCCCGACTTCCGCTTCAACCGGGCCGTGGTCCACGAGAGCGCCCACCGCTACGCCCGCGCCGCCGCGGACTTCGAGGCCGTGTACGCGGCCACCGGCGACCCCGACGCGGCCGAACGCCGTGACGCCTGCCGGCGCGCGGCCGAACACACCGCCGTCTGAGCCGGAGCACGGGCCGATGAGCGTGCGGCAGCGGGAGGAGAACCGGGGGAGCGCGGGGAGCGGGCGGCCGGGGCCGGGAGACCGGCCGGGGCCGGCCGCCCCGGCGGCGCCGTTCACCGAGGCCATGGCCCGCCTGGTGTCGGGGGTCGCCGTGGTCAGCGCCCGCAGGGCGGCCGACGGGGGCCCGTGCGGACTGCTGGTGTCCTCCGTCAGCTCCTACAGCGTGTCCCCGCCGTCCGTCCTGCTGGCGCTCGCCCGCGGCTCGCGCACCTACCGGGCGATGGACGCGACGGTGGGCACCCCCTTCGGGGTGCACCTGCTGGGCTCCGCCGACGAGGCCCTCGCGAAGGTGTTCGCGGGGCGCTCGGAGGACAAGTTCGCGGACGTGCCCTGGACCTGGGACGGGGACACGCCCCGGATCGCGGGCGTCCCGGTCTACCTCAGGTGCCGGGCCGCCGCCCTGTTCCCGCACGGGGACCACACGGTGCTGGTGGGCGAGGTCGACGACTGCGCCCTGGCGGACGGCGAGCCGCTCGTCTACTACCGGCGCCGCCTCGACTGGCGCCTGGCCTGACACCCGCCGTGCCCGGGCCTCGGGGCGGCGGGCCGGGTCTCAGATCGCGGTCGGCTGGAGGAGCAGGGGGCGGCGACATCGCCCGTGTTCGGTGCCGGTCGGAGGCAGCCCGCCCAGCAGGGCCCGCTGCACCGCCTGCAGACCCGGCCCCGGCTCGATCCCGACGTCCGCGACCACCACCCGCCGCACCCGCGCGTACGCGTCCAGGGCCTCGGCCCGCCGCCCGGCACTGGCCAGGGCCAGCATCAACTGCTCGTGCAACCCCTCCCGCAACGGGTGGCGCGCGCACAGCTCGGCCAGTTCGGCGATCACCTCCGCGGACCGGCCCGCACAGATGTCGGCGCCGATCCGGTCCTGGACCAGCGCCATCCGCTCCTCCTCCAGCCGGACCGCGTAGTACGCGGGAAGGCGCGCCGGCCCCAGGTCGGCCAGCGGCCGGCCCCGCCACATCGCGAGCGCCCCGCGGAAGGCCTCGCCGGCCGCCGCGCAGTCCCCGGCGCCGCGCAGGTCCCGGCCGAGCGCGGCCCGGGCGCGGGAGCGGTCGAGGTCCAGCTCGCCGGGCTCCACGCGCAGGACGTAGCCGGAGCCGCTCGTACGCAGCACCGGATGGCGGCGCGGGTCGCCCCCCGCGCTGCCGTGCCCCGGATCCAGCGTCCGGCGCAGCCCGGACACGTACATCTGCAGGGTCGCCTGCGCCGACCGGGGCGGATGCCCGTCCCATAACTCCTCGATCAGCATCTCCGCGCAGGCCAGCCGGTTGGCGTGGAGCAGCAGGATCGCCAGGAGGGCACGCCGCTTGAGCTGGCTGGGCGTGCGGACCGCGCCCGCGCGGCGCACCTCCAGCGGCCCGAGGACGAGGTAGCTCGGCTCGTCCTCCTCGCCCCCCGGGACGGCGCCGTTGCCGTCGCCGGGTCTGCCACCGGGGGCGTCGCCACCGGCCGGACGTCTCTCCTGCTGCTGTGCGGCCATGCCCGGCACCCTCGCCCGCGCCACGGCGCCGGTGAGCGCCTGTCCGTCGTCGGCCCAACGGCATGCCCCGGGCGGATATACCGCCGCGCACACCACGGCATACGTTCGAGCCTCGCGGGCCACATGTCACGGGCGCGAACCAGCCAATGACGCACCGTCACACCGGCGGCTACCGGACCTCGTCCGCCCCCGCCCCGACGCCCAGGGCACCGAGCTGCTCGCGCACCTCGCGGGGCCGGTTGGTGATGATCGTCTCCACCCCGAGCCGGACGCACAGCTCCACGTCCGCAGGCTCGTCCACGGTCCACACCCGCACCCGCAGCCCCTTGGCCCGCAGCCGCCCCACCAGCCCCGGATCCCGGCGCACCAGCTCGATCCCCGGACCGGCGTGCCCGGCGAACGGCGGACGCGGGGCGCGCAGCGTCCGCTCGATCAGGTAGACGGCCGGCAGCCCGGGCGCCAGCCGGTGCAGCCGCGTCAGCGCGTTGCGGGAGAAGCTCATCACCTCGACGCGGCCGTCGGCGCCGTCGGCCAGCCCGTGCTCCCTCAGGACCCGCACCAGCTCGGCCTCCAGCCGCCCGCCCGCACGGGTGGGGTGCTTGGTCTCCACGGCCAGCCCCACCGGCCGGTCCGCCGCCAGGGCCTCCTTGAGGAGGTCCTCGAAGAGCAGTACCCGCGCGCCCCGGTGCTCCGCGCCCTTCCAGCCGCCGAAGTCGAACGCGGCCAGCTGGTCGTACGTCAGCTCGGAGACCACCCCGCGCCCGTCGGAGGTCCGTTCCACCGTCCGGTCGTGCACGCACACCAGCCGCCCGTCGGCGCTCAGCCGGACGTCGCACTCCAGGGCGTCCGCCCCATCGGCGATGGCCTGCCGGTAGGCCTCGATGGTGTGCTCGGGATGCTCGTGGGAGGCCCCCCGGTGCGCGACCACGCGGACGGCGCGGGCGGTGTCGGGGTAGGAGATCGTCGCTGCCATACGGGAATCCTTGCGAACCGGGGTGAACGGCCGGGTGCGGGCCTGTGGCACCGACGTTAACCCGGCCGCCGGTCCCTCACCGCCCGGGGCCGCGTCACGGCTTCGCGGGGCGCGGGGGCAGCGGCGCCGGGCTGACCTTGAAGCCGCCCTTGACGACCTCGGTGAAGGGCGCCGGGGCCATGCAGGTGCCCACGCGGGGGGCCTCCGCCGTCCCGTCGGGCTTCACGTCCACGTTGGCGATGCCCCACGAGAAGCCGACCCGGTCCGGGGCGCCGCGCTCGCCGTCCTGGACGCTGATCCCGATCCGCTTGCCCTCCCAGCCGACGTTCGAGGAGGTGACCACCGCCGTGACCACGGCCGTCTTCCCGCCGGTGATCATGCAGTCCACCTCCGCCTCGGCGACGCCGGTGAAGTTCTGGTCCGGCATCGCGTGGTAGACCGTCACCTTGCCGCGCGCGTCACCCGGCATGCCCTGCTCCCCGCCCTGGCCGGGGAAGGGCCGGCTCCAGGGGACGGCCTCGGCGTCGACCGTGAAGCGGATGTCGTGCTCCTCGGGCACGTACGGGTAGGACACGGTCCCGCCGCCGTGCACCGAGGCGGGCTTGTGCGCGGTCGGGCTCGCGGGCGCCGGAGCGGCGGCCGCCAGGGTCGCGACGAGCGCGGCCGAGCCGGCCAGGGCGAGGGCGCGCGTACGGTTCTTCATGCTGGACTCCCTTGCTGGGCGGGCCGTTCCCGCACGGGGACCACCCTCCCCGGGAGCCCCCCGCCGGGTCGTCTGCCGCCGGGCCGACATGCGCGAGGGCCCCTCCCCCGTGCGGGGGAGGGGCCCTCGCCACCAGGGACTACGGGGCGGCCGGGGCGAGCCTCAGTCCCCGAGCCCGGCGCCCGGCCCGCGCGGCCCGGCTTCCGGCGGCGGGGGCTGCGCCCCCCGCCCCGACCCGGGCGCGGCGCCCGGCGGGCGGACCCGCACCCGCCCCGCGCCGAGCGTCCAGAACTCTGAGCCGGGGGCACCCCGCCCCGGAGCCGTCCGCCCGGTCACCGGCGCCTCGACCGCAGGCTCGGGCGCCGCCTCAACCGCCGGCTCGGGCGCGGCCGCCTGGACCGTCCGCTCGGTCGTCGGCACCTCGACCGTCCGCTCCGCCGCCGCCTCGACCGCCGGCTCCGCCGGTGCCGCGACGGCAGGTGCCGCGACCTCGGCGGAGGCGGCGCGGGCAGGCTTCGAACGCTTCCACCGGTCCGGCACGGACGACAACTCCCGGACCGCCCCCGTGTCCCCGTCCCGCTCCTGCGCCACGGCCCGCGCCCGCAGCGCGCTCTGACGGGCGATGGGAGCGAAACCGGGTGCGGCGTTGCCGGTCTCGGAGGGCAGTGCGCGCAGACCCATCTGGTTCAGCTCGCGCAGGAGCCCCTTCTCCGGCGGGAACACCTCGCGCGGCAGCTGCCAGGACGCGGCGCCGTCCACGTCCACGTGGTGCTCCGTCCCGTCGACGGCGAAGCCGAGCCGGTAGCCGAGGTACTGGTCGTCCCGGTCGAAGAGCAGGCTGCCGCTGACCTGACCGCCCCGGTCCCGGACCTGGTCCGCGAGTCCCTGCACGGCGGCGGGCAGCGGATTCGTCCGGCCCAGGCACGCCACGTAGCCGTCGGCGTCGACCGTCCTCGTCTCCGTGCCGACCTTGTACGTCATCCGGAAGCGGGTGCGGCCGTCCTCACCGACCACCGGCTCGATCGCACCGACGTCCGCATTGCCGAACTCCAGACGGCCGTCCCCCTTCTCCTGGCCGTACAGCTCCTTCATCGCCCCGAACTGCACCTGGTGGCGCAAGGCGGCCGGGGGATCGCTACGGCCGATCAGGGTGACCCGCGCCCGCGGGTTCTCCCGGAGGATGATCTCGGCGTTGGCCGCCCCGGTACCGCCCGGTCCGGCGATGATCCAGTGATCGGCGTCGTTCGGGTCGAACCGGTTCTCGGCGACCTCGTCGCCCATCAGCGCCCGGCCGGGAGCCTGAGCACGCGCGTCCTCCCACGTCCGGGTCGCCTCCAGCGCGGTGAAACAGTTCTCCAGGCGCTTGGCGTCATCGCCGTCCAGGCCCTCGCGCAGCAGGTCCTTCACCGGTCCCGCTTCCAGGGGCCCCAGGACGTTTCGCGTGCCGGCGCCACCGCGCTCGGCGCCCGTCAGCCACAGCCGCCACTCCGCCGCCCCGGGGACGCCCTGCCTCTCCAGCTCCCGGAACCGGTCCCCGAGCAGCCGTACGGCCTCGGCACGGCTTTCGACGCCGCCGACGCCGCGAGAAGCCGCACCCGGAACCAGCTCGGGGGTCAGCCCGGTCGCCACGACGGGAATCCCGTCGCAGGCCACCTCCAGCGGGACGGCGCCCGAGGCGGGGTGGATCTCCGCGCGCAGTCCCCCATCGGGGCCCAGCCGCAGCCGCCCGTGGCCGTTCACCACGTCGCCCTGCGTGGCCAGCTGGTCCTCCCACACCCGGACGGCCTCGATCGGCACCCGGTGGCGGGGGTCGGTCACGGCCGCGTACGGGTCCACCCCCATCCAGTGCGCCAGGTCCCGGTCCTGGTCCGCCGACTGCACGATTCCGGCGCCGGGGTCGAGGTGCCAGCGGCCGGGGTCGTCGATCAGCAGCTCGCCCGAGTCCCGCCCGCTGAGGCTGGCCCCGCCGCCGATCCTCACCCTGCGCAGCGGCGTTTCCCCGGCCGCGGTCTGCTCGCCCAGCGTGTGCGCGGCCTGCCCGCTGGCATGCTCCCGCCAGGTCTTCCACTGTCCTGCGGCCTCGTCCCCCAGCGCGTCCCGGGGCAGCGGCAGCCCGTTCTGGTCGTACCCGGGCAGCGCCATGGTGACCTCTCGCCGCCCGACGAACGCCTCGATCTGCCGCTGCGCCCGCAGCGCGGCCTCCCGGGAGGCCTGGAGCGCGCTGGCGTCGGCGGGGGAGAGCTGCTCGATGGGGCGGGCGAGGTCTTCCAGGAGCTGTTCCGAAGCACTGGACACGTGATCGTTGGTGATCAGACCACGCAGATCAGCTGCCTTCTGCTGGGCGAAACGAGCCGCCTGGTCGTCCAGCGCCACGGTCGGCCTCAGCCCGTACGAGTCCAGCAGGGCGGAGAACTCGGCGCGGGCAAAAGCCTGTTCCTCACCTGACAGGCTGGCGTCCGAGTACCGTGCCGCCAGCCAGTCGAGTTCTGCGATGCGTCCCATGTCGGCGGAGGACAGTTCCAGTTCGGCCGGAAGTTCCGGGCCGGCGCGGAGCAGGTCCTCCCGTACCGGTGGCAGCCCATCGGCCGCGCGCTCCCGTACGGCGGTGAGTTCGCCGAGCTCATGGGCGAGGACACGGTCCAGCATCGATTCCGGCAGGCGGTCGCTGATGCGGACGATGTAGTTCTGCGAGGTCGTGTTCGTCGCGGTGTCGACGATCCTTTCCGCCTCCAGCGGTATGGCATCCAGCCAGATCGTCGCGAGCCGATCCGGGTCGTCCCCCAGAGTGAAGAACTGGCGGCCGTCCTTGTCCCGCCCCGCCCGGAGGGGGCCCAGCCTCCCCCGCAGCACACTCGCGGCCACCGGTCCCATCTGCTGTGCCGCAGCCGACACCAGCCGCTCCCCGCGCCCCTCGCGGTACGGGGGCAGTGTGCCGGGTGCCGGCCACGGGTACGTCGACTGGTCCATCTGATGCCCTCCCCGCCCCGGCCGCTCCATGGGCAGGCCGCATAACAGGCCATATGATCATGTCATGTTGAAAGCCCGTTCTTCCCTGGAAGCGCACTTGTACATGGATCTGCACCCGTGTGAGTGCGGGGGTAGCGGTGGTTTCGAGCGGCGGCATCATCTGGAGCAGCAGGGCGAGGACCTCGTGACGGTGTACGAGGGGGCGTGCCGTGCCTGTGGGCGGGACAGGCGTTTCGCGTTCGTGATGGACGAGGAGATCCCGCCGCCTCCGCCCGCCTATGGCGGGGACAAGCCGTCCGAGATCATCGATCCGGGCGAGTTTGCGGAGGTCGCGAGCCGTTACGGCAACTGGGCTTCGCTCGGGGCGCTCAATTCCGCCGAGTCCGAGCACCACAAGTACCGGGGTGCGATGGTGGCCGCCCTGGCAGCCGCGCAGGAGGTGCTCAAGTTCATTCCGGAGGGCCAGGACGCGGTTCCCGCCTCCGCCTTCACGTCTGAGCGCGGCAGGGCCCGCTACGAGAGGGACCCCGGCAAATTCAGCCGGGACAGCCTCGAGCGCAAGCTGAATGCCACGAACAGGGCCCTCGCCGCTCTCGACAGCCCCTCGCCCCCCGCCGCCGACGAGCACTGACGAAGAAGAGGGGCCCGCACCGACGGGGAGGTTTCGCGCCATGGGCGGGCCGCATAGCGGACTTTATGATCATGTCATGTTGAAAGCCCGTTCTTCCCTGGAAGCGCACTTGTACATGGATCTGCACCCGTGTGAGTGCGGGGGTAGCGGTGGTTTCGAGCGGCGGCATCATCTGGAGCAGCAGGGCGAGGACCTCGTGACGGTGTACGAGGGGGCGTGCCGTGCCTGTGGGCGGGACAGGCGTTTCGCCTTCGTGATGGACGACGAGATCCCGCCCCCTCCGCCCGCGTACGGCGGGGACAAGCCGTCCGAGATCATCGATCCGGGTGAATTCGCCGAGGTCGCGAGCCGTTACGGCCGCTGGGCCGCGCTCGGGGCTCTCAACGCGCCCGAGTACGAGCGTCACCAGTACCGGGGGGCGATGCTGACGGCGCTGGCCGCCGAGGAGGAGGTGCTCAAGTTCGTGCCGGAAGGTCAGGACGCGGTTCCCGCCTCCGCCTTCACGTCCGAGCGTGGCAGGGCCCTCTACGAGAAGGATCCGGACAAGTTCAGCCGGGACCTGCTTGAGTTCGACATCGAGGTCTCGCAAAGGGCCCTGGCCGCGATGGAGAGCGACCCGCCCCCCGCCGCCGACGAGCAGTGACGAACGAGAGGGGCCCGCACCGGTCGGTGCGGGCCCCTCTCGCTGCTACAGGCCCGGGCCGCGGACCGGGATGTGGGTGAACGTCGGCTCCGGGGCCGGGTTCTGGAAGAAGTCGTTGCCCTTGTCGTCCACGACGATGAACGCCGGGAAGTCCTCGACCTCGATCTTCCAGACCGCCTCCATGCCGAGCTCCTCGTACTCCAGGACCTCGACCTTCTTGATGCAGTCCTGCGCCAGGCGGGCCGCCGGGCCGCCGATGGAGCCGAGGTAGAAGCCGCCGTGGGCGCCGCACGCGTCGGTCACCTGCTGCGAGCGGTTGCCCTTGGCCAGCATCACCTTGGAGCCGCCCGCCGCCTGGAACTGCTCGACGTAGGAGTCCATGCGGCCGGCCGTGGTCGGGCCGAAGGAGCCGGAGGCGTAGCCCTCGGGGGTCTTGGCCGGGCCGGCGTAGTACACCGGGTGGTCCTTGAGGTACTGCGGCATGCCCTCGCCCGCGTCCAGCCGCTCCTTGATCTTGGCGTGCGCGATGTCGCGGGCCACGACCAGAGGTCCGGTGAGGCTGAGGCGGGTCTTGACCGGGTGCTTGGTCAGCGTCGCCAGGATGTCGTCCATCGGCTGGTTCAGGTCGATGCGGACCACGTCGGCCGACTCGTCGAGGTGCGCGTCGGTGGTCTCCGGCAGGAAGCGCGCCGGGTCGGTCTCCAGCTGCTCCAGGAAGACGCCCTCGGCGGTGATCTTCGCGACGGCCTGGCGGTCGGCGGAGCAGGACACCGCGATGGCCACCGGGAGGGAGGCGCCGTGGCGGGGCAGGCGCACCACGCGGACGTCGTGGCAGAAGTACTTGCCGCCGAACTGGGCGCCGATGCCGATCTTCTGCGTCAGCTCGAAGACCTGCTGCTCCAGGGCCTCATCGCGGAAGCCGTGGCCGAGCGGGGAGCCCTCGCGGGGGAGCTCGTCCAGGTAGTGCGCGGAGGCGTACTTGGCGGTCTTGAGCGCGTGCTCGGCGGAGGTGCCGCCGACCACGATCGCCAGGTGGTACGGCGGGCAGGCCGCCGTACCGAGCGAACGGATCTTCTCCTCCAGGAACTTCATCATGGAGGCCTCGTTGAGGACCGCCTTGGTCTCCTGGTAGAGGAAGGACTTGTTGGCCGAGCCGCCGCCCTTGGCCATGAAGAGGAACTTGTACGCGCCGCCGTCGGTCGCGTAGAGCTCGATCTGCGCGGGCAGGTTCGAGCCGGTGTTCTTCTCCTCCCACATGGTCAGCGGGGCCATCTGCGAGTAGCGCAGGTTGAGCCGGGTGTAGGCGTCGTAGATGCCGCGCGAGAGGGCCGCCTCGTCCCCGCCCTCGGTCAGCACGTTCTGGCCGCGCTTGCCCATGACGATCGCCGTGCCCGTGTCCTGGCACATCGGGAGCACGCCGGCCGCCGCGATGTTGGCGTTCTTCAGCAGGTCGAGGGCGACGAACTTGTCGTTCGCGCTCGCCTCCGGGTCGTCGATGATGCGGCGCAGCTGCGCGAGGTGCGCGGGGCGCAGGAAGTGCTGGATGTCGTGGATGGCCTCCTCGGCGAGCTTGCGCAGCGCCTCCGGCTCGACCTTGAGGAACGTACGCCCGTCGGCCTCGAAGGTCGAGACGCCCTCGGAGGTCACCAGCCGGTAGGGGGTGGTGTCCTCGCCCAAGGGCAGCAGGTCGGTGTACGCGAACTCCGGCATGGTGGCCAATCCTCACTCGGCAGACAGCGCTGACGCCCGATTTGGCAGCGCGGCTATCCAGCGTAGAACCTCCCGGCGCGGGCTCGTCTGTGAGGTAAGGCTCACCGGCCAGTATCGCGATCTATCGTGTCTCGCTATGCTGACCGTCGTGGACCTGGAAAAGCACCCCGCCGCCCCTGCCCCCGCGCCCGCTCCCGAGGCGCCCGTCGCCCCCTCCGCCCCGGCCGCCGGCAGGCTGCGCGCCTCCGACGCCGACCGGGACCGGATCGCGCAGATCCTCGCCGACGCCCTCGCGGAGGGCCGGCTGACCGCCGACGAGCACTCCGAGCGCCTGGACACCCTCTACGCGGTCAAGACGGTGGGGGAGCTGGAGGTGCTCGTCCGGGACCTGCCGGCCGGCGCCGCCGCCGCCGGCGCCCACCGGGCCGCCGCCCCGGCCCCCGCCTCCCCGGGCACCGGCCCGGTCGAGTCCGTGGTGGCCGTGTGCAGCAGCTCCGCCCGCAGGGGCCGCTGGCGCCCGGGGGCGCACACCCGCGCCGTCTCCGTCTTGGGCGACATCACGATCGACCTCACCGAGGCGGTCTTCGAGCAGCAGCTCACCGAGTTCAACGTGGTCTCGGTCCTCGGCAACGTCGAGATCCTGGTCCCGGAGAACGTCACCCTGCGCGGCTACGGCAGCGGGGTCCTCGGCAACTTCGAGGTGCGCGGCGAGGGCGCGGCCGCCGACCCCCAGGCGCCGGTCGTGATCGTCCGCGGTTTCGCCCTGCTCGGCAACATCGAGGCCCGCCCCAAGCTCGGCGCCCGCCTGGTCGACCTCGCCGGCCGGCTCCGCAAGCGACTCGGCTGACCCGGCCGCCGGGCCCGCCCCGGGCCCGCCCGGCGGTCGGCCCGGGGCGGGCGGGGTAGGGGGGCGGGGGTGGGCGGGTTTCGGACGAACCGCGTCCGGCCCGCCGTCACCGGTGCATAGGGGCACGCGCAGCGGGTAGGGACAGGTGCATCGTCTCTCGCTCGCGTATACGTCGTCAGGAGTAGACCGTGCCGCATCCGCCGCATCAGTCCGTGCAGGCAGCCGCCGTCCAGAGCCTTCAGGCGCGCCCGGCAGCCGTGCCGAAGCCACGGGTGGCGGCGAGGGAAGAGGAGGACGGCCCCTGGCACACGGAGGCGGTGTGCCGCAGGGACGAGGCGGGGCTCTTCTTCGCACCGTCCAAGGAGCCGACCGCGGCCCGGCTGGCCCGCGAGGAGGCCGCCAAGCGGGTGTGCGCGCGCTGTCCCGTGATGGTGGCCTGCCGGGAGCACGCCCTGCTCCAGCCGGAGCCGTACGGGGTCTGGGGCGGCCTGACGGCCGCCGAGCGGCGGGTGGTGCTGGGCCGCAGGCGGCGCCGCGCCGCCGAGCTGCTGCCCGGCGCGGCCGGGCCGGTCGCCGCAGCCGGCTGACCCGTACCGCCGCCTGACCCCGTACCGCCGCCTGATCCGTACATCCGTACCGGACACGCCCGAGGGGCGGTCCCCCGCACGGGGACCGCCCCTCAGGCGTGTCTGTGGCGTCATCGGCCGCAGGGCGCTCCCTACTGGGCGCGGCCCAGGGAGATGCCGCTGTAGGCGCGGAGCTTCGACAGCCGGTGCGTGGAGTCGATCTGCCGGATCGTGCCCGACTTCGAGCGCATGACCAGCGAGGACGTGGTCGCCGTCTCCGAGCGGTAGTGGACGCCGCGCAGCAGCTCGCCGTCCGTGATGCCGGTGGCGACGAAGAAGACGTTCTCGCCGGACACCAGGTCGTTGGTGGTCAGGACGCGGTCCAGGTCGTGGCCGGCGTCGATGGCCTTCTGGCGCTCGGCCTCGTCCTTGGGCCAGAGCTTGCCCTGGATGGTGCCGCCGAGGCACTTTATGGCGCAGGCCGAGATGATGCCCTCCGGGGTGCCGCCGATGCCCATGAGCAGGTCGACGCCGGTGCCTTCGCGCACCGCCATGACCGAGCCGGCGACGTCACCGTCGGAGATGAACTTGATCCGGGCGCCGGTCTCGCGGATCTCCTTGACGATGCCTTCGTGGCGGGGGCGGTCCAGGATGACGACCGTGACGTCCTCGGGGGCGATGCTCTTGGCCTTGGCGACCCGGCGGATGTTGACCGAGACGGGGGCGTTGATGTCGACGAAGTCGGCGGCCTCGGGGCCGGTGACCAGCTTGTCCATGTAGAAGACCGCGGACGGGTCGAACATGGTGCCGCGGTCGGCGGCGGCCAGGACGGCGATGGCGTTCGGCATGCCCTTGGCGTTCAGGGTCGTGCCGTCGATGGGGTCGACGGCGATGTCGACCTCGGCACCGGTGCCGTCACCGACGTGTTCGCCGTTGAAGAGCATCGGTGCTTCGTCCTTCTCCCCCTCGCCGATGACGACGACGCCGTTCATCGAGACGGTGGAGATCAGGGTCCGCATCGCGTTGACCGCGGCGCCGTCGGCGCCGATCTTGTCGCCACGGCCGACCCACCGGCCCGCGGCGAGCGCCGCAGCCTCGGTGACCCGTACGAGTTCCAGGGCGAGGTTGCGGTCAGGCGAGTCGGGGGCGACTTCGAGCTGGGGCGGCAGGTTGTGCTCGGTCATCGGAGCGCACCTTTCTGTACGACGACGGCCGGAGTGTGAGGGTGTGGGAACTCTATCGGTTCGTCGACATATTGAGCAGAGCGGGTCACTTATGAGCGGATTATCGGTCGGGCCGTCCGGCTGAGCGGACACCGTACGCCCCTCGCGCGCCGCGTGCCCCAGCCGCCACGCCGACCCCCGGCGGTGATCGCCGTCTGCCATGCGGGACGATGGTGGGGTGGCAGGTATGAAAGGCAAGCAGACGGTCTGGGACATGGTCCGGTCGCTGGCGGTGATCGGTGTCGTGGTGGCGGGTATCTACATGTTCATCCCGCACGACGACAAAGCCGACCCGACGCGCACGGTGGACTACCGGGTGGAGACCCTGACGGCCCGCCGCGCGGCCCCGTACCCGGTGGCGGCGCCCGTGGGCCTGCCGGAGCAGTGGCGGGCGACGTCGGTCACCTTCGAGCGCAAGAACGCCAACGCCTGGCACCTGGGCTTCCTGGACCCGGAGAAGCAGTACGTGGCGATCGAGCAGTCCACGGACGCCTCGAAGAAGAACCTGGAGAAGCTCACCCAGAAGGCCGCGCCCACCGGGCAGACCCAGCAGGTCGGCGACCGCGCCTGGGAGCGCTGGGACGGCGAGAAGTACGACGCGCTGGTCCGCCAGGACCAGGGCTACGTGACGGTGGTCACCGGCACGGGCTCCTTCGAGCAGCTGGGCACGCTGGCGGCGGCGCTGGAGTTCAAGCAGGGGCAGTGAGCCCCCCCGGCGCCCCGCGCCGGACGGACGTCCGTCCGTACGTCCGTCCGTACGTCCGTACCTACGCGAAAGGCCGCCCGCCCGGGGGAACCGGGGCGGGCGGCCTTTGCGCGTATCCGTCGGGCCGGGGCTCAGACGGTGGTGATGACCTCGTCGTAGGACAGGCGCGGCGAGCGGGGGTGGAAGGCGTCCTCGCCCGGCTTGCCGATGTTGACGACCATCAGGGCGGAGTGGTCGCCGTCGAGGAACTCCTTGCTGATGCCCTCGAGGTCGGCACCGGTCATCGGGCCGGCGGCCAGGCCGGCGGCGCGGACGCCGACGATGAAGTAGGCGGCCTGCAGCATGGCGTTGCGGGCGGCGAAGGCCTCGCGGGCCGGGCGCTCGGTGAAGAAGTCCTTGACCTGCGGGTAGTGCGGCAGGAGGGTGTCGAACTCGTCGTGGAACTCGTTGTCCGCGGCGAGGATCGCGACCAGCGGGGCGGCGGCGGTCTTGGCCTTGTTGCCGTCCGACATCAGGTTCACCAGGCGCTCGCGGGCCTCGGCCGAGCGGACCAGGGTGATGCGCAGCGGGGTGCCGTTGAAGGCGGTCGGGCCGTACTTCACCAGGTCGTAGATGGCCTGGACCTGCTCGTCGGTCACCGGCTCGTCGGAGAACGAGTTGGCGGTGCGGGCCTCGCGGAACAGCAGGTCCTGAGCAGCGGCGTCGAGCACGAGAGACATCGGTAAGCCTTCTTCTGTACGGAGGTGAAGCGGTGACCCGACTGTAGGACAAAAGTAGATGAAAATTCAACTACTTTCCTTTGCGGGTGATCCGGATCACTCCCCGGAGCCGCCCCCGTCGGCCGCCTCCGCGGCCTCCCGGGCCGCCAGCGCCGAGTCCAGCCGGGCGCGGGCCCCCTCCAGCCAGTGCCGGCACACCCGCGCCAGCTCCTCGCCGCGCTCCCAGAGCGCGAGCGACTCCTCCAGCGAGGTGCCGCCGGCCTCCAGTCTGCGGACGACCTCGACGAGCTCGTCGCGGGCCTGCTCGTAGCCCAGCGCGGTATCGGTCTCAGACATTCCCGTGTCCCATCGTAGATGTGTGTTACAGCGACTTTGTTGCCGGAACGTGTCCGTCCGTACCGGTTCCCGAGCGGGCCTCCAGGACGGTCACCGCGAACTCGCCCTCGGCCACCCGCGCCCGCAGCTCCTCGCCCGGCGCGACCTCCCCGGGCGCCCGCACCACGTGCCCGTCCGCCCGCTGGAGCACCGCGTACCCGCGCTCCATCGTGGCCGCAGGCGACAGCGCCACCACCCGGGCCCGGGTGTGCTCCAGCTCCGACTCCGCCCGGTCCAGCAGGTGCCCCAGCGTGCGCCGGCTGCGGGCCAGCAGGGCCTCCAGCTCGTCCTCCCGGGTCTCCACCATCCGCTGCGGATGGACGAACACCGGCCGCGCCAGCGCGTGCGCCAGCCCGCGCTCCTCCCGCTCCAGCAGCCCCCGCAGCGCCCGCAGGCCCCGGCCCTGGAGCTGGCGCACCCGCTCCAGCTCCTCACCGACGTCCGGCACCACCTTCTTCGCCGCGTCCGTCGGAGTCGACGCCCGCAGGTCCGCCACCAGGTCCAGCAGCGGGGAGTCCGGCTCGTGCCCGATCGCCGAGACCACCGGCGTACGGGCCGCCGCGACCGTCCGCACGACCTCCTCGTCCGAGAACGGCAGCAGGTCCTCCACACTGCCGCCGCCCCGCGCCACGATGATCACGTCGACCTCGTCCAGGGCGTCCAGCTCCTTGACCGCCCGCACCACCTGCGGCACCGCGTGCACCCCCTGCACGGCCACGTTGCGCACCTCGAAGCGCACCGCCGGCCAGCGCCGCCGGGCGTTCTCCAGCACGTCCCGCTCGGCCGCCGAGGCGCGCCCCACGACCAGACCGATCAGCTGCGGCAGGAACGGCAGCGGCTTCTTGCGCTCCAGCGCGAACAGCCCCTCCGACGCCAGCGACCGCTTGAGCCGCTCCAGCCGCGCCAGCAGCTCCCCGATGCCGACGGGCCGTATCTCCGTGACCCGCAGGGACAGCTGCCCGCGCGGCGCGTACCACTCCGGCTTCGCCAGGACGACGACCCGCGCGCCCTCCGAGACCACGTCCGCGACCTCGTCGAAGACCTGACGGAAGCAGGTCACGCTGACGGAGATGTCGTGCGACGGGTCGCGCAGCGTCAGGAACACGACCCCCGCCCCCGGCCGCCGGGACAGCTGCGTGATCTGCCCCTCCACCCACACCTGGCCCAGCCGGTCGATCCAGCCCCCGATGAGCCGGGACACCTGACCGACCGGCAGCGGCGCCTCCGCCGACGTATTCAGACCCATGCAAGGAGGCTAACCGGCGCCGCTGACAGGGGCTCAGGCCCCGGGCGGGGTGTCGGGTCCCGTACGGGCCCCCGTCCGGCCCCGCTGGAAGAACAGCACCCCCAGCCCCACCGCCAGCCACAGCACCCCCACCGCCTGCGCCGCCGGGGAGGCCTCCACGATCACCGCGACCGTCACCGCCGCCCCCAGCACCGGCGCCACCAGGTGCCTGCCCCAGCTCGGCGGCCCCTCCATGCGCCGCACCACGAACCAGCCCACCACCGACGCGTGCAACAGGGTGAACGCCACCAGCGCCCCCACGTCCACCACCGAGACCAGATGGTCCAGCCCGTCGTCGCGCCGGGCCGCCCACACCGCCGCCACCAGCGTCACCGCCGCCGCCACCAGCAGCGCCACCCTCGGCGTACCCCCCGAGGTCCGGGCCAGGACCCCGGGCAGCCGCCGCTCCCGGGCCATCGCGAACAGCAGCCGCCCCGCCGCCGCCTGCCCCGCCAGCGCCGCGAACGCCGCCCCCACCGCCTTGCTCACCGCCACCAGATCGTGCAGCCAGCCCCCCACCGACGCCTCGACCGCCGTATAGAACGCCGGCCCCTGCAACGCCGGATCCGCCGCCAGCTCCGCCGCCGGGAACGGGGCCAGCAGCGCCGCCAGATACGTCTGCGCCACGAACAGCACCCCCGTCAGCCCCAGGCAGAACAGCACCGCCCGGGCCACCCGCGCACCGCCCCCCGTCACCTCCTCCGCGAACGAGGCGATCGCGTCGAAGCCCAGGTACGACAGCACCGCCACCGACACCGCCCCCACCACCGCCGCCGTCGAGAACCCCGCCGAACCGTCACCCGTCAGCGGCGACAGCCACCCGCGCCGCGCCCCGTCCCGTACCAGCACCGTCACCGCCGACACCAGGAACACCAGCAGGACCGCGATCTCCATCGCCAGCACCGCGAACCCCACCCGCGCGGCCGCCCGCACCCCCCACAGGTTCAGCAGGGTCGTCACCACCACGGCCAGCGCCGTCCACACCCACCGCGAGACCTGTGGCACCAGCGCGTTCATCGCGATCCCCGAGAACAGGTACGCCACCGCCGGGATCAGCAGGTAGTCCAGCGCCGCCATCCACCCGGCGATCATCCCCGGCCCCTCGCCCAGCCCCTTGCGGGCGTAGGTGAACACCGACCCCGCCTGCGGGGCCACCCGCACCATCTGCGCGTACGAGAACGCCGTGAACCCCATCGCCCCCGTCGCGACCAGGTAGACCAGCGCCACCGCCCCGTGCGACTTCGCGTCCAGCGTGCCGAAGACCCCGACCGGCGCCATGGGGGCGATGAACAGCAGCCCGTAGACCACCAGGTCCCGGAAGCCCAGGTTCCGCCGCAGTGCGGGGCGCGCGGCCGTACCGGGATCCACAGCGGCTGCCATCGTTCCTCCGGGGGGCGGTGAGGACGGACGTTCGACCCAGTCTCTGCCGGACGGGGGACCTCCGGCCTCCTGGAGCCCCCCGTACGATGGAGCGTATGACTGCCCCCGCACCCGCCTCCCGCCGCGTCCTGCTCGCCGCCCCGCGCGGTTACTGCGCGGGAGTGGACCGCGCCGTGATCGCCGTCGAGAAGGCCCTCGAACAGTACGGCGCCCCGGTCTACGTCCGCCACGAGATCGTGCACAACAAGTACGTCGTCCAGACGCTGCAGAAGAAGGGCGCCATTTTCGTCGAGAAGACGGAGGAGGTCCCCCCGGGCAACATCGTCATGTTCTCCGCGCACGGCGTGGCCCCCGTGGTGCACGAGGAGGCGGCGCGCGGCCGGCTCGCGACGATCGACGCGACCTGCCCGCTGGTCACCAAGGTCCACAAGGAAGCGATCCGCTACGCCAACGAGGACTTCGACATCCTCCTCATCGGCCACGAGGGCCACGAGGAGGTCATCGGCACCTCCGGTGAGGCCCCCGACCACATCACCATCGTCGACGGCCCCGACGACGTGGCCAAGGTCGAGGTCCGCGACGAGTCCAAGGTCGTCTGGCTCTCCCAGACCACCCTCTCCGTCGACGAGACGATGGAGACGGTCGACGCGCTGAAGACCAAGTTCCCGCTGCTCGTCTCCCCGCCCAGCGACGACATCTGCTACGCCACCTCCAACCGCCAGGCCGCCGTCAAGGCGATGGGCGCCGACGCCGACCTGGTCATCGTCGTCGGCTCCAAGAACTCCTCGAACTCCATCCGCCTCGTCGAGGTCGCCCTGGACGCCGGCGCCCGCGCCGCGCACCTGGTCGACTTCGCCAGCGAGATCGACGAGGCCTGGCTGGAGGGCGTCACCACCGTCGGCCTGACCTCGGGCGCCTCCGTGCCGGAGGTCCTCGTCGAAGAGGTCCTGGAGTGGCTGGCCGCGCGCGGCTTCGCCGACGTGGAGATCGTCAAGACGGCCGAGGAGTCCATCGTCTTCTCGCTCCCCAAGGAGCTGCGCCGGGACCTGCGCACCGAGGCCGCCGAACTGGTGGCCGGAGCCTCCGACGAGTAGCCCGCACGGCGGCACCTTCGTACGGTGAGTCCATGCAGATCTTCGGTGTGGACATCGGCGGTACGGGGATCAAGGGCGCTCCCGTGGACCTGGACCGCGGCGAGCCGGCGCAGGAGCGCCACAAGGTACTGACACCACATCCGGCCACCCCCGAGGGGGTGGCCGGAGGCGTCGTCGAGGTCGTCCGGAACTTCTCCTGGGACGGCCCGGTCGGCGTCACCTTCCCCGGGGTGGTCACCCACGGCGTGACCCGGACCGCCGCCAACGTCGACAAGGCCTGGATCGGCCTCGACGCGGCGGCCCTGCTGACCGAACGGCTCGGCGGCCGCCAGGTCACCGTCCTCAACGACGCCGACGCGGCCGGCATCGCCGAGATGACGTACGGGGCGGGGCGCGGGGTGCCCGGCACGGTCGTCCTGCTCACCCTGGGCACCGGCATCGGCAGCGCCCTCTTCCGCGACGGCCGGCTCGTGCCCAACACCGAGCTGGGCCACCTGGAGCTCAAGGGCCACGACGCGGAGACCCGGGCCTCGGTGAAGGCCAAGGAGGACGGGGACCTCAGCTGGGAGCGCTGGGCGCGCCGGCTGGACAAGTACCTGGCGCACGTGGAGATGCTCTTCTCCCCGGACCTCTTCATCCTCGGCGGCGGCGTCAGCCGCAAGCCGGACAAGTTCGTCCCCCTGCTGGAGAACGTCCGGGCGCCGATCGTCCCCGCGAAGCTCCAGAACAACGCGGGCATCGTCGGCGCGGCGATGGCGGCGCGCGACGGCCTCACCCGCTGACCGGTCAGTAGGCGGCGCTGCTCCGGCCGGCGCTCCGGCTCCGGCTCCCGCCGCCGCTCCCGCCGGTCCTTCCGGTCCTTCCGGCCCCGCCGGCCCCGCCGGTCCCGCCTGCGGTCCGCCGGGCCGCGGCGGCCCGGCGGCGCCCGCTCAGCGCGGCCCGCCGCACCAGCGCGATCAGCCCCGCCACCAGCGTCCCCGCGTACAGCCACCCGGCGTGCAGGGACAGCGCCGACACCACCCCCATGAGCTCACCGCCGAAGCCGCCGGAGCCCCCGGAGACGGGCCACACCCCGGCCGCGAAGGCGATCGGCACGGACACCGGCGCGGTGATCAGGTCGGCCGGCCGCACCCACAGGGCGGTGGCGGCGGCCACGGGCAGGAAGAGCAGCCCGTACGCGAACAGGGAGGAGTCGAAGAGCAGCCAGCACACCCCGGCCACCAGCAGCATCGCCGCACAGGCGAACAGCCCGCCGCCGAGCCCGGTCAGCCGCGGCCGCGGCATCCGCCGGCCGGCCGGCGCGGGGGGTCGGGGGCGCCGCCCCGCCTGGGCGGGCACCTGCGGGTGACGTACCGAACGCATCCTGTATCGCTCCACCCCACCAACCTAGGCGCGACCCCCCGCCCAGCCCGCCCGGACACGCGTACAACCATGTGCGCTCATCGGGAAAGTAAACTGTCAGACGGCCCAGTCCGGGCCGCCGCCCCCACTCAGCTACGGGAAGTCGCCAACGTGTCGCTCACGATCGGAATCGTCGGTCTGCCGAATGTCGGCAAGTCGACCCTGTTCAACGCCCTGACCAAGAACGACGTACTGGCGGCCAACTACCCGTTCGCCACCATCGAGCCGAACATCGGCGTCGTCGGCGTCCCGGACCAGCGCCTCGGCGTCCTGGCCGGGATCTTCGGCTCCCAGCGGATCCTCCCCGCCACGGTCGACTTCGTCGACATCGCCGGCATCGTGCGCGGCGCCTCGGAGGGCGAGGGCCTGGGCAACAAGTTCCTCGCGAACATCCGCGAGTCGGACGCGATCTGCCAGGTCATCCGCGCCTTCAAGGACGAGAACGTCGTCCACGTCGACGGCAAGGTCTCGCCCAAGGACGACATCGAGACGATCAACACCGAGCTGATCCTCGCCGACCTCCAGTCCATCGAGAAGGCCGTCCCCCGCCTGACGAAGGAGTCCCGCCTCCAGAAGGACAAGGTCGCGGTCCTGGCGGCGGCCGAGAAGGCCCAGAAGATCCTGGAGAACGGCGACACCCTCTTCTCCCAGGGCATCACCAAGGGCACCGAGCAGGGCGACCTCCTGCACGAGCTGCACCTGCTCACCACGAAGCCGTTCCTCTACGTCTTCAACGTCGACGAGGACGAGCTGACGGACGAGGCCTTCAAGGCCGAGCAGTCCGCCCTGGTCGCCCCGGCGGAGGCCATCTTCCTCAACGCCAAGCTGGAGGCGGACCTCGCCGAGCTCGACGACGAGGAAGCCCTGGAGCTCCTCCAGTCGGTCGGCCAGGACGAGCCCGGCCTGGCCACCCTCGGCCGCGTCGGCTTCGCCACCCTGGGCCTCCAGACCTACCTGACGGCCGGCCCGAAGGAAACCCGCGCCTGGACCATCAAGCAGGGCGCCACCGCCCCCGAGGCGGCCGGCGTGATCCACACCGACTTCCAGCGCGGCTTCATCAAGGCGGAGGTCATCTCCTTCGCGGACCTGGTCGAATGCGGCTCGGTCGCGGAAGCCCGCGCGAAGGGCAAGGCCCGCATGGAGGGCAAGGACTACGTCATGCAGGACGGCGACGTGGTCGAGTTCCGCTTCAACGTGTAGCCGCCGCGTCACCACGCAGGCCGGAAGGGGTCGGGCTCCCGTGAGCCCGGCCCCTTCGGCGTTCCCGGGACGACGTGGCGATCAGGTCTCGTAGACCCTGGAACGGTGCCCGACGTGTACCACCCACACCACGAGCTCCCCGTTCTCGGCGGTGTAGACGACGCGATGGTCGCCGACCCGCAGGCGGCGGCGCTCAGGCTGGGATACGAGAGCGGTGGTGTTGAAGCCGAAAGGGTCGGTCTCCAGCTCTGTCAGTCTGGCCAGGATGCGCAGCGCCATGTCGCGGGGGATCTTCCGGAGCTCGGCCTGCGCCTCGGGGCGGAAGAGGGTTCGGTACTCACTCACCGCGCGCCAGCGTCTCCCTCATGATGTCCTCGATCGGGATGCCGCGTGCGGGGTTGGCCAGGCGCTC
Organism: Streptomyces sp. NPDC000075; assembly: GCF_040301925.1. Classification (NCBI taxonomy): domain Bacteria; kingdom Bacillati; phylum Actinomycetota; class Actinomycetes; order Kitasatosporales; family Streptomycetaceae; genus Streptomyces; species Streptomyces sp. NPDC000075. The sequence goes on from NZ_JBEPFL010000005.1 coordinate 234,215, forward strand.
GTCGATGATCCGGTTGATCTCGCGCTCTTCCCACTCCTGGTACTTGCGCAGAACCTCGATGGAGACGACGGCGGCGACTTCCTTGCCTCGGCGAGTGATCACCGTGGGCACGTCGTCGCGGTCCGCGCGCTCCACGACCTCCGCCAGATGGGCGCGCACATCGCGAATGGACTCTATGGGCAGCGGCTGCGTCATGCGCTCAAGCGTACCGAGTGTCCCATGTGTACACAATGTCTTCGGTGGGCGGCCTGCCTTCGAGGCGGACGCGCGTGCTGGATGTGCTGGATGAGTCCGCACCGTGCTGGATGGGTGCTGGATCACCACTTCCAGAACCACGTTTTCGCAGGTCATTCTTGCGGTCCGCGCAGAGTCCGCAGCGTGCTGACTTCGGTCAGCGCGCGGGGGGAGCGGCTACGCCGCTTCGTCGACCTGTAGCTGAGCATCGGCGGACTGGTCCACGTCCGCCTTGTCGACGGCGGCCCGGGTCCGCTCCTCGGAGTCGGGCCACAGATGGGGGCAGATGTTCAGCGTCATGGCCGCGTTGGTGTGGTTGAGGCGCTCGGAGAGCGTCTTCACGAACTCGCCGTGCTTGATCAGCATGCTGGCGTAGTAATGCCGAAGGGCGTGGGGTCCGGTGCCCTTCGTAGATGTCCGCCCCTCGTCGCTCACCCCTGTCGGCGAGCATCTGCGGGCGCGACGGGCTGTGCTTGGCTGACAGGCGACGGGGCGGAGACTCGCGCACCTCTGGTGCGGCCCTGCCCCAGCACGCTCGGGGGCCGATGCACCCCGATTACGGGCGGGACCAGCCGTTGGCGAAGGCGCAGTGGAGGTCCGTCCATCGGCGCAGCTCGGCGGGGGTGTGGCTGGGGTAGCCGAGGCGTCCCACGCCCTTGCCCCAGTGGTCCCAGAGGCCGTCGGGCTCCGTGAAGCGGTTGGCGTGGTTGGTGCCGAGGCGGGCGTCGAGGTGGAGGAGGGCGCCAAGTGCGTCGGGCTGGTCGTAGTGCAGGTCGGTGCGGGGGAGGTAGCGGTCGAGGTAGGTAGTCAGGATCTCGGCGTCCGCGTGCGTGCCGAAGCGGGCCAAGGCGAAGCAGTAGGCGCCGCCGGAGTAGCAGACCTCGCTGGCCAGGAGCAGGTTGCCGATGCGCTTGCGGAACGATTCACGGCGATCGACACCGATCAGCCAGGCGGCTGTGAGGCGCGAGCGCCATTCGTAGGCGAGTAGGGCTTCCAGTTCGGCGTCGGTGATGGTGGCGGCGTCGTCGATCAGGTGGCGGGCGAAGCGTTTGGCGTGCGGCCACCCCGGCCGCAGGACGCGCGCGCTGTTCAGTTCGAGGTAGCGCGGGTGGTCCGAGTCCTTCCTCGTGACGTAGCGCTCGATCACGTAGCCGTAGCCGGTTTTCTTGGGGTGCTGGGATGGCATCGTCACCTCTCCGGGTACAGGTCGGTACGGTCGATCCAGCTGGGGGCGACGAAGATGTTGTCGCCGGTGGGGGCTTCGGAGGCTTCCAGTAGGGACCAGGTGCGGGACTCCTCGACCAGGTGCTCCCAGGGCGCGGTCCAGTCGAGTTCCCAGTCCAGAGCAGTGCCGGAGATGCCGTACGTGCGGCCAGCGTCCACCCGCCAGAACTGGGAGTAGAGGATCACCTGGGCGTGGCCGGCAAGGTCGTCGATGATCTCCGTGAAGTGGGCCGAGGGCCAGCCAGGGGCGTCGTCCGCAGCGATGGCGCGTAGGCGCGCGGTGAGCGGCGGGACGACAGGAGTGCGGGCACCGAGTTCGGTCAGGGCCCAGCGGATGCCGTCGGGCTCGGTCCAGTCCGGCGGGGTGGCCCGTTCCAGGCAGGCGCGGTAGGCGCGACGGAGGGGCTCGACTGCGCCCTCGATCTCCAGGCTCGCCAGGGCGATCGCAGCCCACTCGCGGACGGTCGGGTTGCCGCTGTCCAGCAGTCCGATGAGCGCGGGGCCGCAGCGGGGGTCGCCCACCTGCTGGAAGACCTCGATGGCGGTCAGCTGGCCGAAGCCGCCGAGGGAGGGCAGGCCGTCGATGATGGCGGGGGTGGCGGCGGAGCCGAGCCAGATCAGTTCCGCGCGGGTGTCGTAGGACACGCCGGCATCGCCGTCGAGCTGCTGGACGAGTCGCTCGATGTGGGAGGTCATGACGTCGGATGGTCGCGGCGCCAGAAGGTGGGGAGCCACCAGCAGAGCACCGAGCGGTCGTCGGGCCACGGGGTGCGTTCGTCCGCGTCCCAGTCCTCGAAGGAGTCGCGGGTCGGGTCGATGGGGCGCCAGGCGGGGTCGAGCGGCTCGTCCGCGGCCGGAGGGCGAACGTACTGCCGGCCGTGCTGGTCGCAGGCGCCGAAGTCCTGGTAGTTGAGCTGGGCCTCGATCAGGGAGACCTTGTTCGCTCCGCCGTCCATGGTCGGCCAGCGGAACTGGACCCCGTCGTCCTCCCAGAAGCAGACGGGGCAGATCTCGTAGGAGCCGGGCATGGCGTCGAGCACGCGGTGCCCGCAGCAGGGACAGGGGTAGCGGTCGCTCACCTGCGCAGTCTCGTGGGAGGTCCGGCCGGTGCGCCATGGATTTCTCTGCCTCGGCACCCGCAGCCAGTCCGCAGGACACTCGTAAACGGCCTTCGGGAGCCAACGCATGCCCAACGAGGAAATCCCAGGTCAAGGCCCTGTGTAGGGCTACGCCACAGGTCAGGATCAGCCCGCAGACATTCCGCTTCAACGTGTAGCCGCCGCGTCACCACGCAGGCCGGAAGGGGTCGGGCTCCCGTGAGCCCGGCCCCTTCCGCGTTCCCGTGCCGACGTGGTGCCTGCTCAGGCCGAGGGGCGGGCGGGTTCGAGCATTGGGTCGAAGGCGGGGTCCTCGTCGCCCGGTACGTGGGGGAGGAAGCCGTCCGGGACGGTGCGGGCGGCCGTGGTGAGCAGGCGGGCCAGGACGTCCGCGTCCGTGGCCGGGGGGAGGCGGAGTGCGGCCAGGAGGCGGGCGGCGACGGTGGCGTGGTCCGGGTTGTCCTCCAGGTAGTCGGCGTTGAGGGCCGGGGGCCGGAACCCGGCCAGGGCGTCGTGCCAGGACGGCAGGACGATGGCCAGGGTCAGCGCCTCGGCCAGGGACTCGGCGATGAGGGTGGCCCTGCCCTCCGAGTCGGTGTAGAGGACGGGGCGGGGGCCGCCGGGGGTGGCCGGGCCGCAGAGGTAGTGGGTGCCGCCCGCGTTGCAGCCGGCCACGGGCTCCACCGGCAGACCGGCCGGCAGCGCGATCGCCGGCTCGATGGGGTCGGTGAGGGTGAGGTCGAACTCGCCGTCGCAGGCGAGGTACGCGTGGACCTCGGGGTTCGCGGCGATCCGGCCGAGCAGGGCCTCGTCAGAGAGGGCGTCCGGGTTGAGGGCGCGGGCGGTTTCGGGGGTGAGGGGGTGGCCCGCGAGGACGTGGCGGATGACCTCGATCGGGACGGGGCGCCCGTACTCGTCCTCGAAGTGGGCCTGGACGGCCTCCGGGGAGCGGTCGGTGAGGAGGCGGAAGAGGTGCCCGGAGCCGTCCGGGTCCGGGCTGCCGGCGGGGAACTCGATGCCCGTGCCGGCGCGCCAGGCGGTGTCGCCGCTCTCCCGCCAGAGGCAGGCGGTGACCCGCGGCACGTCGATGTCCTCGTCGCGGAAGGCGGGTTCGTCCAGGAGCGGGCGCAGGGCGGCGGGCACGTCGTCGATGCCACCGGGCCAGACCTGCTCGTCGTCCGTGGCGTACGGACTCATCCGCGACTCGTGGTCGAAGCCGCGGACGAGCACGCCCGCCGGGGTGAACAGGACGGAGAACTCGTCCCCCGAGCCGTTCACCATCAGGGCCGCCTCCCCGGCCGGGCCCCGGTCGGCGGAGAAGGCGGAGAAGGCGGAGAAGGAGTAGCGGGCGGACCGTGGATCACGGGACATGGCCTCGTCCAGTACCGCCAGCGCACGCAGGTGAGCGCGCAGCAGGTCGGGGTCCGGGAGGAGGGCGGCGGTCGTGTGCACGGTGTTCATGGCCCCATGGAAACAGCCGCCACTGACACCGCCCGGGCGGATGCGAGGGCCCGGGCTACAGACCCCGCACCGCGGCGATCGTGAAGGTGGTCGGGGTGCCCGTCGACGGGGTCATCGGGCCGCCCTTGTCGAACTGGGAGCGGACCACCAGGGTGCGGGTCGGGGTGTGGGTCAGGGTGGTGGGGATCTGGAGGGACGGGTCCGTCAGGGTGTGGAGCAGGCGGGCCCGGGTGCCGTCCGGGGTGAGCTGCCAGCGGGTCAGGGTGTTGCTGACGTTGTGGGCCACCCGGAGGGTGCCGCCGGGGGAGAGGTCGAGGCCGTCGGCGGCCTTGAGGTCGCCGCCCGTGAGGGTGACCCGGCTGAGGGCGCCCGTGGCGAGGTCGACGCGGTGGAGCTCCCCGGCGGTCATGTCCACCGCCAGGAGGTAGCGGCCCGCCGCGTCGGAGGTGATGCCGTTCAGGGTGAACTTGCCGGGCGGCGGCGGGGTGACCTGCCCGCTCAGGTCGTAGGCCGCCGTCAGGGTGCCCGAGCCGGCGCGCAGCTGGGCCGGGGTGACGCGGTAGATCACCGCGCGGACGCTGTCCGTCAGGTACGCGGTGCCGTCCGGGGTGATGGTCAGGTCGTTGACGAAGTGCGGGATGGCGGGGTCCACCTCGAAGTGGGCCAGGCGGGTGCCCGTCGCCGGGTCGTACACCGCGACCCCGGCCGTGGAGTCGGTGACCCACAGGCGGCCCCGCGCGTCGACGTGCAGGCCGTTGGCCGTGTGCCGGCCGTCGGTGCCGGAGGGCAGGAACACCTCGGCGCTGCGGGCGCCGGGGCGGGCGCGGTAGACGGTGCCGTCCGCGTACGAGCCCACGTACACGGTGCCGGTGCGGGCGTCGGCGGCTATGCCCTCGGGGTACACCTTCGCGCCGGGCAGGGTGAACGCCGTCGACACGCGGGCGGGAGCCGGGGCGGCGCCGGTGGTGAGGGCGGTGGTCAGGGCCAGCAGGGCGGCTACGGGCACGGCGTACGACAGCTTGCGCATGGGTGTGTCCTTCTTGGTAGGTGAGTTCGAAGAGTAATAAGAGGTCTAATGGTTGGCAAGGTTCGAAGGGGGAGGAGTGGTGGGGCCCTAAGATGCCGTCATGACCTCCATGCCCCCCGAGGAGCGCATCGGCTCGCACGTCAAGCGCGCCGAGCAGGCGCTCATCGCGGCGAAGACCACCGCCTGCAAGCCGGCCGCAGTAACGGTTCCGCAGTACGCGGCCCTGCTCTGGCTCGCCGAGAAGCCGGGCATCTCCGCCGCGGCCCTCGCCCGGCTCTGCGGGGTCACCGCGCCGACGATGAACACCGTGCTGAAGAACCTCCACGAGCGCGGGTTCGTCGAGCGGACCCCGCACGAGTGGCACCGCAACGTGCTGGAGACCCGCCTCACGGCCGAGGGGCGCGCCGCGATGGAGCTCGCGGACGCGGGCGCCGTGCGGGTGGAGCGGGCGCTCGCCGACGCGTTCACGCCGGAGGAGCGCGAGCGGCTCGTCGCCCTGCTGGGGCGGTGCGCGGAGGTGCTCGACGCGCTGAAGTGAGCGGGTCGGGGCAAGCCGAAACCTGAAGTTCAGGGCAAGTTTTTGCAGGGATTTGGAACTATCCGCAGAATTCGCTCATCAGGACTAACCAAGGGGATGTCCGTTGAGCTGCCCCCGACCCTGGGCAGCCGAGACCGTTCGGAGCGAAGTTCGTGGATCAGCACCCTCAGCAGTCGTCCGGCCGCGCGCCCGAGCCGGCGGCGGGCCGCGGGAGGTCACGGCGCGCGCTGTGGATCAGCGCGGGCGTCGTCGGCGCACTGGTCCTCGGCGGCGGGGGTTTCGCCGCCTACGAGAACGAGTGGTTCGACGGGAACGGCCAGGCCGTGAGCTTCGGCAAGAACCATCCGCCGGCCGCCCCCGCGGACGGCGGCTCCCCGAAGAAGGGCGCGAGCCCCTCCGCCTCGCCCACCCCCACCGGCGACCCGGACGTGCAGCTGCCCGCCGGCCCCAAGTCGGACTTCAAGCAGACCACCAAGCTCGACGACGGCACGATCATCGCCAAGACCCGCCTCGCCGGCGCCAAGTCGGGCTTCGAGGGGGACGTCTGGGTCTGGGCCCCCAAGGAGTACGACGACCCGAAGTACGCCAAGAGCGCCTTCCCGGTCCTCATCGCCCTCCCGGGCGGCAACGGCTTCCCCGCCAACTACTGGTCCGACCGCAGCCTCGGCCTCCAGAAGGCCATCAGCGAGGGCGTCCAGGCCGGGACCAGCCTGCCCTTCGTCGTGATCATGCCGGTGCTCAACCCGGACAACAAGTACTACTACGACGGCGCCGACATACCCGGCCAGCCCAAGATGGGCACCTGGATCGCGGAGGACGTCCCGGACTTCGCCCGCGCCAATTTCCGTACGTACAAGTCCCGCGACGGCTGGGCCTTCATGGGCTCCTCCTCCGGAGCCTTCGTCGGCATGAAGACGCTCCTGCAGTACCCGGACCGCTTCAAGGCCGTGATCGCCAGCGGCGGCGAGATCGTCCCGGACTCCCCGCTCTGGAAGGGCCACCAGGCGGAGATGGACGCGAACAACCCCGAGAAGCTCGCCGACAAGCTGATCCAGGCGGGCGGCCCGGACGTCTACATCAACTTCCAGATCGGCACCAAGGAGTCCGGCAAGGACCGGATGACGAAGTTCGTCCAGCAGTACGGCAAGGGCCCCGTCAAGACGACCATCCGGGACATCCAGAACGGCGAGCACAACGGCTGGCACTACGTGCGGGGCATGAAGGAGGGCTCGCTCGAGTGGATCAGCAAGGTGCTCAAGGGCCCGAAGCCCGAGCCCACCGGCTGAGCCGCCCGCCCGCCCGCCGGCCGAGCCGCCCACAGGCCGAGCCGCCCACCGCACGGCGTCCGCCACGTGGCCCTCGCCACGTCGCCCCGGTCCCAGGCAACCCCTACGGTCGTTGACACCTCTGTAGAAGCGAAAAGGGGGACCTATCGGTCCGACCCGCGCCCAACCAGGGCGCCGGAGAAGGAACGGGAACGAATCCGTGCAGTATGACCAGCAAGGCGGTGACGGCGGCCCCGCGACCGGGGGCGGCCGCCGCCCCGGGCGCCGCCCGAGCAAGCGCCAGATCCTCATCGGCGGAGGCCTCGCCCTCCTCCTCGCCGCCGGGGCCGGAGCGGCGTACGAGTTCGGCCTCTTCTCGGACATGGGGGACCCGGTCTCCTTCGGGAAGATCCAGGAGTCCGCCGCCGCCGAGGACATCCGCCCGGGGGTGCTGATGCCCACCGGCCCCAAGTCGGACTTCGTGCGCACCAGCCGTCTCGCGGACGGCACGCAGATCGCGATGACCACCCTGACCGGCAGGAAGTCCGGTTTCACGGGCGACGTGTGGGTGTGGGTCCCCAAGGAGTACGACGACCCGAGGTACGCCAAGAGCGGCTTCCCGGTCCTGATCTCCCTGCCCGGCGGCCGCGGCTACCCCAAGAACTACTGGGGCACGGGCCCCGGCCTCGGCCTCCAGCAGGCCGTGATCGACGGGGTCAAGAAGGGCACCAGCCTGCCCTTCATCCTGGTCATGCCGGTGATCAACGCCGACACCAAGCACCACTACGACGGCTCCGACATCCCCGGAGAGCCCAAGATGGGCACCTGGATGGCCGATGACGTCCCGGATTTCGCGCGGGCCAATTTCCGCACCTTCACCTCCCGCGACGGCTGGGCCTTCATGGGCTCCTCCTCGGGCGGCTTCGGCGCCTTCAAGGACGTCCTGAAGTTCCCCGACCGCTTTAAGGCGGTCATCGCCAGCGGCGTCGACTTCGTCCCCGACTCCCCGCTGTGGAAGGGGAACCGGCAGGCGATGGACGAGAACAACCCCGAGAAGCTCGCCGAGAAGCTCATCAGGGAGGGTGGACCCGACGTCTACATCAACTTCCAGATCGGCACCAAGGAGAGCGGCCGGGACCTGGCCGAGAAGTTCATGAAGGAGTACGGCAGGGGCCCCGTGCACACCCGGCTCCAGGTGATCCAGGATGGTGAGCACAACGGAAAATCGTACGTACGTGGCATGAGGGAGGGCTCCCTGGAGTGGATCAGCAAGGTGATGCAGGCACCGACCCCCGATCCCGGCGTGCGATGAGCCCCGTGGTGAAGGGGGCGACCGCGCTGGCGGCCGCGGGGATCGTGGCGGCGTGCGCCGCCGTCCTCCTCGGGGCGTCCGGCGAGCAGCCGGTGCACCCCTTCCCCACCGTCGGCGTGCTCATGGCCAACGGCGAGCACTGGTGCACGGCGAGCGTGGTCGACAGCCCCAAGGGCAACGTCGTCGCGACCGCCGCGCACTGCGTCGCCCCGGCCGGCGAGGACGGAAGGCCCGGCGAGGTGGCGCACGACGGGCTCGCCATCGGCGAGCTCTCCTTCGCCCCCGCCTTCTCCGGCGAGGGCGCGGGCAACCGTCCCCTCGGGGTGTGGAAGGTCCGCTCCATCCACGTGGACGAGCGCTGGACGAAGTGGGGCGACGAGACCGCCGACTTCGCCTTCCTCACCGTCGAACCGGACGGGCAGGGGCGCAGCCTCCAGCAGCGCGTCGGGCACGGTGAGGCGCCCAGGCCGGACTGGACCTCCGGGTACGAGCGCGAGGTCACCGTCGTCGGCTACCCCGAGTCCGACCACAACCCGCAGAACAAGCCGGTCTCCTGCACCACCCAGACCCGTCACGACACCGACGACCCGGACATGCTGTACATCAGCTGCGCCGGCTTCTGGACGGGCACCAGCGGCAGCCCCTGGATCGCCGACCGCGGCGGCACGGGCCAGCCGGGACGCCTCATCGGGGTGCTCAGCGGCGGGGACACCGACGTGGACTCCACGGCGGCCCTGTACGACGAGCGGGCCAAGGCCCTCTACGAGGCCGCCGCCCGGGGCTGAGCCGCCGGCGGCGCCACCCCGGGCGGCGGCGCTACTTCCGCCGCTCGGTGCTGACGATCACGCCCACCCCCGCCACCACGACCGCGCCGCCGAGCACGATCGGCAGGGTCAGCGCCTCGTCCAGGATCAGCGCGCCCAGCACCACGGCCACCACCGGATTGACGTACGCGTACGTGGACACCAGCGACAGCGGGGCCGCCTGGAGCAGCCACGCGTACGCGGTGAACCCGACCACCGAGCCGATCAGCACCAGGTAGCCCAGGGCCAGCCAGGAGGCGGTGGAGAAGGAGGCCGGGTCCAGGCCCTGCTGCTCGCCGCGCGCCAGCCCGACGAGCACCCCGGCGAGCCCGCCCCACACCATCTGGTACGCGCTGCCGGTGAAGGGGTTGCCCGGCAGCGGCAGCCGCCCCGCCGAGAAGGAGCCCAGCGACCAGGCGAGCGAGCCGGCCAGGACCAGCAGCACGCCCGACAGCCGGACCTCCCCGCTCAGCCCCGGGCTGGTCAGCACCGCCAGACCCGCGAGCCCCACCAGCACCCCGGCCAGGGTGCGCCCGGGCGGCCGGTCCCCGGTGGCCGCCCGCAGCACCACCACCCACATCGGCACCGCCGCCACCAGCAGTGCCGCCAGGCCCGAGGGCACCGAGGTCTCGGCCAGCACGACCAGGCCGTTGCCGCCGAGCACCAGCAGCAGGCCCACCACCAGCGTCGAGCCGAGCTGCGCCCGGGTGACGCGCAGCGCGGAGGGCCCGTACCGCCAGGCGACGATGCCGGCCAGGACCAGCCCGGCGGTGATGAAGCGGGCACCGGCGGAGAGGAACGGCGGCATGGTCTGCACGACGATCCGGATGCCGAGGTAGGTCGAGCCCCAGACGACGTACACGAGGGCGAGGGCGGTCCAGACGGCTCCGCTGGTCCTGCGGCGGGGGGCGCCGGCCTCCGCCGTCTCCGGCTCCGCCGGTATCGAGGTGCTCATGACCGGATCCTATGGTCGGTGCCTCATGCACGCTTCTCGGTATCTCACCTCTTGAGCAGGGCGTTCACCTCGCCGTACGGGAGGGCGCCGGCGAGCGAGCCGTAGGTGCCGCCGGTGAGCAGCTCCTCGGTGGCGCGGCGGGCGACGGCGTACGCGGCCTCCGCCACCCAGGACCCGAGGCTGACGCGGGCCACGCCGAGGGCGCCGAGCTCGGCGACGGAGGGGGCGCCGGGGCCGACGAGGACGTTGAGCGGGGCGTCGATGCCCTTGGCGAGCTCCGCGATCACGGCGGGGTCGGTGACCCCGGGCACGAAGACGCCGCTGGCGCCGGCGGCGAGGTAGGCGGAGGCCCGGGCGAGGGTCTCGTCGACGCGGGTCGCGCTCTCCCCGAGGCCGAAGAGGTACGTGTCCACGCGGGCGTTGATGTACAGCGGGACCCCGGCGGCGCCGGCGGCGGCCCGGGCGGCGGCCAGGCGCTCCGCCTGCTCGGCGGGGTCCCGGGTGCCGTCCTCGATGTTGACGCCGACCGCGCCGGCGGCGAGGACGCCGGCGACGGTCTCCCCGACCCCGGCGGCATCGGCCGCGAAGCCGCCCTCGATGTCGGCGGTGACCGGGACGGAGACGGCGGAGGCGACGCGGGCGATCAGGTCCAGGGCCCGGTCCCGGGCGAGGGCGTCGCCGTCGGGCGAACCGAGCGACCAGGCGACCCCGGCACTGGTGGTGGCCACGGCCGGGGCGCCGGCGGCCTCGACGATGCGGGCACTGGCGACGTCCCAGGCGTTGGCGAGGGCGAGGGGGGTGGTGGGGGTGTGCAGGGCAGTGAAGGCGGCGGCCTTCTCAAGTGCGGTGGTCATGGGGTCAGTTCAGCAGAACCCGGTGGATCCGGCTGGCGGTTTTCCGACGTGGACGCGGACGGCGGGACTACGGCGCCAGACCGGACTTGGCGCCGGCTCCGCACAGGGGGAGGACCGTCGTGCGGCCGCGCAGGAGGTCGGACGGGGCGCCGGGGCCCACCGCCGCCCAGCACGCGGCAGCGGTCGGCTCGACGAACAGGCCCCGGCGGGCCAGGTCCCGCTGGGCCTCCCGGACGCGGGCGTCGGGGACCGTCAGGATCGTGCCGCCCGACGCGCGGACCGCCGCCAGGATCTGGCGGGCCCGCGGCGGCGCCGGGATCGCGATGCCCTCCGCGAGGGTCGGCCGTTCCTCCACCGGCCGCGCCTCCTGCGCCCCCGCGGCGAACGCCGCCGCCAGCGGCGCCACCGCCTCCGCCTGCACCCCGACCAGCACCGGCGCCCGTACCCCGCGCCGGGCGAGCTCCGCCGCCGCCAGCGCCGCGCCCAGCAGCAGCGTGCCGTTGCCGACGGGGACGACGAGCACCTCGGGGAGCCGGCCGCCCAGGGCCTCCCAGACCTCGTACACGTACGTCTTCGTGCCGTGCAGGAAGTAGGGGTTGAAGACGTGGCTCGCGTAGAAGACGCCCGGCCCGTCCGCCGCCGCCCGGGCGGCCTCCGCGGCGGCCTCGCGGCCGCCCGGCACGGTCCGTACCGTCGCCCCGTGCGCCCGCATCGGCCCGGTCTTCTTCTCCGAGGTCCCCTCGGGCACGAAAACTTCACAACGCAGCCCGGCCCGCGCGCAGTACGCCGCCACCGAGGTCCCCGCGTTCCCGCTGCTGTCCGCGACCACCCGCTCCGGGCCCAGCCGCCGGGCCAGCTCGGCGAGCATCACCGCGCCCCGGTCCTTGAAGGACAGCGTGGGCATCAGGAAGTCGAGCTTGGCGTGAATCCGCTCCCCGAGCGGGATCAGCGGGGTGTGCCCCTCGGAGAGGGTGACCGAGAACGCCCCCGGCAGCGGCAGCGCCGGCGCGTACCGCCACAGCGAGTGCGGGCCCGCCGCCGGGTCCAGCGCGATGGCCGGATCGGGCGTGAAGTCGAGGTCCCAGGGGCCGCCGCAGACCGGGCAGGACCAGGGGGCGGTCCGGACGTCCGCGCGCGTGCCGTCCTCGGGGCAGAGGTAACCAGGAAGTGCGTGCGTCATGTGCGGAGCACCTTTGCTCTTTCATGGCCGTGGTATGGCACGGATGTTACGCGTCCGTGGGGCTCTTGTGGGATGACGCACGGGTGGGTCAACCTTTTTGCGGCGACGGCCCGTTGGGCGTTTCTGATTGACATGCACATGGCATCTTCGCCATGCCGTGCGCCCTTCGCCGCCCGCCCGACCCCCACGCAGCGCACCGCCGATGAGGAGGACCCCTCACATGTCCGTGATGCGTCACACCCGCCGGAAGACAGCCGGCATCAGCGCGATAGCCGCCGCGGCCCTCGCCCTCACCGCGGCCGCCGCCCTGCCCGCCTCGGCGGCAGGCGGCGGCCCGCAGGGCGTCATCGAGAACGCGGGCGTCGCCGGGTCCGTGCCCGGCAGCTACATCGTGACCCTGAAGGACTCCGCCGCCCGCTCCACCGCCGACAGCGGCAAGGCCGTCGCCAAGCGGTACGGCGCGAGGATCGACCGGACCTACAGCGCCGCCCTCAACGGCTACTCCGTCGAGGTCTCCGAGGCGCAGGCGAGGAAGCTCGCGGCCGACCCGGCCGTCGCCTCGGTCGTACAGAACCGTATCTTCACCGTCGACGCCACCCAGCCCAGCCCGCCGTCCTGGGGCCTGGACCGCATCGACCAGCGCGCCCTCCCCCTCGACCAGAGCTACACCTACCCGGACAAGGCCGGAGAGGGGGTGACCGCGTACATCATCGACACCGGCGTCCGGATCACCCACCAGGACCTGGCCGGCCGCGCCTCCTACGGCTACGACGCCATCGACAACGACAACACCGCCCAGGACGGCCACGGCCACGGCACGCACGTCGCCGGGACCGTCGCGGGCAGCAGCTACGGCGTCGCCAAGAAGGCGAAGATCGTCGGCGTCCGCGTGCTCGACAACAACGGCTCCGGCACCACCGCCCAGGTGGTCGCGGGCATCGACTGGGTGACCCGCAACGCCGTGAAGCCCGCCGTGGCCAACATGTCGCTCGGCGGCGGGGCCGACTCGGCGCTCGACACCGCCGTGCGCAACTCCATCGCGTCCGGGATCACCTACGGCGTCGCGGCCGGCAACGAGTCCACCGACGCCTCGACCAAGTCCCCGGCGCGCGTGGCCGAGGCCATCACCGTCGGCGCGACCACCAGCACCGACGCCAAGGCGAGCTACTCCAACTACGGCTCGGTCCTGGACGTCTTCGCGCCGGGCTCCTCCATCACCTCCTCGTGGGGCACGGGCGACACCGCGACGAACACCATCTCCGGTACGTCGATGGCCACCCCGCACGTCGTGGGCGCGGCCGCCCTCTACCTCTCGCAGAACCCGTCGAGCACCCCGGCGCAGGTCCGTGACGGCCTGGTCGCGGCGGCCACCCCGAACGTGGTGACGGGCCCCGGCACCGGATCGCCCAACCGCCTGCTGAACGTGGGCGCCGGCACCACCCCGCCGAGCGGCCCGCGCTTCGAGAACACCGCCGACTACGCGATCAACGACAACGCGACGGTCGAGTCCCCGATCACCGTCAGCGGGGTCTCCGGCAACGCCCCGGCGGCGCTGGGCGTGTCGGTGGACATCAAGCACACCTACATCGGCGACCTGAAGGTCGACCTGGTCGCACCCGACGGGACGCTCTACAACCTGCACAACCGCACCGGCGGGAGCGCGGACGACATCGTCAAGACCGTCACGGTCAACGCCTCCTCCGAGGTGGCCAACGGCGTCTGGAAGCTGCGGGTGAACGACAACGCGGCCGCCGACACCGGCAAGATCGACTCCTGGGCGCTGCAGTTCTGACCCGCCCGGGCCACAGGGGCGTGACACCGGGCGGGACCGCCCGGTGAAAGCGGGGGCGACCGATCACCGGGTCGCCCCCGCTGCGTACTATTTCGGGCAGCCGTTCGCGTGAGGTCGTGCGCGCGCAGCCGTTTCGAGCCCCCCTGTGATGGAGCACCTCACGCTGTGAGCACCCCGCAACCGCCCCGCCCCGACGGTCCCGGCCACTCCTGGCCGCCGCCGTCGCCGCAGCCGGGGTGGGGGCCGCCGCCCGGGCAGCCCGGGCCGCCCCCGCTCAACGGGTTCGCCCTCGCCTCGCTGCTGGTCGGGCTGCTCTGCTTCCCGCCGCTCGGGGTCGTCTTCGGCCTGGTCGCGCTGGTGCAGACCGGGCGCAGGGGGGAGCGGGGCCGGGCGCTGGCGGTCGTCGGCCTGGTGGTCTCCCTGGTGATGTCGGCCGTACTGCTGTACGGCCTGACGAGCTACACCCGGCCCTTCCTGGAGCACCTGGGCTCGCGGCCCGAGCCGGAGCAGGTCGAGGGCCAGCTGACCGACATGGACCGGCTGCGGGCGGGCGACTGCTTCAACGTCCCCGGCGGGGACCTGCTCGCCGAGACCCCCTTCACCTACCGGACCGACTGCGCGCAGGTGCACGACGCCGAGGTGACCTCCGCGGTGACGCTCGGCCCCGGCGGCTTCCCGGGCGCCTCGAAGCTCAAGGACACTGCCACGCAGACGTGCTGGAAGGCGCAGGACGCGTACGCGATGGACGCGTGGGCGCTGCCCGACTACGCGGAGATGTACTACTTCGCGCCGACCCGGGAGTCCTGGCGGGCGGGCGACCGCCGGCTCTTGTGCGTGATCGGCACCTCGGGGGAGGAGCACCGGGGGAGCCTGCGCAAGGACGCGGGGATGCTGACGCCCGAGCAGGTCACCCTCCTGGGCGCCCTGAACGCGGCGGAGGGCGCGCTGGGGCGCGCCCCGGAGCGGGAGCTGGACGAGGCGCTGCCGGAGTACCGCACCTGGGCGCGGGAGGTGGACGAGGCGCTGGGCGCGCAGGAGCGCGTACTGCGGGACGCCGAGGCCGCGCATCCGGAGGCGGGGGTCCGGCTGAAGGAGCTGGCGGCGGCGCGCGTGGCGTGGCAGCGGGCGGCGCGGGCGGTGCGGCCGTCCGATTTCCGGCAGGCGTGGGACGCGGCGGCGGACGCGCTGACGACGGAGTCGGAGAAGGCGCTGCGGGGGGCCTACGGTTTGTCGACGCGGGTTCCCGAGTGGCTGCGGGGGGCCCAGGCGGGGCCGGGGCGCGGGCCCTCGTCCGGCGCGGCCTGAGGCCTTTGGAGGTAACGCCCGGTAACGGGTTTGAGTGACCAGGCTTCATCACATCGGGTGAAACTCTGGCCCGCACTTGCACAGCTCAACAGTGGGTTGCCAGGGTGTAGCTGTCTGTCAACCTGATGGGAGTGGCCAGTGACTTTCGGTGAGCAGCCGGCCTATCTTCGCGTCGCCGGGGATCTGCGACGGAAGATCGTCGATGGGTCCCTGCCCCCGCACACCCGGCTCCCTTCGCAGGCCCGGATCCGCGAGGAGTACGGCGTCTCCGACACCGTCGCGCTGGAGGCGCGCAAGGTCCTCATGGCGGAGGGCCTGGTCGAGGGCCGTTCCGGGTCCGGTACGTACGTGCGCGAGCAGCCGGTCCCGCGCCGGGTCGCCCGCTCCGGCTACCGCACGGGAGGCGCGTCGACGCCGTTCCGGCAGGAGCAGGCGGAGTCCGGCGCGCACGGCACCTGGGAGTCCAGCAGCGAGCAGGCGCCGGCGCCGGCGGACATCGCGAAGCGGCTGGGCATCGAGCCGGGGGACCGGGTCATGCGGACCCGGTACGTCTTCCGTGACGCGGGCGAGGCGATGATGCTCTCCACCTCCTGGGAGCCGCTCTCCGTGACCGGCCGGACCCCGGTGATGCTGCCGGAGGAGGGGCCGCTGGGCGGCTCGGGGGTGGTCGACCGGATGGCCGCGATCGACGTGGTCGTGGACAACGTGGTCGAGGAGGTCGGCGCGCGGCCGGGGCTGGCGGAGGAGAACATGACGCTCGGCGGGGTGCCGGGCCACGTGGTGCTGGTGGTGACGCGGACGTACTACGCGTCGGGGCGGGCCGTGGAGACGGCCGATGTGGTCGTCCCGGCCGACCGCTACCGGCTCTCGTACCACCTGCCCGTGCGCTGACCGGGGGTTCTCAGGCGCCGCCGGGGCTCGGAAGGGGAGTTCCGGCGGCGCTTTCGCACGCCTGGCCGGATGCGTACGCCCCCCAGGTACCTCTTCGTGAAAACCCGTATCCGCTCAGTGAAGGTCGGGCGTAAGCTCAGGCATATGCGCAATGCGGTTTCCTGGGCAGGAACATCGGCGGAGGGTGGAGCGCGATGAACGACAGCGGTGCCCTGCTTCCATGGCTGGTCATACGTCAGGACGACAACGGCAACCGCTACCGGGTGGGCCGGTACGCCACCCGGGCCGAGGCCCAGAAGGTCGTCGACGTCTTCGAGGACCGGGGCCACAAGCAGCTCTACTGGGTCGAGCGGATCGGGCAGGCGGACGGCAGCCCGGCCGCCACGAGCAGGAATTGAAGGTCCGCACAGGGCCTGGCATAGGCTCCGTCCATGACTGTACGCGTGGTCGTGGGCGGAGCCCTCTGTCATGACGGGCGCCTGCTGGCCGCCCGTCGCAGCGCGCCGCCGGAGCTTGCCGGCCGCTGGGAGCTGCCCGGAGGCAAGGCCGAGCCGGGCGAGACGGTGCCCGAGGCGCTGGTGCGCGAGCTGCGCGAGGAACTCGGCGTCGAGACCGAGGCACTGGAGCGGATCCCGGGGGAGTGGCCGCTGAAGCCCGGCCTGGTCCTGCACGTGTGGACCGCCCGGCTGCTCTCCGGCGAGCCCGCCCCGCTGGAGGACCACGACGAGCTGCGCTGGCTGGGCCCGCACGAGCTGGACTCCGTCGACTGGCTCGACCAGGACCGCCCCTTCGTCGCCGAGGCGGGCCGCAGGCTCGCCGGCCAGGGAGCGGACGGGGCGCACCGGGGCGCGTGACGCTCCCGTTCTAGGCCGTCCGTGCCACAGTGCGCCCGTGGCCGGGGGATCGGGTGGTACGACGCCCCGAATATCGGGTATGTCGCTATTAGTCCCTATCTCGTCCCCCATTCGTCCCCGACGAACCTGACTGGGGTCGCTGGTGGCCCGGGAAGTGATCGGCGTGATCGACGCAGACGGTGAATGTGCCGAGTGGGCCTTCCCCGCCGAGCCCGGTGCCGTCCGCACCGCCCGCCACGCCGTACGCGGCGCCCTCCGCTCCTGGGGCCTGGACGCCGTCGGAGATGTGACCGTCCTGCTGGTCAGTGAGCTGGTGACCAACTCCCTGCGCTATGCCTCCGGCCCCATCGGGGTCCGGCTGGAGCGGCGCAATCCCGCGGCGCCGGGCCTCACCGGCGGCCCGGCCCTGCTCGTGGAAGTCTCCGATCCGCTTCCGGATCCGCCCCGCGAGAAGGTCGCCGAGCCCGACGACGAGGGCGGGCGCGGACTGCACCTCGTCGCCGTCTCCGCGCGCCGCTGGGGCACCCGGCACGGAAAGTCGGGGAAAACCGTGTGGTTCGAGTTGGCTCTTCCTGGTGAGTAACAAGATGAAGGGCGGCAGGGGGTCTCCCGGAACACGTCTGGGATGACCGCCGGACGTGGCCGGAAAACAACGGGACCCTTTTGTGATCGTGAACGCCGTGCCGTACGGGGCCGTGGTGCTGAATACTTCGGTCATGGCCGGTCCGGTTGCGGTGAGCTGGAGGGGACGGTCGCGTGAGCGAGATACCTGCGCAGGCACATCAGACCCGAGTGCCCGGGGAGTCGTGGCACGACTCCTTGTGGCACAGCAGTCCGCCTGGCTCGATATATGACTACATAAAGGTCGCGTCCTTCTCGATCGGCCCGGACGGGCTGATCGACCAGTGGAGCCTGCGCGCCGAGGAGCTGTTCGGACTTCCCGCAGCCCAGGCCGTCGGACGCGACCCCGTCGACGCCTTCATGCCGCCCGAGCTGCGCGACGGCGGGCACCGCAGGGTCGCCGAGATCCTCGACGGCAAGGAATGGACCGGCCTGGTCCCCTTCCGGATCCCCGGCGGGAACGGCGCGCACGGCGTCGCCGAGATCTACGTCATGCCCACCCAGACCGGGACCGGCGAACGGGCCGCGCTCTGCGTCGTGGTCGATGTGCGCGCACTGCGCCGGATCGAATCCGACCTCGCCGCCTCGCAGGCCATATTCGGCCAATCTCCCTTCGGCTTCCTGCTCTTCGGTACGGACCTCACCGTGCAGCGCGCCAACCGCCGCTTCGCCACCGTGTTCGGCGGCGCCGTGGAGGAACACCGCGGCCGCACCGTGCACGACTACCTGCCCCCGCACGAGGCCGACCGGATGGCGGCCGCCCTGCGCCGGGTCCTGGAGACCGGCGAATCCGTCACCGACCTGCGGATCACCGGCGCCGCCCCCGGCAGCCGCGAGAACCGGCACTGGTCCATCAACCTCTACCGGGTCCACGGCGGCACCGGCCGCCCCATCGGCATCGCCGGCCTCGGCACCGACGTCACCCGCCGCCACCTCGCCGCCCGCGAGGCCGCCGGCGTCCGCCGCAACCTCGCCCTCCTCAACGAGGCCGGGCACCGCATCGGCAGCTCCCTCGACCTGGAGACCACCGCCCGCGAACTCCTCGACGTCACCGTCCCCGGCTTCTGCGACCTGGCCGCCGTCGACCTCTACGAAGGGCTCCTCCTCGGCGACGACGACCGCCCCGCCCGCCCCCAGGGCCCCGGCGTGCCCACCCTGCCCGGCCAGGGCGTCCGGCGCGCCCCCTCGGCGCCGCTGCGCCGCGTGGCCTTCGCCTCCGCCGTATCCGACGCCCCCCTCTCCGGCCCGGGCGCACTGGTCTCCGTCGGGGAGACCCACCGCTACCCGGCCGCCTCCCCCGGAGCCGTCGCCCTGCGCACCGCGCGGACCCGGCTGATCGAGGGCGGCGGATCGGACGACCTCGTCCAGTCCACCCTGATCGTCCCGATGGTCGCCCACGACACCGTCGTCGGCCTCGCCCAGTTCTCCCGTACGAAGGGCAGCGAGCCCTTCGGCGAGCGGGACCGGGCCGTCGCCGTCGAACTCGCCGCCCGGGCCGCCGTCTGCATCGACAACGCCCGCCTCTACCGGCGCGAACACGAACGGGCGCTGATCCTCCAGCGCAGCCTGCTGCCCCCCGGCGACCCGGAGGCCGCCGGCCTGGACATCGCCTGCCGCTACCTGCCCGGCAACGCCGCCACCGAGGTCGGCGGAGACTGGTTCGACGTCATCGAACTGCCCGGGCACCGCACTGCCCTGGTCGTCGGCGACGTCATGGGGCGCGGCCTGCGCGCCGCCGTCGCCATGGGCGAGCTGCGCACCGCCGTACGCACCCTCGCGCTCCTGGACCTGGAACCCGCCGAGGTGCTCAGCGCCCTCGACGAGGTCGCCCGCGGCCTCGGCGCACCCGGCGGCGCCCAGCAGGCCTCCCGCTCCGCCCTGCACTCCCGCGACGCCGACCGCTCCGAGGTCTACCTCGCCACCTGCGTCTACGCCGTCTACGACCCGGTGACCCGGCGCTGCACCATCGCCAACGCCGGCCACATGCCGCCCGTCCTGGTCGAACCCACCGAGGACGGCGCCGAACCCCGCCCCGGACTGCTCCTGGAGATCCCCACCGGCATGCCGCTCGGCGTCGGCGGCGAACCCTTCGAGGAGGTCGAGGTCGAACTGCCCGAAGGGGCCCTGCTCGCCCTCTACACCGACGGCCTCGTCGAATCCCGCGACCACCCCCTGGAGGAGGGCCTGCGCGGCCTGCGCGGCGCCGTCGCCGACCCGGCCCGCCCGCTGGAGGAGGTCTGCGACCACGTCCTGAACACCCTGCACACCCGCCACGGCGAGGACGACATCGCCCTGCTGATGGCCCGGGTCCAGGGGCTGCCCATCGACGCCGTCGGCGACTGGCAGCTGCCCCGCGAGGCCCGCTCGGTGGGCCGGGCCCGCGAACTGGCCCGCGCCAAGCTCCCCGCCTGGGGCCTGGAAGGACTGCTCGACACCACCGAACTCCTCGTCAGCGAGCTCGTCACCAACGCCCTGCGCTACGGGGAGGGCGAGATCCGGCTCCGGCTGATCCTCGACCGGACCCTGGTCTGCGAGGTCTGGGACGCCAACCTCGCCCAGCCGCGCCGCCGCCGCGCCCGCGACACCGACGAGGGCGGCCGGGGCCTCCAGCTGGTCGGCCTGCTCTCGGCCGGCTGGGGCACCCGGCGCACCCACCGGGGCAAGACGGTCTGGTTCGAACTCCCGCTCCCGATGCCCGGCGGTGCCCCGGACGGGGCGGCGGCCGAACTCTCGGCGGAGGAACTCCTGAGCATGTACGGGTAGGCGGACCCGGTCGCCGGACCGCTAGGCTCCCCGGGACTTCAGGGCGGCCAGCCGGGCCTCGATCTCCGAGGCCCGGCCCAGCTCCTCCAGGGACTCGAACTGCGCGTCCAGCGACGAGGCCGCCAGCTCCTGCCGGCCCAGGGCCATGGCCTCCTCGCGCCGCACCTTCTCCTCGAAGCGGTGCAGATCGCTCGTCGGGTCCAGCACGTCGATGTCCTTGACCGCGTCCAGCATCGTGTTCTGCGCCTGCGCCGTCCTCGCCCGGGCCACCAGCTCGTCCCGCTTCGCCTGGAGTGCCGTCAGCTTCTCCTTCATCGAGGCCAGGCCCGCCTTCAGCTTGTCGGTGACCTCCGTCTGCGCGGCGATCACCGGCGCGGCCACCGCCGCCTCCCTCTCCGACCGCATCTGCCGCCCCAGCGCCACCTTCGCCAGGTTGTCGAACCGGTCCGCCTCCGCCTCCGCCCCCGACTCCCGCAGCCCGTCCGCCTTCCGGCTGGCCGCGAGGGCCTTGGCACCCCACTCGGCGGCCGCGTCCACGTCCTCCTTGTGGTCGGCCTCCAGCATCCGCAGGTTGCCGATGGTGGTGGCCACCGCCTGCTCGGCCTCCGAGATGTTGTTCGCGTAGTCGCGGATCAGCTGGTCGAGCATCTTCTGCGGATCCTCCGCCTGGTCCAGCAGCGCGTTGATGTTGGCCTTCGCGAGCTGGGTGACACGGCCGAGGATGGTCTGCTTGCTCATGGTGGGTCCTTCCGGGGGGTCGCCACGGCCCGGTGCGGGCGGGGGCGTCGGGGTCCTGCGGCCGGATGCGGGGCGGTGGCCTGCGGGTGGGTCCTGCCGGGCGGTCCTGCCGGGTGGGGCTCCCGGGCGGTTGTCCTGCAGGGTTGGTGGCCGCCGGGTGCGGGGTGCGGCGTTCAGAAGCGCCCGCCGCCGCCCATACGGCCCCGGGTGCCCTCGCCGCCGAAGGACCCCGGCCCGCTCCCACCCCCACCGCCGAAGCCCCCGCCTGCGCCCCCGCCTCCGCCGAAGCCGCCCCGGCCGCCGCCGCGCAGGAGCTCGCCGAGGATGATCCCGCCGAGCACCGCCCCGCCCCGGCCGCCGCCGGCCCGCTGCCCGGCGTACGGGTTCCGGTACGCCCCGACGTCCCGCTCCGCCAGCCGCTGCGCCTGCCGGGCCAGCGCGTCCGCCTGCTGCGCCTCCACCAGCGCGCCCGCCGGATCCGTGCCCGCCGAGGACACCGACCGCTCCAGGTGGCGCTGCGCCTCCGCCAGCCGGGTCCGGGCCTCGCTGCCCACCGCGCCCCGGCTGGTGGTGACGTAGTCCGCCGCCGCGCCGATCGCACTGCGGGCCGACAGCTGGGCCTGCTCCAGCAGGGCCGCCGCCCGCCGCCGCCCCGACTCCTGCTCCCGCGCCCCCGCCAGGGCCCCGTCGAGCGCCGCATCGGCCTCCTCGACCCGCCGCAGCGCGTCGATCGGGTCGTACCGGCCCGCCTCCTGCTCCCGCCGCACCTCGGCCAGTACGGCCTCCGCCCGGGCGATCCGGCCCCGCAGGTCCGCCGTGGAGGAGCCCGCCGTGGTCCCGGTCAGCAGGCCGTGCGCGTCGGCGAGGTCGGTCTCCGTCTCCGTGAGGGCGCCCGGCAGCCTCCCCGCCGCCTCCGCCAGCTCCCGCGCCCGCCGCTCCACCGCGTCCACCAGCGTCGCCGCCTGGTCCACCGCCCCCTCGGCGGCCCGCACGTGCACCGCCGCCCGGCCGCTGTCCCCGCCGTCGAGCGCCGCCCGCGCCTCGCCGAGACTGGTGGTCGCGAACAGCAGCCGGTCCTTCGCCTGTTCGGCGTTGGAGGCGACCGGAGCGGACGCCGAGTCCGCGTACCGGCCGGCCAGGGCCGTCAGGGTGGCCTCGGCCGTGGTCGTCCGGCCGGTCAGTGCCCGGAAGTGGGCCTCCACCGTCGCCAGCGCCTGCGGGGCGTTCCGCTCCAGGTCCCGCAGCCGGTCGAAGGCCGCCGACTCGGCGTCCAGCCGCCGGTTCGCCTCCGCGCAGCGGGCCAGGATCTCGTCCAGCATCCGGCGGCGGGTGGCGTCGTCCTCCGGGTAGGCGTCGTCCAGCTGCTGGCGCAGCCGGAAGGCGTGCGTCAGCTCGCCCCTGGCGTAGGCGACCGCCCCGGTGAAGGCGGTGACGGCCTCGTCACCGAACTGGGCGGTCGCGAAGCCGAGTTCCTCGGTGCTGGTGCGGACCGCGTCGTCGGTCTCCACCAGCAGGCTGCGGGCCCGGGCGTCCAGCTCGGGCAGCGGCGCCGGCTCGGCCCGCCGCCCGTCCCAGCCGGGGTGCTCCGTCGCCGTCCCCCGCCCGCCGCCCCCGCGCCGCCGGCGGCGGGTGAACGCGTACACCCCGAGCGCCCCGACCGCGCCGACGGCCACCACCGGGAGCACGTAGTCCCCGGCCCCGCCCGCCCCCTGCCCGGCGCCGCCGCCCGGGTCGGCCGGCCCGGGGGTGATGGCGGGGGCGGGCACGCGCTTGCCGCCGAGGACCGCGTCGTAGCCGTTCGCCGCCCCGATCGCGGCGCCCGCCCAGTCGTTCTGCCGCAGCGCGGGCTCGACGGCGGTACGCGCGACGTCGGCGAGCTGCGCCTCGGTGAAACCGGAGTCCACGTCGGCCGAATAGGCGTACTGGCGTACGCCGGTCGCCACGGCGAGCAGCAGGTCGTCCCGCCCGAAGCCGTTCTTCTGGGCCGTGGCGTCGGCCCAGCTCTGCGGGGAGCGGCCGGAGAAGTCGTGGACGTAGGCCACGAAGAGCTGGATCCGCCGGTCGGAGTACAACCGCTCCAGCGCGGCGGTGACGGCGGCCCGCCGGTCCCCGAGGGCCCCGACCCGATCGGTGATCTGCCCCTGCTCCAGGGTGACGGGATCCTCGGCACGGGCCGTGGGCGACGCCGCCACGCCCCCGCCCCACCACCCGGCGAGCACCACCAACACGACGCCACACCGCAGCGCGAAGCGCTGTCGTGGCGTCGGGCGGCTCGGCGGGTACACATTTGGGAGGGTATGAGGGGTTCTGGGGCCCCGCACCTGGAGGACGGGGTCCCGGCGGGGCGGTCTCAGAGAAGGCTTGGGGGTTTCCCGTCAGTCTCATCGTCCTTCCGCGTCGGGCCGCCCTGTCAAGGGCGCTCCTTCGTCGCGTCGCTTCGCGATGTCGCTGCGCTCCACCCTTGACAGACCGACCCGCCGCGAAATGCCGAAGACTGCCGGGAACCCCCCAAAGGAACGGGACGGATGGAAGGCAGCATGCGGCGGGATCAGGGATGAGCCGGGCAGGCCGGGACACGGCAGACCGGGCATCCGGGCCCCCCAGCACCGTCAATCGGCGCCACCCCACGCACCAGATCGCTACGCGCTGCCCATTTCTCAGCGTCCGGCGGCCGTCTGGGGCCGCTACCCGCACGAACGGCCGATGAGATGGGCATCCGGGGCCGGTGGGCGCGTCAGATCGCTACGCGCTGCCCATTTCTTGGCGTCCGGCGGCCGTCTTGGGCTGGTACCGGCACCACAAGCCAACCGGCAGAGCATCCCGGCCCAGGACGGCGGCAAGCCGCCGAGAAAAGAGAAGCGCGTAGCGATCTGACGCGTGGGCTGGCACTGATTGACGGTGATGGGGGCCGGAAGGCTGGTCTGCCGGCCCCCGGCCTGCCCGGCTGATCCCTGACACGGCCGCATGCCCCATGAACATCCGTCCCGTTCCTTTGGGGGTTTCCCGGCAGTCTTCGTTTTTCCGTGGCGGGACGGTCTGTCAAGGGTCGCCGCAGGCGATCGCGAAGCGACGCGACGAAGGAGCGCCCTTGACAGGGCGGCCCGACGCGGAAGGACGATGGGACTGACGGGAAAGCCCCAAGCCTTCTCTGAGACCGCCCAGGTCAGACCCCGCTCACCCGCACCCCCGGCCCCGCCCCACCCCTACCGCGGGTCCGACGCCGAGCGGCGGCGGATGCGGGTGCCCAGCCATACCAGGGGGTCGTACTTGCGGTCCACGGCCCGCTCCTTCAGCGGGATCAGGGCGTTGTCGGTGATCTTGATGCCCTCCGGGCAGACCTCCGTGCAGCACTTGGTGATGTTGCAGTAGCCCAGCCCGTGCTCCTCCTGGGCCGTCCGCTTGCGGTCCAGGCCGGCCTCCTCGGCCGCGTCCAGCGGGTGCATGTCCAGTTCGGCGACCCGCATCAGGAAGCGCGGACCGGCGAAGGCGGTCTTGTTCTCCTCGTGGTCGCGCACCACATGACAGGTGTCCTGGCACAGGAAGCACTCGATGCACTTGCGGAACTCCTGCGAGCGTTCCACGTCCACCTGCTGCATCCGGTACTCGCCCGGCGCCAGGCCGGCGGGCGGCACGAACGCCGGGACGGAGCGCGCCTTCTCGTAGTTGAAGGACACGTCCGTCACCAGGTCCCGCACCACCGGGAAGGCGCGCAGCGGGGTGATCGTGACCGTCTCGGACCGGTCGAAGACCGACATGCGGGTCATGCACATCAGCCTCGGCCGCCCGTTGATCTCCGCGCTGCACGAGCCGCACTTGCCCGCCTTGCAGTTCCAGCGCACCGCCAGGTCCGGGGCCTGGGTGGCCTGGAGCCGGTGGACGATGTCCAGGACCACCTCGCCGTCGTGCACCTCGACGGTGAAGTCCCGCAGGTCCCCGCCCTCCGCGTCGCCCCGCCAGACCCGGAAGCGGGCGTCGTAGGTGGTCATCCGTAGAGCTCCTCTTCGGCGAGGTACTTGGCCAGCTCGTCCTTCTCGAACAGCGCGAGCAGGTCGGGGCGGATGGGGTCGGTCCGTACGTGTTCGAGGGCGATCCGGGCGGCCGCCGGATCGGCGGGTGCCGGGTCGACGGGGCGGCACAGCAGGTTCACCGGCCGCCACGCCCGCTCCATCGTCGGGCGGTCCTCGCGGGTGTGCCCGCCCCGGCTCTCCGTGCGCTCCAGGGCGGCGCGGGCCACGCACTCGCTGACCAGCAGCATGTTGCGCAGGTCCAGCGCCAGGTGCCAGCCCGGGTTGAACTGCCGGTGCCCCTCGACGCCGGCGCGGGCAGCCCGGACGCGCAGGGCGGCGAGCCGTTCCAGGGCCTCGGCCATCTCGGCCTCGCGGCGGATGATGCCGACCAGGTCGTTCATGGTCGTCTGGAGCTCCTGGTGGAGCGTGTACGGGTTCTCCGCGCCCTCGTCGGCGTGGAAGGGGGCCAGTGCCTCGGCGGCTGCCGCGTCGATCTGCTCCTGGGAGACCGCCGGCCGCTCCCCGCCGCCCGCCGCGTGCTCCGCCGCGTGCAGGCCGGCCCGCCGTCCGAAGACCAGCAGGTCGGAGAGGGAGTTGCCGCCGAGCCGGTTCGAGCCGTGCATCCCGCCCGCGACCTCACCGGCCGCGAACAGCCCCGGCACCCCGGCCGCGGCGGCGGTGTCGGAGTCGACCGCGATCCCGCCCATCACGTAGTGGCAGGTCGGGCCGACTTCCATCGGCTCGGCGGTGATGTCCACGTCCGCCAGCTCCTTGAACTGGTGGTACATGGAGGGCAGCCGGCGTTTGATCTTCTCGGCGGGCATCCGGGTGGACACGTCCAGGAAGACCCCGCCGTGCGGGGAGCCGCGACCGGCCTTGACCTCGGAGTTGATGGCCCGGGCGACCTCGTCGCGGGGGAGCAGCTCGGGCGGGCGCCGGTTGTTGTCCGGGTCCTCGTACCAGCGGTCGCCCTCCTCCTCCGTCTCGGCGTACTTCTCCTTGAAGACGTCCGGGACGTAGTCGAACATGAACCGCTTGCCCTCGGAGTTGCGCAGCACCCCGCCGTCGCCGCGCACCGATTCGGTGACGAGGATGCCCTTCACGGACGGGGGCCAGACCATGCCCGTGGGGTGGAACTGCACGAACTCCATGTTGAGCAGCGGGGCTCCGGCGAGCAGGGCCAGCGCGTGGCCGTCGCCGGTGTACTCCCAGGAGTTGGAGGTGGTCTTGAAGGACTTGCCGATCCCGCCCGTGGCCAGCACCACCGCCGGGGCCTCCAGGACGAAGAAGCGGCCGGTCTCGCGCTCGTAGCAGAACGTGCCCGAAACGCGGTCCCCGTCCTTGAGGACCCTGGTGACCGTGCACTCCTGGAAGACCTTGAGCCGGGCCTCGTGGTCCCCGTGCTCCTTGAAGTCCTCCTGCTGGAGCTGGACGATCTTCTGCTGGAGGGTGCGGATCAGCTCCAGGCCGGTACGGTCGCCGACGTGCGCGAGGCGCGGGTACTCGTGCCCGCCGAAGTTGCGCTGGGAGATCCTCCCGTCGGGGGTGCGGTCGAAGAGCGCGCCCCAGGTCTCCAGTTCCCACACGCGGTCCGGGGCTTCCTTGGCGTGCAGTTCGGCCATCCGCCACTGGTTGAGGAACTTCCCGCCGCGCATGGTGTCGCGGAAGTGGACCTGCCAGTCGTCGTGCTCGTTGGCGTTGCCCATGGAGGCGGCGATCCCGCCCTCCGCCATGACCGTGTGGGCCTTGCCGAAGAGGGACTTGCAGATCACGGCCGTACGGGCGCCCCGCTCCCGGGCCTCGATCGCGGCCCGCAGGCCGGCGCCGCCCGCGCCGACCACGACCACGTCCCACTGCTGCCGGTCGACTTGGGTCATCAAAAGATCCTCGGGTCGGTGAAGGTGCCGGTGGCCAGCAGGTACACGTAGAAGTCGCACAGGGCCACGCTGATCAGGGAGGCCCAGGCGAGCTGCATGTGGCGGGTGTTGAGCCGGCCGGCCCAGCTCCACAGGCGGTAGCGCACCGGGTGTGCCGAGAAGTGCTTCAGGCGGCCGCCCATGATGTGCCGGCACGAGTGGCAGGACAGGGTGTAGGCCCAGATCAGCGTGATGTTGACCAGGAACAGCAGGGTCCCGAGGCCCATGTGGCCCCAGGCGTAGTGGCCGTCGCGGAAGGTCAGGACGGTGTCGTACGTGAGGATCCCCGCGACCGGGACGGCGGCGTAGAAGAAGTACCGGTGCGCGTTCTGGAGGATCAGCGGGAAGCGGGTCTCGCCCGTGTACCCGGTGTGCGGTTCGGCGACCGCGCAGGCGGGCGGGGAGGCCCAGAAGCCCCGGTAGTAGGCCTTGCGGTAGTAGTAGCAGGTCAGCCGGAAGCCGAGGGGGAAGACCAGGATCAGCAGGGCGGGGGACAGCCCCCACCAGCTGCCGAACAGGTCGAGGTTGGGGCCGCCGCGCATCGTCTCGCAGTTCTCCGCCAGACAGGGGGAGTAGAAGGGGGAGACGTACGGGGCCGCGTAGTAGTGGGCGTTCGCGAACGCCCGCCACGTCGAGTAGACGATGAAGGCGAGCAGCCCGGCCGCGGTGCCGGCGGGGGCCAGCCACCACCGGTCGGTGCGCAGGTGCCGGGGCGTGATCGCGGCCCGGGAGGGGGAGTGGACCCCGCCGGGCCGCTGCCGGGATGGTTCCGTGCCTGTGGCCAAGGAGAACTCCGGGTGGAGTGCGATGAGGGGTGGCCCAGGAGGCCCGGCCGCTCGCGCGGCCGGGCCAGATGGGGGTGGGTGGCGACGGGTGGCCGGTGCCGGTCTCAGGGGGCGCGGCGGTCGCGGACGCCGAGGCCCTCGTCGTCGGTGTCCGTCCACTTGGACTGGTCGTACGGGGTGTCCGGGACGGAGACCATCCCGGCCGGGCCGGCGGGCTTGGTGGCGGCGGCCGGCGACTGCCGGGCGACGTCCTGCTCCAGCCGTTCCACCGAGCGGACCAGCTCGTTCAGGTTGCGTCGTACGGCCGTCAGATCGTCTTGCAGGGACATGACGTGACCTCACTTCCGCGGGGGTGCGGTGGCAACGCTCACGGGCGCCTGCGAGTGTCGCGCCTTCCGTCCCCGGTTGTGAAGGGACGTGCAGCGATTCCGGGCGCGCAGGCGCAAACCGTGCGCCCCTCCCTGCCCCCATTTTCATCCCTCGAACGAGGGACCGCCCGTCCGGGCCGCAACCGGGATTGGTCCGCACGGGTGGGGTTCGCGGCGTGGCGCGGGTCCGGTCCGGAGGACCCGGCGGCCCGTCTATTTCAGTGGGTTTCGGCACCAGTGTGATCAGCTCCATATACCGCCGAACGTGATCAAGGCCCCCCTCTTTCACGGCTCCACGCCCCGCCCCGGAGGTACCACCCATGACCCAGAGAACGCGCAGGTCCTTGGCGCTCCTCACCTCGGGAGTCCTTGCACTGCCGCTCCTCGCGGGCTGCGGGGCGGGCGACGACGACGGGGGTCCGGCCGCCGCCGGACCCGACATCGCGCTGACGGCCCGCGACCAGGTAGCCGACGGCGGGGTCCTGCGCTGGGCGGTGGACTCGCTGCCGGAGACCCTGAACGGTTTCCAGGCCGACGCGGACGCCACCACCACCCGGATCACGGGGGCGGTGCTGCCCCACCTGTTCACGCTGGACGCCAAGGGGCGGCCGGTGGCCGATCCGGACTACCTGGAGAAGGCGGAGGTCGTCGAGCGCGAGCCCAAGCAGGTCGTCCTGTACAAGCTGAACCAGAAGGCGGTGTGGAGCGACGGGCGCGAGATCGGCGCCGCCGACTTCGTGGCGCAGTGGCGCGCCCTGAACGGCAAGGACTCGGCGTACTGGACGGCCCGCAACGCCGGCTACGAGCGGATCGAGAAGATCGAGCGCGGCAAGAACGACCTGGAGGTCAAGGTCACCTTCGTCCGCCCGTACGCGGACTGGCGCTCCCTGTTCAGCCCCCTCTACCCGAAGCAGGTCATGGGCACCCCGGAGGCCTTCAACGAGGGGGCCCGGGGCGTCCTCAAGGTCACCGCGGGGCCCTTCAACCTGGGCGCCGTCGACAAGAAGACCGGCACCGTGGCCCTGACCCGCAACCCCCGCTGGTGGGGCCGGCCCGCCAAGCTGGACACCCTGGTCCTGACGGCGGTCCCGCGCGCCGGCCGCCCGGCCGCGCTGGCCGCCGGGAAGGTGGACCTGGCGGAGATCGACCGCGCGGGCGCCGACCGGATCGCCCTGGCCCACCGCGACGCCGGCCGCGTCGACGGCAGCCACGGCCCGGGCGCCTCGCTGACGCCGGCGCAGGCCACGCTCTCCTGGGCGCTGGCCCACGGCGCCGACGAGGCCAAGGCCAGGGAGGAGCAGGAGAGCCGGCAGAAGAACGCCGAGGCGGTGAAGAAGTACGCGGACGAGCAGTCGGCCCTGCGCGGCTTCGAGGTCCGCAAGTCGCTGGAGCCCTCGTACACCCAGCTGGCGATGAACGGGGCCTCCGGCCCGCTGTCGGACGAGCGGGTGCGCCGGGCGATCGCCCGGGCCCTGGACCGCAAGGAGCTCGCGGAGGTCGTCCTCAAGCCGCTGGGGCTGCCGGCGAAGCCCGTCGGCAGCCACCTGGCGCTGGCCGGGCAGCAGGCGTACGCCGACAACAGCGACGCCCTCGGCGGCCAGGACACCCACGCCGCCCAGGCCCTCCTCGCGGACGCGGGCTGGCGCAAGGGCGGCCGGCTCACCGAGCCCGCCGCGAAGGCGGGCCCGGAGGGCGAGGGGGCGACGGACGACGGCAAGACCCCGGGCGGGGCCAAGCCGGGACCGGGCGACGGCACCGGCAACGACGGGCTTTACATCGTGGGCCAGGACGACGGCCGCAACGGCGCCGCGCGCAAGGACCGCCCGGACCGCCGGGGCCGGCCGTCCGCCCCCGGCGTCCACGCCGTGGGCCCGCGGGCGCTCGAGGAGGGCCCGGCGGTCTTCGACGGGGAGCACATGCTGGGCGCCCCGGGCGAGCGGCCCTCCCCGGCGCTGGCCCCGGCCTCCCTGGCCGTCCAGCAGGAGGAGGCCCTGCTGGCCCAGGCGGGCGCCGTCGAGGACGGCAAGCGCGCGGCGGCCGCCAGGGCAGCGGCCGCGGCGAAGGCGGACGGCGAGGGCGAGGGCGAGGACGCCAAGGAGCCCGCCAAGGAGCCCGCCAAGGCGACCCCGGCCCCGGCGCCGGCCAAGCAGACCGCCCCGCGCACCTCCGGCGCCATGCTCGCCAAGGACGGCAAGCAGCTCACCCTGCGCTTCGTCCTGCCGGCGGGCCCCGGCTCGGAGGCCCTGCGCGCGGTCGGCGAGCGGATCTCGCGGACGCTCCAGAAGATCGGCATCAGCACCCAGACGACCAAGGTCCCGGACGAGAGCTTCTTCAAGGACCACATCGCCTCGGGCCAGTACGACCTGGCCCTGTACTCCTGGCCCGCCACGGCCTTCCCGGCCACCGACGCCCGGCCGATCTTCGCCAAGCCGGAGCCGGCCGCCGACGGCTCGCTGCTCGTCGAGCAGAACTACACCCGGGTCGGCACCGACCACATCGACCAGCTCTTCGACCAGGCGGCCGGCGAGCTGGACGAGGCGAAGGCCCGCGAGCTGGTGCGCAAGGCCGACGCCCGGATCTGGGCCGCGGCCGGCTCCGTCCCGCTCTACCAGCGCCCCGAGCTGGTGGCGGCCAAGCCGGGCCTGGCCAACGCCGGCGCCTTCGGGATGGGGGTGCCGCGCTTCCAGGACATCGGCTGGAAGAAGCCGCCCACGGCCAAGGACGCGAAGCGGAAGTAGCCGCGGCCGAGGGCCCCGGCGGCCGGGAGGCGCCCCGGCGAAGAAGTGGTGAAAAAACGGGGCCTGTCAGGTTGACCGGCGGGTAGCAAGCTCAGAAGTGACTCAAGTCCCTTGCCCGCCGGAAGCCCCGGCGGGCAAGGTCGTGCGTACCCGTTGACCCGCATGAACACAGGCCGCTCCGACAGCCGGGACTCCCCACCCACACCCCGGCCGTCCTCAGTCGTCCGGCCTCTTGACAGACCCCCCGGCAGGCGGTTCCCGCCGTTCGACGTACGATGGGGTAAGGCCGTGGCAGGTTTTCCGCCCGGCAGAGGCTCGCGTGCCAGGCCGTACGCGACGCCATCCACGATCCCGGGAGAAGCGCCGAAGTGCCCACGCGCCACGACATCCGTAACGTCGCCATCGTCGCCCACGTCGACCATGGCAAGACGACCATCGTCGATGCCATGCTCAAGCAGGCCGGTGCCTTCGCCGCCCACCAGCAGCTCGACGACCGCATGATGGACTCGAACGACCTGGAGCGTGAGAAGGGCATCACGATCCTCGCCAAGAACACGGCGGTGAAGTACCACCCCAAGGACGGCGGGGCCCCGATCACGATCAACATCATCGACACCCCCGGCCACGCCGACTTCGGTGGCGAGGTCGAGCGCGGTCTGTCGATGGTGGACGCCGTCGTCCTCCTGGTGGACGCCTCCGAGGGTCCGCTGCCCCAGACCCGCTTCGTGCTGCGCAAGGCCCTCCAGCAGCGCAAGCCGGTCATCCTCTGCATCAACAAGACGGACCGCCCGGACTCCCGGATCGACGAGGTCGTCAACGAGACCTACGACCTGTTCCTGGACCTGGACGCCGACGAGGACCAGATCGAGTTCCCGATCGTCTACGCCTGCGGCCGTGACGGCATCGCCTCGCTGACCAAGCCGGAGGACGGCACCGTCCCCGCGGACAGCGACAACCTGGAGCCGTTCTTCTCCACCATCCTGGAGCACGTCCCGGCCCCGACCTACGACGAAGAGGCCCCCCTCCAGGCCCACGTCACCAACCTGGACGCCGACAACTTCCTCGGCCGCATCGCGCTGCTCCGCGTCGAGCAGGGCGAGCTGCGCAAGGGCCAGACGGTCGCGTGGATCAAGCGTGACGGCACGGTCTCCAACGTCCGCATCACCGAGCTGATGATGACCGAGGCGCTCACCCGCAAGCCGGCCGAGGTCGCCGGCCCCGGTGACATCTGCGCCGTCGCCGGTATCCCCGACATCATGATCGGCGAGACCCTGGCCGACCCGGAGAACCCGATCGCGCTGCCGCTCATCACGGTGGACGAGCCGGCCATCTCCATGGTCATCGGCACCAACACCTCCCCGCTGGTCGGCCGCGGCGGCTCCGGCAAGGGCGCGGACGCGAAGACCGCGGTCAAGGACCGCAAGGTCACCGCCCGCCAGGTCAAGGACCGCCTCGACCGCGAGCTGATCGGTAACGTCTCGCTGCGCGTCCTGGACACCGAGCGCCCGGACGCCTGGGAGGTGCAGGGCCGTGGTGAGCTGGCGCTCGCCATCCTGGTCGAGCAGATGCGCCGCGAGGGCTTCGAGCTGACCATCGGCAAGCCGCAGGTCGTCACCAAGGAGGTCGACGGCAAGACCTACGAGCCCGTCGAGCGCATGACGATCGACGTGCCCGAGGAGCACATGGGTGCGGTCACGCAGCTCATGGGCGTCCGCAAGGGCCGCATGGACAACATGTCGAACCACGGCTCCGGCTGGGTCCGCATGGAGTTCGTCGTTCCGTCCCGCGGCCTCATCGGCTTCCGTACGGAGTTCCTGACCCAGACCCGCGGCACCGGCATCGGCCACTCGATCCACGAGGGCCACGAGCCGTGGTTCGGCCAGCTGATCACCCGTAACAACGGCTCCCTGGTCGCCGACCGCGCCGGTGCGGTCACCGCGTTCGCGATGACCAACCTCCAGGAGCGCGGCGTGCTGTTCACCGACCCCGGCACCGAGGTGTACGAGGGCATGATCGTCGGCGAGAACTCGCGCGCCGACGACATGGACGTGAACATCACCAAGGAGAAGAAGCTCACGAACATGCGCTCCTCCTCCGCCGACTCCTTCGAGGCGATCGTCCCGCCGCGCAAGCTCTCCCTGGAGCAGTCCCTGGAGTTCTGCCGCGACGACGAGTGCGTCGAGGTGACCCCGGAGGCCGTGCGCATCCGCAAGGTCGTCCTGGACCAGAAGGAGCGTTCGCGCACCGCTTCGCGCGCCAAGTCCGCCAAGTAGGACCCGAGTCGGCTCCTGGCCGAAACGCGTACGTTCGGCGACGGCCCCTCCCCCCACCGGTCCGGTGCGGGGAGGGGCCGTTCCCGTTTGTCAAACGGATTGTGTCGCTCATGTGTCCGCATACCGACCGTGACACTCCGGAAGATGAACTAACCGTCCGTTTCGCACGTGTCTGTCTCCTATCCGTTTGTCCGGATTTCGGGTTTTCGCCATGCGGTGATGTTGTGAAAACGAGACCACTTAAGTGTGGTTTACGGTCTGGGCGTCCCTGAGGATGGCTCCATTGAGCTCGGGTCAATGGGTCACACGCTGTGGGGAGCGTCGACTCACGAGCACACACGACGGGACCGGATTTCGCTGTCAGGGGTGTCAGCGGAGACCGGACCCTCATCATCGACAGTGACTCCTGAGGAGGCAATTACCCATGCGCGGAGCAACGAGCGCCAAGTGGGTCGTGGGTGCCGTCATCGTGGCGATGGCTGCCACGGCATGCAGCGGTGGCGACAAGGACACCAAGAGCGAGGGCGCCAAGGGCGGCACGTTCCGGATGGGCATCACCGAGCCCACCGCGATCGACCCCTTCAACTCGCAGGAGTCCGAGGGTGCGCTCATCACGCACAACCTCTTCACGGGCCTCTACAGCGCCACCGTCGACGGCAAGCTGAAGCCCGAACTCGCCGAGTCGGTCCAGACCAGCGACGACGGCAAGACCTGGACCTTCAAGATCAAGCAGGGCACGAAGTTCTCGAACGGCGAGCCCGTCGACGCCGAGGCCTTCGTCCGCGGCTGGACCCGTGTGGTCGCCAAGGACTCCGCTTCCGACGTCGCCTACCCGTTCGCGGGCGTCAACGGCTACAAGGAGCTCAACGGCGGCAACGCCACCACCTTCGCGGGTGTGACCGCTCCTGACGCCGGCACCCTGAAGGTCGAGCTCTCCGAGGCCGACTTCGAGTTCGACAAGAAGACCGTGCACCAGGCCTTCAGCCCGGTCCCGAAGGTCGCCGGCGCCGCCAGCAACAAGGCGTACAACGACGCGCCGATCGGCAACGGCCCCTTCAAGATGGAGGGTTCGTGGCAGCACAACAAGTCCATCACCCTCGTCCGTAACGACGACTACGGCTTCGAGAAGGCCAAGCTCGCCAAGGTCGAGATCTCGATCCTGAACGCGGCCAACGGCTCCACCCTCGAGTACCAGGGCTTCCAGTCGGGCCAGTTCGACTGGGCCCGTATGCCCACGCCGCAGCTTCCGGTCGCGAAGGCCAAGTACTCGCCGAAGAAGCAGTGGATCGAGGCCGACACCAGCGGTGTCAACTACCTGGTCGCCTTCAACCAGGTCGCCCCGCTGAACAACCCCGACGCCCGCAAGGCGATCTCCTACGCGATCGACCGCGAGGCCATCGCCAAGGGTGTCTTCCAGGGCATGCAGAAGCCCGCCACCTCCGTCCTGCCGCCGTCCTTCGCGGACACCTACCAGGACGGCGTCTGCTCCTCCTGCGTCAAGCAGGACAAGGAGAAGGCCAAGCAGTTCGCGGAGAAGGGCGGCCTGAAGCCGGGCACCGTCCTCGACTTCGGCTACAACACCGGCGCCGGCCACGAAGAGTGGGTCCAGGCCGTCGCGCAGCAGCTGAAGGACGTCCTCGGCCTCGAGGTCAAGCTGAACGGCAAGCCGTTCAAGGAGGCCCTGGCGCAGCAGCAGGACAAGGGCACCGGCGGCCTGTGGCGCTCGGCCTGGGGCGCGGACTACCCGACCCCGGACAACTTCCTGTACCCGCTGCTCGACTCCGGTTCGATCAACGAGGACCCGGCGACGGGCAAGGCGGCCGGTGACAACCGCGGCCGTTACAACAACCCGAAGTTCGACGAGCTGATCACCAAGGCCCGCGGCACCAAGGACCCGGCGGCCCGCGCCGCGGTCTACAAGGAGGCCGAGAAGCTCGCGGTCGACGACGAGCAGGGTCTCATCCCGCTGTGGAAGCGCACCCAGTTCCGCCTCGCGGCCAACGACAAGTTCAACAACATCCAGCTGGACTTCTTCGAGGACCCGAACCTCGCTGAGATCTCGGCCAAGTAAGAGCCTCCTCATCAACAGGTAGGCGAAGGTCGTGGGGGCCCGGAGTCACACTTCGGTCCCCACGGCCTTCGCCCAGTCCCGGGCGCACCCCTCAGTCTCGTCGATCCGCGCCCGGATGCGGCCAATCTCCCGATCGGATGATGCCGCCAACCCCCACGCCCGGTATGTGAAGGAGGCATCGTGGGAAGATATGTGATCCGGCGGCTCGGACAGATGGTCGTCGTTCTCTTCGGTGCGACGGTTATTCTCTTCTGCTGTCTTTTCGTGCTCCCCGGCGACCCTGTGGGTTCGCTCGGTGGTGACAAGGCCCGTGACCCGGCCGTCGTCGAAGCGCTCCGCGAGCGCTACGGCCTCAACGACCCGCTGCCCGTGCAGTACGGGCACTTCGTCTCGAACCTCGTGCAGGGTGACCTCGGTGAGGACTACACCCAGCGCCGGCCGGTGACGGAGGTCCTCGGGCCGAAGCTCGTGAACACCGCTGAGCTCGCCCTTGCGGCCATCGTCCTGGACATCCTGATCGGCCTGGTGGCGGGTCTGATCGCCGCGCTGTTCAGATATTCGTTCTGGGACGTGTTGATCACGCTCTTGACCACCATGGCCGTCGGCTTCCCGTCCTTCGTGATCGGCATGGTGCTCCAGAAGGTCTTCGTGGTCCAGCTCGACTGGGTCCCGCTGATCTCCGACGGCACCATGAAGTCGCTGATCCTGCCCGCCTTCACGCTGGCGATCCTCGACGCCGCCCTCGTGGCCCGGCTCATGCGCGGCACCATGCTCGAGGTGCTGCGCGCCGACTACGTCAAGACGGCCGTCGCCAAGGGTCTGCCCCGGCGGACCGTGCTCGTCAAGCACGTCATGCGCAACTCGATCATCCCGGTCGTCACGTACCTGGGCATCTCCTTCGGCTCGCTGCTCGGTGGCGCCCTGATCACCGAGGCGATCTTCAACTGGGACGGCATCGGGCTCGCCCTGGTGCAGGCGGTCCAGCAGCAGAACAACCCGATCATCATCGGCGTGGTGAGCTTCGGCGTCGCCGTGTTCGTTCTGCTGAACCTCCTCGTCGACCTCTTGTACGCGGTCCTCGACCCGCGCATCCGCCTCGCCTGATCCAGGCAGCCCGTTCTAGGAGTTACCCATGACCGAGCTCACCAAGAGCACATCGGTGGCGGGGGACGCGACCGCACCGGCGCAGGCCGCGAACGCGGAGGCCGAACCGGCCGTCGCCCGCGTGACCCAGTGGGGCGAGATCCGCCACCGCTTCCTCGCCAACAAGCTGGCCGTCGTCGGCCTCGGCCTCGTCCTGCTGCTGTTCCTCACCGCGATCTTCGCTCCGCTGATCGCCCCGCAGGACCCGCTGGCCCAGGACCTGACCAACACCCTTCAGGACCCGGGCAACGGGCACCTGCTGGGCACCGACGCCCTCGGCCGCGACCAGTTTTCCCGCATCATCTACGGCACCCGCATCGCCGTGATCATCGGTCTCGCGTCGATCGTCCTCGCGTGCCTCATCGGCATCGTCATCGGCGCGCTGGCCGGCTACTTCGGCCGTGCCACCGACTCGGTGCTGATGCGCATCGCCGACGTCTTCTTCGCCTTCCCGCTGCTGATCGGCGCCATCGTCATCATCATCGTGATGGGCCGGGGCATCATGCCGGTGATCATCTCGCTGGCCGTCTTCTCCTGGCCGACGGTCTCCCGTCTGCTGCGCAGCTCGATCCTCTCGGTCCGCGAGGCCGACTACGTGCTGGCCGCCCGCGCCCTCGGCGCGGACACCCGCCGGATCATCCTGCGGCACATCATCCCCAACTCCATCGCCGCCGTGATGGCCTACGCCGCGTTCAGCGTCGGCGGCGCCATCGTGGCCGAGGCCTCGCTGTCCTTCCTGGGCGTGGGCGTCAGCCCGGAGGTCCCGGAGTGGGGCAACATGCTCGCCGCCGCCAAGGACTTCATGGGTGTCAAGGACTTCCTGTGGACCTACCCCAGCATCGCGATCGTGCTGACGGTCCTTGGCTTCGTATTCGTCGGTGACGGGCTCCGCGACGCCCTCGACCCGAAGCTGCGCTAGAAGGGCGGCACCACCGAAATGACTGCATCAAGCATCACCGCAGACGCGCCCCGCCAGAGCGGCGGGGACGCCGAGGTGCCCGTGCTCGAAGTGCGTGACCTGCACGTCGAGTTCGCGACCCGCGAAGGCGTCGTCAAGGCCGTCAACGGCGTCAACTACAGCGTCTCCTCCGGCGAGACCCTGGCCGTGCTCGGCGAGTCCGGCTCCGGCAAGTCCGTGACCGCCCAGGCGATCATGGGCATCCTCGACTCGCCCCCCGGGCGGGTCGCCAAGGGCGAGATCCTCTTCCGCGGCGAGGACATCCTCAAGCTTCCGGAGAACGAGCGGCGCAAGCTGCGCGGTCCGAAGATGGCGATGATCTTCCAGGACGCGCTGTCCGCGCTGAACCCGGTCTTCTCCGTCGGCAACCAGCTGGGCGAGATGTTCCGCGTCCACCAGGGCATGTCGAAGAAGGACGCGAAGGCCAGGGCCATCGAGCTCATGGACCGGGTGAAGATCCCCGCGGCCAAGAGCCGGGTCAACGACTACCCGCACCAGTTCTCGGGCGGTATGCGCCAGCGCATCATGATCGCGATGGCGCTCGCCCTGGAGCCGGACCTGATCATCGCCGACGAGCCCACCACGGCGCTCGACGTGACGGTCCAGGCCCAGGTCATGGACCTGCTGGCCGACCTGCAGCGCGAGTACAACATGGGTCTGATCCTGATCACCCACGACCTCGGCGTCGTCGCCGACGTCGCGGACAAGATCGCCGTGATGTACGCGGGCCGCATCGTCGAGCAGGCCCCGGTCCACGAGCTGTACTCGCGCCCCGCGCACCCGTACACCCGTGGTCTGCTGGACTCGATCCCGCGCCTGGACCAGAAGGGCCAGGAGCTCTACGCGATCAAGGGTCTGCCGCCCAACCTGCTGAAGGCCCCCTCCGGCTGCGCCTTCAACCCGCGCTGCCCCAAGGCGCAGGACATCTGCCGCACCGAGATGCCGCCCCTGCTCCAGGTGACCGAGCAGGACGGCACCGAGCTGGCCGGCCGCGCCAGCGCCTGCCACTTCCGCGAGGAGCAGCTCCATGGCTGAGTTCGACAAGAAGGATGACGCCGTGGACGCCACCCCCGGTATCAGCGAGGTCGAGGTCGTCGAGGCGGCGACCGAGACGGCGGCCGTGGCCGCCATCGAGGCGCCCGTCGAGCGCGGCGAGCCGATCCTGCAGGTGCGCAACCTGGTCAAGCACTTCCCGCTGACCCAGGGCATCCTGTTCAAGAAGCAGATCGGCGCCGTCCGCGCGGTCGACGGGATCTCCTTCGACCTGCACCAGGGCGAGACCCTCGGCATCGTCGGCGAGTCCGGCTGTGGCAAGTCCACCGTCGCCAAGCTGCTGATGCTGCTGGAGACGGCGACGTCCGGCGAGGTCTTCTACAAGGGCCAGGACATCACCAAGCTGTCGGGCAGGGCCCTCAAGGCGGTGCGCCGCAACATCCAGATGGTGTTCCAGGACCCGTACACCTCGCTGAACCCGCGCATGACGGTCGGCGACATCATCGGCGAGCCCTTCGAGATCCACCCCGAGGTGGCCCCGAAGGGTGACCGGCGCCGCAAGGTCCAGGAGCTGCTGGACGTGGTGGGCCTGAACCCGGAGTACATCAACCGCTACCCGCACCAGTTCTCCGGCGGCCAGCGCCAGCGCATCGGCATCGCCCGCGGCCTCGCGCTCCAGCCCGAGATCATCATCTGCGACGAGCCGGTCTCCGCGCTCGACGTGTCGGTGCAGGCGCAGGTCATCAACCTGATGGCGAAGCTCCAGGACGAGTTCAACCTGTCCTACATCTTCATCGCGCACGACCTCTCGATCGTCCGGCACATCTCGGACCGCGTGGGCGTCATGTACCTGGGCAAGATGGCCGAGATCGGCACCGACACCCAGATCTACGACCACCCCACCCACCCGTACACCCAGGCGCTGCTCTCCGCGGTGCCGGTGCCGGACCCGGCGGCCCGCGAGGGCCGTGAGCGGATCATCCTGACCGGTGACGTCCCGTCGCCGGCCAACCCGCCGTCGGGCTGCCGCTTCCGCACCCGCTGCTGGAAGGCGCAGGACATCTGCTCCACCGAGGTGCCGCTGCTGGCGGTTCCGGAGCGGTTCAAGGGCGAGGACACCGCGGCCGCGCACGAGTCCGCGTGCCACTTCGCCGAGGAGAAGACGGTCCTGGCCGTCTGATCCCCCGCGCGCAACCGACCGGGCACGGCCGTTCACGGCCGTGCCCGGTCGGCGTTCCGCGGCCCGGCGGGGGCGTACCCGTACCGGCTCGGTAACGTGACGGCTCAGGTATGTTCTATGGGTCCGGGCGTCCCCGAGGATGGCCCCATCGAGCTCGCGTCTCGGGTCAAGCGCTGTGGGGAGCGTCGGCTCACGAGCACATCGACAGTGACTCCTGAGGAGGCAATTTCCCATGCGCGGAGCAACACGCGCCCGGTGGGCCGTCGGCACGGTCGTGCTGGCGATGGCCGCGACGGCCTGCGGCGGCGGTGACGACCCCGCGGCCGAAGGCAGGAACGGCGGCCACATCAGCGTCCGGCTGAGCGAACCGCAGCACGGCCTGATCGGCCAGAACACCGGCGAGTCCGAGGGCGCCGAGGTGCTCCACGCGCTCTTCACGGGTCTGGTCGCGTATGACGACAAGACCAGCGAGCCCAAGCTCGCGGTGGCCGAGTCCATCGAGACGACCGACTCCAAGACCTGGACGGTCAAGCTCAAGGACGGCTACACGTTCCACAACGGCGAGAAGGTCGACGCGCAGTCCTTCGTCCGCGCCTGGAACTGGGGGGCCAACCAGGAGAACAACGCCGAGGCGATGGGCTTCTTCTCCAAGATCGAGGGCTCCGACGAGCTGGCCCCGGGCAAGGGGAAGACCCCCACCGCCAAGGAGCTCAAGGGCCTCAAGATCGTCGACAGCAAGACCTTCGTCGTGACGCTGAAGGCGCCGTTCTCCCAGTTCAAGACCATGCTGGGCTACAACGCCTTCTATCCGCTCCCCAAGGCCTTCGAGGCGGACCCGCAGAAGTTCGGCGAGGCGCCGATCGGCAACGGGCCGTTCCAGATGGACGGCCGGTGGGAGCACAACAAGCAGATCAAGGTCAAGAAGTACGCCAAGTACCCGAGCGACGGCCGGGCCAAGCTCGACGGCGTCACCTTCAAGATCTACGACAACCTCGACACCGCCTACGCCGACCTCCAGGCCGGCAAGCTGCAGATCGTGGACAAGCTGCCGGTCAACGCGCTGCCCACCGTCTCGCAGGAGTTCGGCGAGCGCTACATCTACAAGCCGGAAGCGTCCATCGGCTACATCGGCCTCCCGCTGGAGGCCAACCGCGAGGCCTTCGGCAAGCCGGAGGTCCGCAAGGCGATCTCCATGGCGATCGACCGGGACGCCATCGCGAAGAGCATCTTCCACGGCACCCGCAAGCCCGCCGACGACTTCATCAGCCCCATCGTGCCCGGCTACCGCAAGGGCGCCCTGGGCGAGGCCGGACTGTTCAACCCGGTCAAGGCCCGGGAACTGTTCGAGCGGGCCGGCGGCATCCCGGGCAACAAGATGGAACTGGGCTACGACGCCGACGGCGACAACAAGGAGTGGATCGAGGCCGTCGCCGGCCAGCTGAAGACGAACCTGGGCATCGAGGTCACCCCGAAGCCCTTCCCGAAGATCGGCGACATGCTCGACGAGCTGAAGGCCCAGAACTTCGAGGGCGCCTTCCGCACCGGCTGGGCCATGGACTACCCGGCGGCCGAGGACTACCTGCGGCCGGTCTTCTCCAAGGAGGCCATCGCCAACGGCTCCAACTACGGGCACTACAAGAGCGACGAGTTCGAGGCGGCCCTCGCCGCGGCCGACCGCTCCACCGACCCGGCCGACAGCACGAAGCTCTACCAGAAGGCCGACGACATCGTCATCCGGGACCTCCCGTACATCCCGGTCTTCACGTACATGTCCGCCGCCGCCTACACCAAGGCCGTGACCCACGTCGAGGTCGACGCCCAGGGCCGCATGGACCTCGCGAACGTCCAGATCACCTGAGGCCCCCACCCGCCCCCGGACACCGGGGGCGGGTGAAAGCCGGTTGCGGCCGCGCGCCGGCGCGGCCGACAGTGGGCGGATGGCCAACGACACGCTGACCGTCCGCCCCGCCGGTCCCGGCGACGCCCAGGACATCTGCGCCCTGCTCAACGCCGTGGACCTCGCCGAGATCGGCAGACCCGAGACCGACCTCGGCAGCGTCGAGGCCGACCTCAACCACCCCGACGTGGACCTGGCCGCCGACTCCTGGCTCGCCTTCCAGGGCGGCCGGCTCGTCGCCTACGCCCTCGTCTGGGCCGACTCCGGCCCGGGACTGGTCGACGGCGACCACTACGTCCTGCCCGGCCACGACCGGGCCGCGCTGGCGCTGCTGCGGCGGATGGAGGACCGGGCCCGCCGGATGGCCGCCGGCACCGGAGCGGGCGCCCGGCTCCGCCTCCACCTCAACGTCCGCCCCACCCTCGACCTCACCCTCCTCACCGGCCGCGGCTACCGCGGCGTCCGCCGCCACCAGGTGATGACCCGCCCCCTCTCGGCCGCCGCCGACCTCCCGCCCACCCCGCCCGCCGGCCTGCTGCTGCGCGACTGCGCCGCCGACGAGAGCGACCGGCGCCGCGCCCACGCCCTGGTCGAGGAGACCTTCGCCGCCCACTTCGGGCACGCCCACCGCACCTACGAGGGCTGGCTCGACCACATCGACGGCCGCCGCCTCGACTGGTCGCTGGTGTGGATCGCGAGCCTGCCCGGCGAGGGCGACACGGCCGTCCTCGTCACCCGCGACGACCGCACCAGCATGGGCTGGATCAGCCACCTCGGCGTACGGAAGGAGGCGCGCGGCCGGGGCGTCGGCGGCTTCCTGCTGCGCCACGGCTTCGCCGCCTACGCCGCCCGCGGCCGCGACACCCTGGGCCTCGGCGTGGACACCCTCAACGAGACCGGCGCCCTGGCCCTCTACGAGGCGCACGGCATGGCCCCGCACTACGCGGTCGACACCTGGGAGCTCATGTTGCACCCCCAGGGGTGACAGGCGGGGGGCGCGAGGGTGCAAAAAGGCCGACCGGGAGTGAAATCACCCCTACATAGGGTGACATTGCCCCTAAGTGAGTCTTGGGACCCCTAGGAGGCAGTCCATGCGCGGAGCCACCCACGCCCAGTGGGCCGCATGTGCGGTGGCCGTCGCCCTCGCGGCGACGGCCTGCGGCGGCGGGAGCGACAGCGGCGGGGGCGGTGGCGGCGCGGCGGGGATCGTCAGCTCCTCCTGGGGTGACCCCCAGAACCCGCTGGAGCCGGCCAACACCAACGAGGTGCAGGGCGGCAAGGTCCTCGACATGCTCTTCCGCGGCCTCAAGCGCTACGACGCCAAGACCGGCGAGGCCCGCGACATGGTCGCCGAGAAGATCGAGACCACCGACAGCCAGAACTTCACCGTCACCCTGAAGGACGGCTGGAAGTTCAGCAACGACGAACCGGTCACCGCCCAGTCCTTCGTCGACGCCTGGAACTACGCGGCGGACGTGCGCAACAAGCAGAACAACGCCACCTTCTTCGCCAGCATCGTCGGCTACGACGACGTGCACCCCGCCTCCGGGGAGCCCAAGGCCAAGACCATGTCCGGGCTGGTGGTCAAGGACCCCAAGACCTTCACCGTCGCCCTGAAGTCGAAGTTCTCCACCTGGCCCCAGACCCTGGGCTACCAGGCGTTCTCCCCGCTGCCCAAGGCCTTCTTCACCGACCACTCCGGCTGGCTGAACAAGCCCGTCGGCAACGGCCCCTACACGGTGGACTCGTACACCAAGGGCACCGGTATGAAGCTGCGCAAGTGGGACGGCTACCCCGGCCAGGACAAGGCGCAGAACGGCGGCGTGGACCTCAAGGTCTACACCGACAACAACACCGCCTACACCGACCTGATCTCCGGCAACCTCGACCTCGTCGACGACGTCCCCGCGCAGCAGCTGAAGAACGTCAAGAACGACCTCGGCGACCGGTACATCAACCAGCCCGCCCTCATCATCCAGACCCTCACCTTCCCCCTGTACGACCCCCAGTGGGGCAAGGAGGGCATGGACAAGGTCCGCCGCGGCATCTCCATGGCCATCAACCGCGAGGAGATCACCGAGCAGATCTTCCGCGAGACCCGCACCCCGGCCAAGGACTGGACCTCGCCCGCCCTCGGCGACAAGGGCGGCTTCAAGTCCACGCTCTGCGGGGACGCCTGCAAGTTCAACCCGGCCGAGGCCAAGAAGCTCATCCAGGAGGCCGGCGGCCTGCCCGGCGGCAAGATGACCCTCACCTCGAACGTGGACACCGG
This sequence comes from Streptomyces sp. NPDC000075, assembly GCF_040301925.1. Lineage (NCBI taxonomy): Bacteria > Bacillati > Actinomycetota > Actinomycetes > Kitasatosporales > Streptomycetaceae > Streptomyces > Streptomyces sp. NPDC000075. The sequence goes on from NZ_JBEPFL010000005.1 coordinate 277,730, forward strand.
CTCCCACCGCGACTGGATGGAAGCCGTCTGCAACAGCGTCAACAACGCCCTGGGCGAAGGCCCCGTCTGCACCGTCAACCCCATCGGCACCTTCGCCGACTTCCGCAACCAGCAGAGCGCCTTCAAGCTGACCGGCCCCTTCCGCTCCGGCTGGCAGGCCGACTACCCGCTCATCCAGAACTTCCTCCAGCCGCTCTACTACACCGGGGCCTCCTCCAACTACGGCAAGTTCAGCAGCCCGGAGTTCGACAAGCTGGTCGACGAGGCCAACCAGGAGAGCGACACCGCCAAGGCCGTCGGCAAGTTCCAGGACGCCGAGAAGGTCCTCGCCGAGCAGATGCCCTCCATCCCCCTCTGGTACCAGAACGGCAGCGCCGGCCACTCCGAGCGGATCTCCGACGTCGCCCTGAACCAGTTCAGCGTCCCCGTCTACAACGAGATCAAGGTCAGCTGACCCCCGCCGCCGCGCCCGACACCCTGGAGCATCCATGGGACGTTACGTGATCCGGCGGCTGCTCCAGATGATCCCCGTGTTCATCGGCAGCACCTTCCTGATCTTCTTCATGGTCTACGCGCTCGGCGACCCGGTGGCGGCCCTGTTCGGGGACAAGGCCCCCGACCCCGCCACCGTCGCCCGCATCCGCAAGGACCTCTACCTCGACCGCCCCCTGTGGGAGCAGTACGTCCACTACATGGGGCAGATCTTCAAGGGCGACTTCGGCACGGCCTTCAACGGCCAGAAGGTCACCGAGCTGATGGGCACCGCCTTCCCCGTCACCCTCCGCCTGACCTGCGTCGCGATCGTCATCGAGGTCCTCGTCGGCATCACCCTCGGCGTGGTCAGCGGACTGCGCCGGGGCAAGGCGATCGACACCACCCTGCTGGTGGCCACCCTCATCGTCATCTCCGTGCCCGCCTTCGTCACCGGCTACCTGCTCCAGTTCCTCTTCGGGGTGAAATGGGGCTGGGTCCGGCCCACCGTCTCCGCCGGCGCGCCCTTCGACGAGCTGATCCTGCCCGGCGTCGTCCTCGCCCTGGTCTCCCTCGCGTACGTCACCCGGCTCTCGCGGACCTCCATCGCCGAGAACGTCAAGGCCGACTACGTCCGCACCGCCGTCGCCAAGGGACTGCCGCGCCGCCGGGTCATCACCCGCCACCTGCTGCGCAACTCCCTCATCCCGGTCGTCACCTTCATCGGCACCGACATCGGCGCCCTGATGGGCGGCGCCATCATCACCGAGCGGATCTTCAACATCAAGGGCGTCGGCTACCAGCTCTACCAGGGCATCCTGCGCGGCAACTCGCCCACCGTCGTGGGCTTCGTGACCATCCTCGTCATCGTCTTCCTGGTGGCGAACCTGCTCGTCGACCTGCTCTACGCGGTCCTGGACCCGAGGATCCGCTATGCCTGAACCCGAGCGGCAGCCCTACGACCCGCTGAAGCCGGGCGAGAACGGGGCCATCGCCCCCACGGGGCAGGGAGGTGCCATGGACCTCGCGCTGGAGGAGGCCGAAAGCCTGGAGCAGCCCCCCGCCCCCGGATCCGGCGTCCCCCGCGAACGGGCCCGCTCCCTGTGGTCCGACGCCTGGCACCAGCTGCGCCGCAACCCCGTCTTCCTCGTCTCCGCCCTGCTGATCGTCTTCCTCGTGCTCATCTCGGTCTGGCCCCAGCTCATCGCGAGCGGCGACCCGCTCCACTGCGAGCTGTCCAAGTCCCAGCAGGGCCCCGCCCCCGGACACCCCTTCGGCTACGACACCCAGGGCTGCGACGTCTACACCCGCACCGTGTACGGGGCCCGGGCCTCCATCACCGTCGGCATCTGCGCCACCCTGGGCGCCGCCCTGCTCGGCTCCGCCCTCGGCGGGCTCGCCGGGTTCTTCGGCGGCTGGAGCGACGCCCTGCTCTCCCGGGTCGCCGACATCTTCTTCGGGATCCCGGTCGTCCTCGGCGGACTCGTCTTCCTGTCCGTGGTCACCGGCACCACCGTCTGGCCCGTGGTCGGCTTCATCGTGCTGCTCGGCTGGCCGCAGCTCGCCCGCATCGCCCGCGGCTCGGTCATCACCGCCAAACAGAACGACTACGTCCAGGCCGCCCGGGCCCTCGGCGCCGGCAACGCCCGCATGCTGCTGCGGCACGTCGCGCCCAACGCCGTCGCCCCCGTCATCGTCGTCGCCACCATCGCGCTCGGCACCTACATCGCCCTGGAAGCGACCCTGTCCTTCCTCGGCGTGGGCCTGCGCCCGCCCACCGTCTCCTGGGGCATCGACATCTCCAACGCCGCCCCCCAGATCCGCAACGCCCCGCACATGCTGCTCTGGCCGGCCGGCGCCCTGAGCCTGACCGTGCTCGCCTTCATCATGCTCGGCGACGCCGTCCGCGACGCCCTCGACCCCAAGCTGCGCTGAGGAGTGAGCCGCCAGATGCTGCTCGAAGTCCGCGACCTGCACGTGGAGTTCACCACCCGCGACGGGGTCGCCAAGGCCGTCAACGGGGTGAGCTACTCGGTGGACGAGGGGGAGACCCTCGCCGTCCTCGGCGAGTCCGGCTCCGGGAAATCGGTGACCGCCCAGGCCGTGATGGGGATCCTCGACGCCCCGCCGGGCCGGATCGCGGGCGGCGAGATCCTCTTCAAGGGCAAGGACCTGCTGAAGGCGAAGGAGGAGGAACGCAGGAAGATCCGCGGCGCCGAGATGGCGATGATCTTCCAGGACGCCCTGTCCTCCCTCAACCCCGTGCTCAGCGTCGGCGCCCAGCTCGGCGAGATGTACGAGGTCCACCGCGGGATGTCCCGCAAGGACGCCCGCGCCCGCGCCGTCGAGCTCATGGACCGGGTCAGGATCCCCGCCGCCCGGCAGCGCGTGGGGGACTACCCGCACCAGTTCTCCGGCGGCATGCGCCAGCGCATCATGATCGCGATGGCGCTCGCCCTGGAACCCTCCCTGATCATCGCCGACGAGCCCACCACCGCCCTCGACGTCACCGTCCAGGCCCAGGTCATGGACCTGCTCGCCGAGCTCCAGCGCGAACTCAACATGGGCCTGATCCTGATCACCCACGACCTCGGCGTCGTCGCCGACGTCGCCGACAAGATCGCCGTCATGTACGCGGGCCGGATCGTCGAGGAAGCCCCCGTCCACGCCGTCTACAAGGCGCCCGCCCACCCCTACACCCGGGGCCTGCTGGACTCGATCCCGCGTCTGGACCAGAAGGGCCAGGAGCTCTACGCCATCAAGGGCCTGCCCCCGAACCTGCTGGCCATCCCGCCCGGCTGCGCCTTCAACCCGCGCTGTCCCATGGCGCGGGCCGCCTGCCGGGCCGAGGTCCCGCCGCTCGCGGAGGCCGGCCCCGGCCGGGCCAGCGCCTGCTTCTTCTGGAAGGAGTGCCTCGGTGCCTGAGCCCATCCTGGAGGTCCGCGACCTCGTCAAGCACTACCCCCTCACCCAGGGCGTCCTCTTCAAGAGGCAGATCGGCGCGGTCAAGGCCGTCGACGGGGTCTCCTTCGACCTCGCGGCCGGTGAGACCCTCGGCATCGTCGGCGAGTCCGGGTGCGGGAAGTCCACCGTCGCCAAGATGCTGGTCCACCTGGAACGCCCGACCGCCGGGAGGATCTCGTACAAGGGCGAGGACGTCACGAAGCTGTCGGGCAGGGCCCTCAAGGCGGTGCGCCGCAACATCCAGATGGTGTTCCAGGACCCGTACACCTCGCTGAACCCGCGCATGACGGTCGGCGACATCATCGGCGAGCCGTACGAGATCCACCCCGAGGTGGCCCCCAAGGGCGACCGGCGCCGCAAGGTCCAGGAGCTGCTGGACGTGGTGGGCCTGAACCCCGAGTACATCAACCGCTACCCGCACCAGTTCTCCGGCGGCCAGCGCCAGCGCATCGGCATCGCCCGCGGCCTCGCCCTCCGGCCGGAGGTCATCGTCGCGGACGAACCCGTCTCCGCCCTCGACGTCTCCGTCCAGGCCCAGGTGGTCAACCTCCTCGAACGCCTCCAGGCCGACTTCGGCCTCTCGTACGTGTTCATCGCGCACGACCTCTCGATCGTCCGGCACATCTCCGACCGGGTCGCCGTCATGTACCTGGGCCGGGTCGTCGAGACCGGCACCGACGCCCAGATCTACGAGCACCCCACCCACCCCTACACCCAGGCGCTGCTCTCCGCCGTGCCGGTGCCCGACCCCGAGGCCCGCGCCCACCGCGACCGGATCCTGCTCTCCGGCGACGTGCCCTCCCCGGCAAACCCGCCCTCGGGCTGCCCCTTCCGCACCCGCTGCTGGAAGGCCGAATCCCGCTGCGCCGCCGAGGTGCCCCCGCTGGCCGTCCCGGCGGCCTTCCCCTCCGGTCCGGCGGCCCACCCGTCCGCCTGTCACTTCGCGGCGGAACGGCAGGTGGTCCCCGCCCCCGGCGAACTCCGGCCCCCGCCGGCCCCGCTGACGAAGGAGTAGCCACCGATCATTTCCAGCCACCCCACGCGCCCCGCACCGGGTAGCCGATGCCGGGGCCAATCGCCCTGCGCCAAGGGTGACTTGACCGATTCTGCCCCGAGTTCCGACCCTCCGCCGGCCCGGCTGGTTACGGCCGCACGGGCACCGGAGGGCGCGAGGGCGGGCGCGCGGGGCTCCAGTCCGGCTTTTCCACGCCCCCGGCCGTGCGCGGTATGCGCCCCTCGTGCTGCCGGAATTCGACCGATGCGCTGGTACGGATAGTTATGATCCGTAGCGCACGGTGGGTATGAATCGCCGAGCAACGAGTACGCGTACCGATGTCCGTTCGACGTGGAGGTGAAACGCCGTGGCACTATCGATCTCCGCCGTGGTGCTGCTGGCGATCGTCGTCTTCCTTCTGGTCCGGAGGTCGGGACTGAAGGCGGGGCACGCGTTCGTCTGCGTACTGCTCGGGTTCTACCTGGCGAGTTCGACGGTGGCTCCCACCCTCAGCCAGCTCACCTCCAACGTGGCGAACATGATCAGTGGCCTCAAGCTGTAGGACGGCCTCGTAGGCTGGCCCCATGAACGGTCTTCCCGCCCGTCGTCTGCTCCTCGTGCACGCGCACCCGGACGACGAGTCGATCAACAACGGCGTCACCATGGCCAAGTACGCGGCCGAGGGCGCCCATGTCGCGTTGGTGACCTGCACCCTCGGCGAGGAGGGCGAGGTCATCCCGCCCGAGCTGGCCCACCTCACGCCGGACCGCGACGACACCCTCGGCCCCTTCCGGGTCGGCGAGCTCGCCGCCGCCATGAAGGAGCTCGGGGTCGCCGACCACCGCTTCCTCGGCGGCACCGGCCGCTTCCGCGACTCCGGGATGATGGGCGCCCCGCAGAACGACCGCCCCGGCGCCTTCTGGTCCACCGGCGTGGACGAGGCCGCCGGCCACCTCGTCGAGGTCGTCCGGGAGCTGCGCCCGCAGGTCCTCGTCACCTACGACCCCGACGGCGGCTACGGCCACCCCGACCACATCCAGGCGCACCGGGTCGCCATGCGCGCCGCCGAACTGGCCGCCGACCCCGCCTACCGCCCCGAACTGGGCGCCCCGCACGCCATCGCGAAGGTCTACTGGAACCGGGTCCCGCTCTCCGTCGTCGAGGAGGGCTTCGCGCGGCTGCGCGCGCTCGGCGCGGAGCTGCCCTTCCCCGGCCTCGCGACCCCGGCCGACGTGCCGGGCGTGGTCCCCGACGAGCGGATCACCGCCGAGATCGGCGACGCGGAGGGCGAGCGGTCCCTGGTGGAGGCCAAGGCGGCCGCGATGCGGGCGCACGCCACCCAGATCGCCGTGGACGGCCCCTTCTTCGCCCTCTCGAACGACCTGGCCCAGCCGCTGTTCGCCCGCGAGTACTACGAGTTGGCCGTGGGGGAGTCCGGGGCCCCGGCCGGCGAGCGCGAGCGGGACCTCTTCGCGGGGGTGGAGGCGTGACCACGGCGATGACCGCCGGGCGGATCGCCGCCCTGCTGGGCCTGCTGGTCGCGGGCACGGTCACCGGGCTGGCCGGCTGGCTCGTGGTGGACCTGTGGTTCCCGGCCGGACTGCTGCTCGCCGTACTCGCCCTCCTCGGGCTGTTCCTCGGGGCCCGGACCGCCCTCGGCGGGGGGCTCGGGGTGGGCGTCGCGGCGGCCGGCTGGTTCCTCTCGTACGTCCTGCTCGGTGTCCCGCGCCCCGAAGGGGACTTCCTGCTCGGTTCCTCCGGAATGGGTATGTACGCGTACCTTTTGGGGGGAAGTGCGGTCGCTGTGATCTGCGCCACGATGCGCGGTCCGGTGGAACCGCCGGTTTCGGCCTCGAATCGGGGCTGACGGCGGGCCGTCGAACTCCCGCGCCCCCCGATCGGGGACGGGTTGCGGGGGTTTGACGGGCCCTCGGCGGCGGGCTCCGGGAAAGCTAAGAGGAACCTTTCATTCCCCGGGGACAGTTGCGCGCGGGCGGCGGCCAGTATGGTGGACGGGCCGCCGAGCAGCCCGCGCACGGTATGACGGGCGGCGGAGCCAACCGGGAGAACCTGCCTTGAGTCGTGAAACTGACAGTTCGTCCCCCGGGCCCCAAGGGCACGGTGGAGCCGCCTACCCCTCGGGTACGCCGCCGTATGGAACCGGCCAGTCCGCGCCCGCCCCGGAGGAGAATGCTGTGACTTCGAACCCGTCCACGCCCGACACCGACGGGCCGAAGACCGAGACCACCCTGACGACCCGGATCCGGATCAACATCCCGGGTTCCCGGCCGATCCCGCCCGTGGTCGTCCGCAAGCCGGTGAAGGACGCCTCCCCGGAGGCCGGCCCCGGCTCCGCCGAGCCCGAGTCCCAGCCGGCGCCCGCCCCGCGCGGCCCGGCCCCGGTGCGCGCCGCCCTGCCCGCGCGGCCCACCGACCGGACGCCCGCCCCGGCCCCGCAGGCGCAGGCGCCGAAGGCCCCCGCCGACGCGCCGTCCGACGGCGGCTGGTTCGCTCCGCGCAAGGCGGCGACGCCCCCGCCCGCCGCCCCGGCGCCCGCGGCGAGCTACGGCTCCTCCGCGCCCGGCCCCGGCCGGGACGCGGGCGGCTTCCCGGGGGGCGCTCCCGCCGAGGCGTTCGACGGCGCCCGCGGCAACGTCCCGGGCGGCGGCTTCGACGGAGCTCCGGGTCCCGGCCCGGGCGCCGCCCCGTACAACGGCCCGGGCACCGGTGCGGGCTTCGCGCCCCCGGCCGGCCCCGGCCGCCCGCAGCCGCCCGCCCCCGCCCCCGGTGCGGGGACCGGCGCCGGCTTCGCGCCCGCCCCCGCCGTCGGCGGCCCCGGCGTCGGCTCGGCCCAGGGGTACGCGGCGTACGACGGCGGCCCCTCCACCGAGGCCTTCCCCGCCTTCACCGAGCCCTCCGGCCCCACCGGCGGGCCCGCCCTGGGCACCGTGCCCGTGGGCGCCGAGGAGCCCCCGCGCTGGCCCGGCCCCGAGGCCGCCCCGGGCGTCCCCGCCCCCGGCCCCCGGTCCGGCCCGGCCGCCCCGCCGCCCGGCCCGCGGCCGCCCCTGCCGACGCCCGCCCCCGCTCCCGCGGGCAAGTCCGGCAAGGCCGGCAAGTCCGGTAAGGCGGCCCCGGCCGGCAAGCCCACCAAGAAGAAGGGCCGCTCCAAGCTGGTCCTGCTCGGCGGCGGCCTCGTCGGCATCGTCGCCGTGGCCTACGGCGCCGGACTGCTGATGAACCACTCCGACATCCCCAAGGGCACCAAGGTCCTCGGCGTCGACATCAGCGGCAGCCGCGACGACGCCGTGGCCAAGCTCCAGACGGCCTTCGGCAAGCGCTCCGCCGCCCCGCTCCAGCTCACCGTCGGCGGCAAGAGCGTCGAGCTGAAGCCCGAGAAGGCCGGCCTGACCCTCGACAGCCAGACCACCGTCCGCAACGCCACCGGCAGCGACTACAACCCGGTCACGGTCATCGGCTCGCTGTTCGGCGTCGAGCGCACGGCCGCCGCCGTCATGCCCGTCGACGAGGAGAAGCTGAAGGACTCCCTCCAGGAGCTCGCCGGCACCGCCGGCACCGCCTCCGAGGGCACCATCACCTTCGACACCGGCAAGGCCGTCGCCGTCCCCGGCAAGGCCGGCACCAGCCTGGACGTCGACAAGTCCGTGGACCTGGTCACCAAGGCCTTCCGCGACCTCGTCGCCAACGGCAAGGCCGCCCCCGTCGAACTCCCCACCGCCACCAAGGAACCGACGGTCGGCCAGGCGGAACTGAACCGGGCCATGAAGGAGTTCGCGGAGCCCGCCATGTCCGCCCCGGTGACCGTCAAGGCGGGCACCAAGTCCCTGGCCTTCGGCGCCAAGTCCCTGCCCAAGATCCTGAGCATGCAGCCGGTGCAGGGCAAGCTCGTCGAGAAGTACGACCTGGAGGCGCTGAAGGCCACCTACGGCAACGCCTTCGACGGGGTCCTCGTCACCCGGGGCACCGGCCAGAAGACCCCCGTCACCCCGCAGGACGTCGCCGGCGCCCTGGGCAAGGGGCTGGTGGGCAAGACCGCGGCCGAGCGCGTCGTGACGATCGACACGAACGCCAACTGAGGCCGCTGAGGCCGGCAGAGGCCCGCTGCGGCCCCTGAGGAGCCCCTTCCCGGATTCCGGGGAGGGGCTCCTCACGTCCCCGGCCCCTCCCGGGCGGGCCGCGTCACCCCGGGCGCATGACATCTGTCATGCAGCTGTCACGACTGAAGACACTGCCGCGCGCACCCCCGTCCGGGAGAAGCTCGGTACATGACGACGACGACCGCGACGCAGTCCGGAGCCCCCGGACCCGCACGCGGTGCCGGCAGTGGCACCGTGGTGAGCTTCCAGAACGTGACCAAGAGCTACGGCCAGGTCAAGGCCGTCGACGGCCTCACCCTCGAACTCCACCCGGGCGAGACCGTCGCACTCCTCGGCCCCAACGGCGCCGGCAAGTCCTCCACCCTCGACCTGCTCCTGGGCCTGCGCCCCGCCGACTCCGGCACCGTCAGCCTCTTCGGCACCACCCCCCGCGAGGCCGTCACGGCCGGCCGGGTCGGCGCGATGCTCCAGAGCGGCGGCCTGATGGAGGAGGTGACCGTACGCGAGCTGATCACCCTCGGCTGCGCCCTGCACCCCCGCCCGTACCCGGTCGAGGAGGTGCTCTCCCGGGCCGGTGTCGAGGAGATCGCCGGACGCATGGTCAACAAGCTCTCCGGCGGCCAGGAACAGCGCGTGCGCTTCGCCCTCGCCACCGCCGGGCACAACGACCTGATCATCCTGGACGAGCCGACCACCGGCATGGACGTCACCGCCCGCCAGGCCTTCTGGGCCACCATGCGGGAGCAGGCCGCCCAGGGCCGCACGGTCCTGTTCGCCACCCACTACCTGGAGGAGGCGGACGCGATCGCCGACCGGGTGCTGGTCCTGAACAAGGGCCGGCTCCTCGCCGACGGCACCGCCGCCGAGATCAAGGCCAAGGCCGGCGCCCGCAAGGTCGCCTTCGACCTCGACGGCGAGATCGACCAGCAGGTCCTGCGCGCCCTGCCCGGCCTGACCTCCTTCGAGCTCAACGGCACCACCGTGCGCCTCCAGTCGCGCGACGCCGACGCCACCGTCCACGCGGTGTACGCGCTCGGCCTCTACCCCCGCAACCTGGAGGTCGCGGGCCTCGGCCTGGAACAGGCCTTCATCGCCCTCACCGAGGCCGAGGAGGCCCACGCATCGTGAACACCGGAACGCTGAACCTGGTCAAGCTGGAGATCACCCGCGCCCTGCGGAACAAGAAGTACATCTTCTTCACGCTGCTCTACCCGGCCGCCCTCTTCCTGATGCTCGGCGGCACCCTCGACGGCACCACCAAGGTCATGGGCACCGAACTGACCATGCCCGCCTTCTACATGGTCGCCATGGCCTCCTTCGGCGCCCTCACCGCCGTCCTCGTCGGCAACGCCGAACGCATCGCCAAGGAGCGCGAGGCCGGCTGGGTGCGCCAGCTGCGCCTGACCGCCCTGCCCGGCCACGGCTACGTGCTCGGCAAGACCGCCAGCGCGGGCGTGCTGTCGCTGCCGGCGATCCTGGTGGTCTTCCTCGTCGCCGCCGTCGCCAAGGGCGTCCGCTTCGAGGTCTGGCAGTGGCTCGCCCTGACCGGCTCCATCTGGGCCGGCAGCCTCGTCTTCGCCGCGCTGGGCGTGGCCATCGGCTACCTCGCCAGCGCGGACAACGTGCGGCCGCTGAGCATGCTCTTCTACTTCGGCCTGTCGATCCTCGGCGGCCTGTGGATGCCCACCGCCGCGTTCCCGCAGTGGCTCCAGGACATCTGCGAGTGGCTGCCGACCCACGCCTACGCGGGCCTCGGCCAGGCCATCGAGCTGGGCGGCGCCCCGCACCTCAAGGACGTGGCGATCCTCGCCGTGTACTTCGTACTGTTCACGGGTGCGGCCGCCTGGCTGTACCGCAAGGACTCACTGAAGGCGTAGGACCGTGGCGCTGACGCACGAGGCCGGGGACGAGGACCAGATCGGCGGGGCACCCGAGAGCACCGTCCACAAGGTGGTCAAGAGCCTCTGGATCGCCATCTGGCTCTTCTACCTCAGCGCCCCCGTCACCGACCTGGTGCGCGGCGGGCACAGCGGGGGCGCCCGGCTGCTCGGCGGGCTGGGCCTGCTGGCCTTCGTCGGCTGGTACCTGGTGCTGGTGTTCCGGCCGGACCGGCAGAAGCCCGTACGGCCGGTCCTCCTCTCGCTGACGGTGCTCAGCGCGGAGGCCACGGTCCTGTCGCTGGCCCTGGGCCGCGAGTGGCTCGTGCTCTTCGTCTACGTCTCCATCGCCTCCGGCGCCGCGCTGCCCGCGAAGATCGCCCGCTTCACGGTGCCCGCCGCGACGGCGCTGCTGACGGCGCTGGCCCTCACGGTCCCGGAGGGCGGCGACTACCTGTGGGGGCTGCTGATCCCGGCCCTGATGGGCGGGTTCGCGATGGTCGGGGTCCGCGCGATGATCCGGACCACCATCGAACTCCGCCAGGCCCGGGCCACCGTGGCGCAGCTCGCGGCCAACGAGGAACGCCTGCGGATGGCCCGCGACCTGCACGACCTGCTGGGCCACTCGCTGTCCCTGATCACGCTCAAGAGCGAGCTCGCGGGCCGGATGCTGCCCGACCACCCCGACCGGGCCGCCCAGCAGGTGGCGGACATCGAGAAGGTCTGCCGGCAGGCGCTGGTGGACGTACGGGAGGCCGTGAGCGGCTACCGGCGGCCCACCCTGCCCGGGGAACTCGCGGGCGCGCGGACGGCGCTGGCCGCGGCCGGGGTCAAGGCCGACCTGCCGGCGGACTTCACCGACACCGTGCCGGAGGAGCCGGAGTGCGCCCTGGCCTGGTCCCTGCGCGAGGCGGTGACCAACGTGGTCCGGCACAGCGGTGCCAAGCGCTGCACGGTCGCGCTGACGACCCGGCAGACGCTGGCCGGGCCGGTGCTGGAGCTGTCGGTGACCGACGACGGCTCGGGCGGCACCGCGGTCCCCGGCAACGGCCTGACCGGCCTGACCGAACGTCTGGAGGCGGTCGGCGGCACGCTGTGGGCGGGCCCCGCAGGGAAGACCGGCTTCCGGTTGCTGGCGCGGGTCCCCCTAGGATCCCGGTCATGACCCAAGCCTCCGAAGCCGCCCCGGCCCCCATCCGCATCCTCCTGGCGGAGGACCAGTCCATGGTCCGGGAGGCCCTCGCGGCGCTCCTGGGGCTGGAGCCGGACATCGAGGTGCTGGCCCAGGTGGCGCGCGGCGACGAGGTCGTGGCGGCGGCCCTGGCCCACGACGTGAACGTGGCGCTGCTGGACATCGAGATGCCGGGCATGACGGGCATCGAGGCGGCGGCGGCCCTGCGCCGCTCCCTCCCCGCCCTCAAGATCGTGGTCCTGACCACCTTCGGCCGCCCCGGCTACCTCCGGGGCGCCATGGAGGCCGGTGCCTCGGCGTTCCTGGTCAAGGACGCGCCCGCCGCGCAGCTCGCCGAGGCGGTGCGCAAGGTCCTGGCGGGTGACCGCGTCATCGACCCCACCCTCGCGGCGGCCGCCCTCGCGGAGGGCGCGAACCCCCTCACCGAGCGGGAGCGGGAGGTCCTGCGCGCGGCGGAACACGGCGCGACCAACGCCGAACTGGCGGCGGCCCTCAGCCTGTCCCAGGGCACGGTCCGCAACTACCTCTCCACCGCGATCCAGAAGCTGGCGGCCCGCAACCGGGCCGAGGCCGTCCGCGTGGCCCGCGAAAAGGGCTGGCTCTGACCGGGCGGTCTTGACCAGACTGCGCCGGTGTTCAGAAAACTGTGGGCGGCGACCGCCGCGTCGAACCTGTCGGACGGGGTGAGCCTGGCCGCGGCGCCCCTGCTCGCGGCCACGATCACCCGCGATCCGGCCCTGATCGCCGGCATCACCGTCGCCCAGCGGGCGCCCTGGCTGGTGCTGGCCTTCGTCTCCGGGGCGCTGGCCGACCGCCTGGACCGCCGGAAGGTGGCGCAGAGCGCGAACTGGATCCGCGCCGCGGCCTTCGCCGCCCTCACGGCGGCCGTCCTGTCCGGCGCCCTGTCCATGCCGCTGCTGTACGTGGTCTTCTTCGCGATCGGCACCGCCGAGACGCTCTACGACAGCGTCTCGGCCGCCTGGGTCCCGATGCTGGTCGGCCCCGAGGAGCTGACCCGGGCCAACAGCCGGCTCCAGACCACGTGGGTGGTCTGCAACGAGTTCGCGGGCCCGCCGATCGGAGGCTTCCTCTTCGCGGCGGCCGCCTCCGCGCCGTTCCTCCTGGGCACCGCCGGATACCTGGCCGCCGTGGCCCTCCTCGCCCTCATCCCCCCGGCGGCGCGCCGTCAGGACGAGCCGGAGGGCGGACCACTCACGGTCAGGAACGTGCGCGAGGACATCGTGACCGGCGCCCGCTGGTACTGGTCCTCGCCCGTGCTGCGCGCCCTGAGCCTGGTCGCGGCCGCCGGCAACGCGGCCGTCGCGGCGAGCTACGGCCTGCTGGTGCTGCTCGCCCAGGACGAACTCGGCGTCTCCGACGAGGGCTACGGCGTGATGCTCGCCGCCTCCGCGGTCGGCGCCGTCCTCGGCGGCATGACGGCGGGCCGGGTCGGCGGCCGGTTCAGGCCCGGCACCCTGATCCTCGTGACCAACCTGCTGTCGGCCGCCGCCACGGCGGGACTGGGCCTGGCCGTCAGCCCGGCGGTGACCGTCGCCCTCATGGCCCTGGACGGCTTCGTGGTCCTGGTCGTGTCCGTCCACATGGTGACCCTGCGCCAGCAGATCGTCCCGAACGAGCTGATGGGCCGGGTCACCTCCGTCTACCGGGTCGTCGCCGTGGGCTCCTTCGCCGTCGGCGGCATCGCGGGCGGCGCGGTGGCCCGGGCCTTCGGGGTCCAGGCCTCCTTCTACGCCGCCGGTGCGGCCATCGCCGTCGCCGCCCTCGCGGTGCTGCCGGTCCTGAGCAACGCCCGCCTGGCCGAGGTCAAGCGGCGGGCGGAGGCCGCCGCCGGCCCGGCCGAGGAGGCCGCGCCGGTCAGTTGAGCAGCGCCCGCGCCGAGGCGGCCTCCGCCCGGATGCGGACCGCCGCCGGCGGGTCGACCGCGTCCATGACGACGGCGTACGCGTCCATCTCCGCCGCCCCCTCCCGGAAGGAACCCCGCTCCACCAGCAGCTTCGCCCGCTCGTAGCGCAGCGCCGCCGGATGCGAGGGCAGCAGCAGGGACAGGTCCAGGGACCACAGGGCCACCGCCGAGTGCTCCGGCCGCGCCGACGCCCAGACCCGGATGTTGCCCAGGACGCGCAGCACGATGTCCAGGGTCCGCGCGGGCGTCCGCGGCCCCCGCGCCAGCTCCGCCGGGCCCGCGCCCAGCGAGGCCCCGCCCGCGAACGGGTCGACCACCACCCCCTCCTCCGGGTCCCCGAAGCCCACCGTGAAGTGCCCCGGCAGCCCCAGCCCGTACACCGGCGCCCCCGCCCGCCGGGCCACCTCCAGCCAGACCACCGACAGCAGGATCGGCAGCCCCCGCCGGCGCCGCAGCACCTCGTGCAGCAGCGAGGACTCCAGCCGGTCGTAGTCCTTCGGGGTGCCGTGGAAGCCCATCCGGCCGCCCAGCAGGTCCGTCACCGCCGCCGCCCAGGCCTTCGCCCCGCGCAGCCCGTACGGCAGCATGCCCGCGAGCCGGTCCAGCTCCATCTGCGCCCAGTCCATGGCCCGTTCGTCCAGCTCCGGGTCCGCCTCCGCCGCCAGCAGCAGGCACAGCAGCGCCAGGTCCGGCCGCTCGGAGCGGGCCTCCGCCGCGAACAGCTCCCGCGAGGCCGCGCTCACGCCCCGGCTCCCGCGCGGAAGTGGTGGTAGGCGTGGTGCGTGGCGAAGCCCATGCCGTCGTACAGGGCCCGCGCGGCGGGGTTGTCCGTCTCGACCTGGAGCCAGGCCGCCGACGCCCCCTCCTCCAGCGCCCGCCGCGACAGCGCCGCCATCACCGCCGTCGCGAGGCCCTTGCGGCGGTACTCCGGGTCGACCGCGACGGCCCCGAAGCCGGCCCAGCGCCCGTCGACCACGCACCGCCCGATCGCCCGGCCGCCGTCCAGGGAGGCGAACCACACCGACGGCCCCTCCACCAGCATCCGCCGCGCCAGCCCGGGGTCCCGGACCCGGCCGTAGCGGCCGAGCCAGGCCTCGTCCGGCTCGCGCGTCAGCCGTACCCCCGACACGTCCGCGTCCAGGTCGGCCACCGGTGCCAGGCCCCCGGTCCGGACCTCCGCCGAGACCTCGTTGACCCAGCCGCGCCGCTCCAGCTCCGCGCAGAGCAGCTCCTGGGTGCCGGCGGCGCCCGTCGCGGCCTGGACGTAGGCCGGCAGGTCCCGTCGCGCGTACCAGGCCGTCACCCGCGCGAGTGCTTCGTCCAGGGGTATCCCGGGGTCGCCGAGCGGCAGCACCGAGTTGGCGCGGCGGGTGAACCCGGCCGCCGCGCGCAGCGTCCATTCGCCCAGGGACTCGCTCTCCAGCGGCAGCCACGCCCGCGCCGTGACCCTCGTCAGCTCCTCGAAGGAGGCCGCGGGACCCCTGCGGCGGGCCGGCGCGGAGGGCACCACCTTGCCCGCGACCAGCGAGGATTCCGGGATGTGGACGGACACGCCGTCCTTGCGTGTGATCGTCAGCACACCCGCGGTCCAGGATGTGAGAACCCCGACCGCGTCGGCGAAGACGGGGGCGCCGCCGCCACCGTCCCGCACCCGTCGTACAGAGACTCGTTTACCCACGTCAGCCGGGGTGATACGGATCTCCAGCAGCCCTCCGGCAGTGATTTCCACAGCTCTGTCCGCCCCTCCTGTTCGGATCGTGCCCGGGAACGGAGATACTAGGTGCGGGCATCGACGACGCCGCGCTCCCGCGCGATTGGACAGCCCTACCGAGGAGGAACGAGAGCGTGACCTACGTCATCGCGGAGCCTTGTGTCGACGTCAAGGACAAGGCCTGTATCGAAGAGTGCCCCGTCGACTGCATCTACGAGGGCCAGCGGTCCTTGTACATCCACCCGGACGAGTGCGTCGACTGCGGCGCCTGTGAGCCGGTGTGCCCGGTCGAGGCGATCTTCTACGAGGACGACACCCCGGAGGAGTGGAAGGACTACTACAAGGCGAACGTCGAGTTCTTCGACGAGCTCGGCTCGCCCGGTGGTGCCTCCAAGCTCGGCCTGATCGAGCGCGACCACCCCTTCATCGCCGCGCTGCCCGCCGGCATCAACGGCGAGCACTGACCGTTTCACGGCAGACGCGCCCCTCGGTCCCGTACGGCACTGCTGCCGCGCGGGACCGAGCCGTTTTCCCGCACCGTTCCAGCCCCTGAGAGAGAGCAGAGCACCGTGGCCGCAGTTTCCGACCGTCTTCCCACGTTCCCCTGGGACAAGCTGGAGCCGTACAAGAAGACGGCGGCGGCCCACGAGGACGGCCTCGTCGACCTGTCCGTCGGCACGCCCGTCGACCCGGTGCCGCAGCTGATCCAGGACGCCCTGGTCGCCGCCGCCGACTCCCCGGGCTACCCGACCGTGTGGGGCACCCCGGAGCTGCGCGACGCGATCACCGGCTGGCTGCGCGGCCGGCTCGGCGCGAGCGCCGCCGGACACCGCAACGTGCTGCCCGTGGTCGGCTCCAAGGAGCTCGTGGCCTGGCTGCCGACCCAGCTGGGCCTGGGCGCGGGCGACAAGGTCGCCTACCCCCGCCTCGCCTACCCGACCTACGAGGTCGGCGCGCGGCTGTGCGGCGCCGAGGCCGTCGTCTACGACGACCCGACCGAGCTCGACCCGGCCGGCCTGAAGCTGCTGTGGCTCAACTCCCCGTCCAACCCCACCGGAAAGGTCCTCGGCAAGGAGGAACTGATCCGGATCGTCGCCTGGGCACGCGAGCACGGGATCCTGGTCTTCAGCGACGAGTGCTACCTGGAGCTCGGCTGGGAGGCCGAGCCGGTCTCCGTCCTGCACGACGAGGTCTGCGGCGGCTCCTACGAGGGCCTCGTCGCCGTCCACTCCCTCTCCAAGCGCTCCAACCTGGCCGGCTACCGGGCCGCCTTCATCGCCGGCGACGAGAACGTCCTCGCCGAGCTGCTGGAGATCCGCAAGCACGGCGGCATGATGACCCCCGCCCCCGTCCAGGCCGCCGTCGTCGCCGCCCTCGGGGACGACGCCCACGTGGCCGAGCAGCGCGGCCGCTACGCCGCCCGCCGCGAGGCGCTGCGCACCGCCCTGGAGGGACACGGCTTCCGGGTCGAGCACAGCGAGGCCAGCCTCTACCTCTGGGTGACCCGCGACGAGCCCTGCTGGGACACCGTGGCCCACCTCGCGTCCCTCGGCATCCTGGTGGCGCCGGGCGACTTCTACGGCGAGGCCGGCGCGAACTTCGTGCGCGTCGCCTTCACCGCCACCGACGAGCGGGTCGAAGCCGCGGTCAAGCGCCTGGGCTGAAGGGCCTGAACGCCCCGAGGGGCCGGGAGCTGTGCGCTCCCGGCCCCTCGGCGTTCCGCGTGCGGCGGGATCAGCCGCCCAGCGGCAGGGAGCCCAGCGGCAGCGCGCCGACCGGCAGGTCGTGGCCGACCGGCAGCTGCTGCGCGGCCGGCAGCCCGCCCAGCAGCTGGCCCGCGCCGCCCGCGACGTCGGCGGCGGGAGCGGCGGCCGGGACGGCCTTGGTGGCGGTGCCCGCGACGTCGGAGGCCGCGCCGGTGGCGGCACCGGTGGCGGCGGTGGCGTCGGCGGTGTCCGGGGCGGCGAGCGTGCCCAGCTGCGGCACGGACTCCAGGCCCGCGGCGCTGGCCGCGCCGGCCGCACCGACCACGGGAGCGGTACCGGCTGCGAGGAGAAGCGCGGCGCGGGCGATCCGACGGGTCAGGGGGAGGGACATGATGCTCCTAAGCGGTAGCGGCTGCGTACGCCGTGTACAACCGCTCCCGGGGTGCGCCGAGTTGCGGACCACCCGGGTAAAGGATCAGTAACGCATCGTTTTATCGGCTTCCGTGACAAGCCCATCGGACCCGCGCCCACCAGGGGTTCTGCCCGCCGGCACGCCCCGCGCGGGAGGGGACCCGGAAACCCTCCCGGGGGACGGGCCGCACGCGCGAACGATCACGTCCCGCCGGCGGGACGCACGGGCCCCGCCTCAGCGCGCGTTGCCGGCGACGAAGATCCGGACCTGGCCCGGGAGCGCCCGGTAGGGGTCGGCGGCGCCCGACGCGCCCTTCGCGCCGTCGCTCGCCCCCCGCTGCCACTCGCCCCGGTTGCGCCCCGCCACCCAGGCGGCGCCGTCGTACGAGACCCGGTCGATGCCCAGGTCCTTCGCGCGGGCGACCGCCCAGTGCGCCATCGCCCGGCCGCGCCGGGCCTCGGCGGGGCCCCCGCCCTCCTTCAGCCACAGGTCCACCGAGGCCTCGGGGGCGCTGCCGGGATCCGCGGCCGGCTCCGCCGGGGCGGCGGACCCCGCCGCGGGGCTCGCCCCGGCCTTCGGCGCGGCACCCGCCCCCGCCTTCGCCCCCGCGTGCACCGCGGGGCGCCCGGCGGACAGGGCCTCCCGGCCGAACGCCCGGGCCAGCTCCGTGCGCACCTTCTCCGGATCGCCCTTCAGGGGCGCCGGCCCCGTACAGGTCAGCACGGCCGGGGTGCCGCCCTCGCCGAAGGCGGCCGTCAGCACCGTCGCGTCCGGCTCGTGCTTGGCGTAGGCCTGCGGGAACCCGCTGAGCTGCACCCGCTGCGCGGCCACCGTCAGCGGCAGCCGGGTGTATCCCTTCACCTCCACCAGACGGTCGTAGAAGATCCCCGCCGAGTACACCGGGTCCATGATCTGCTCCGGGGTCCCCCAGCCCTGCGAGGGCCGCTGCTGGAACAGGCCCAGCGAATCCCGGTCCCCGTGGTCGAGGTTGCGCAGCTGCGACTCCTGCATGGCCGTCGCCAGCGCGATCGTCACGGCCCGGTCCGGGAGCCCCTTGGAGATCCCGACGGCGGCTATCGTCGCGGCGTTCGACGCCTGCTCGGGGCTCATCTCGTACGTCTGGACGGCCCCCTCGGAGCCGCCGCCCGAGCCCTTCGCCGTCACCGTGCAGTGCGGGGCGCCCACCCCGCCGTCCGAATAGTGGTGCACCGCGACGTACCCGATCACCGCGAGCAGGACGGCCAGGCCCACGGCCGCGCGGAGCGGCCCGCGGCGGCGGGGACGGGGGCGATCGGTCTCGGACACGCGGCCCACCGTACTTGAGGCCGATATCGCGTCCACCGACCGGACGCTCCCGGTACCCGCCCATCCCGGGGCGTTAGGGTCGGTTCATGTCCGAATCCGAGCTCGACCTCACCCTCGACGCCGCCGGGCTGACCGCCCGCCTCGTCGACATCCCCTCCGAGAGCGGCGACGAGAAGGTGCTCGCCGACCTCGTGGAAGACGCCCTGCGCCGCCTCCCGCACCTCACCGTCGACCGCCTCGGCAACAACGTCGTCGCCCGTACCGCCCTCGGCCGCGCCGAGCGCGTCGTCCTCGCCGGGCACCTCGACACCGTGCCGATCGCCGGGAACGTCCCGTCCCGCCTGGACGAGAACGACGTCCTGTGGGGCTGCGGCACGACGGACATGAAGTCCGGGATCGCCGTACAGCTGCGGATCGCGGCGACCGTGCCCGAGCCCAACCGCGACCTCACCTTCGTCTTCTACGACCAGGAGGAGGTCGCCGCCGACTTGAACGGACTCGGCAAGGTCGCCGCGGCCCACCCCGACTGGCTGGCCGGGGACTTCGCCGTCCTGCTGGAGCCGTCCAACGCCGAGGTCGAGGGCGGCTGCCAGGGCACCCTGCGCGTCCTGCTGCACACCCGGGGCGAGCGCGCCCACTCCGCCCGCAGCTGGATGGGGTCCAACGCCATCCACGCCGCGAGCCCCATCCTGGCGAAGCTGGCCGCCTACGAGCCCCGCAGGCCCGTCATCGACGGCCTGGAGTACCACGAGGGCCTCAACGCCGTCCGCATCGAGGGCGGCGTCGCCAACAACGTGATCCCCGACGCCTGCACGGTCACGGTCAACTTCCGCTACGCCCCCGACCGCAGCGAGGCCGACGCGCTCGCCCACGTGAAGGAGGTCTTCGCCGACTGCGGCGTCGACGCCTTCACCGTCGACGACTCCTCGCCCGGCGCCCTCCCCGGCCTGTCCCACCCGGCGGCCGCCGCGTTCATGGAGGCCGTCGGCGGCCACGCCATGCCCAAGTTCGGCTGGACGGACGTCTCACGCTTCAGCGCCCTCGGCGTCCCCGCCGTCAACTACGGTCCGGGCGACGCGCTGCTCGCCCACAAGGTCGACGAGCGGGTCGAGACCAAGGCGATCCTGCACTGCGAGGAACGACTCCGCGCCTGGCTGACCTCGTAAATTCCCCCTCCCGTCACTTTTGTGCGCCTAACCTGATCCAACGATCAGCAGGAGGGAGCACATCATGGGCAACTCCGAAGGCAACGGGCCCCGGCGCCCCGAGGAGCAGCAGCTCGGGCCGGTGCTGCGCAGGCGGGGTCAGGTGCAGGCGGGCAGTACGACGGACCAGCGGCTGCTGGACTCGGCCGGCCCCTCCGAGTGGGTGCACACCGACCCCTGGCGGGTCCTGCGCATCCAGTCGGAGTTCATCGAGGGCTTCGGCACGCTCGCCGAGCTGCCGCCCGCGATCAGCGTGTTCGGCTCGGCGCGCACCCCGGTGGGCTCGCCGGAGTACGAGGCGGGCGTGCGGATCGGCAGCGCGCTCGTCGAGGCCGGCTTCGCCGTCATCACCGGCGGCGGCCCGGGCGCGATGGAGGCGGCCAACAAGGGCGCCCGCGACGCGAACGGCATCTCGGTCGGCCTCGGCATCGAGCTCCCCTTCGAGCAGGGGCTCAACCAGCACGTCGACCTCGGGCTGAACTTCCGGTACTTCTTCGTCCGCAAGACGATGTTCGTGAAGTACAGCCAGGGGTTCGTGGTGCTGCCCGGCGGGTTCGGCACCCTGGACGAGATGTTCGAGGCGCTGACCCTGGTGCAGACGCAGAAGATCACCCGGTTCCCGATCGTGCTCTTCGGCACCGAGTACTGGGGCGGCCTCGTCGACTGGCTGCGGAACACGGTCATCGCGCAGGGCAAGGCCTCCGAGAAGGACCTCTACCTCTTCCACCTCACCGACGACGTGGACGAGGCGATCGCCCTCGTGACGAAGGAAGTCGGCAAGTAGCGGGCGCCCCAGGGCGCGGGGTGGCTCAGGCCAGCCCGCGCCGGGCGACGGCCGGCGGGCGCAGGCCCTGGATCGAGCGGACCATGTCCAGCACCTGCCTGGTCTCCGCGACCTCGTGGACCCGGTAGACCTGGGCACCCAGCCAGGCCGAGACGGCCGTGGTCGCCAGAGTGCCCAGCAGCCGCTCCTTGACCGGCTTGTCGAGGGTCTCGCCCACGAAGTCCTTGTTGGACAGCGACACCAGTACCGGCCAACCGGTTTCGGTCATCTCCGCCAGGCGGCGGGTGGCTTCGAGCGAGTGCCGGGTGTTCTTCCCGAAGTCGTGGCCCGGATCGATCATGATCGACTCCCGGGGCACGCCCAGGGCCTCGGCCCGCTCCGCGAGCCCGACCGTCACGCGCAGGATGTCCTCCATCACGTCCTCGTACGAGGTCCGGTGCGGCCGGGTGCGCGGCTCGACCCCGCCCGCGTGGGTGCAGACGATGCCCGCGCCGTAGCGCGCCGCGACCTCCGCCAGCTTGGGGTCCACCCCGCCCCAGGCGTCGTTCAGCAGGTCCGCGCCGGCCTCGCAGACGGCCTCGCCGACCTCGTGCCGCCAGGTGTCCACGCTGATCACCACGTCCGGGTGGCGGCGGCGCACCTCCGCCACGAAGCCGACCGTGCGCCGGGCCTCCTCCGCCGCGTCCACGTGCTCGCCCGGGCCCGCCTTGACCCCGCCGATGTCGATGATCGCCGCGCCCTCGGCCACCGCCTGCTCCACCCGGTCCAGGGCGGGCCGGTCGCGGAAGGTGGCGCCCTGGTCGTAGAAGGAGTCAGGGGTCCGGTTCACGATGGCCATGATCACCGGCTCGTGGGTGTCGAACTCGCGCCTGCCCAGTCGCAGCATCCCGCTCTTTCCTCCTTCGGCGACCCTCGCGCCACGTCTGCGACCTTAACCTGGTGGCCGGAGTCTCTCAGGGGAGTTGATCGTGTTCTGGTTCTTGCTGATCGCGCTGGTCGTGGTCGTGGCCGCGGTCACCCTCGCGGTGATCGGCGGAGGCGCGGAGGCCGTCCTGCCCGAGGCCGAGCCCGACCGGGTGGCCGACGCCCTGCCGGAGACCCGTCCGGTCGTACGGGAGGACATCGACGCGCTGCGGCTGCCGATCGGGCCGCGCGGCTACCGGGTGGCCGAGGTGGACGACGTACTGGACCGGCTCGCGGCCGAGCTCGCCGAGCGGGACGCCCGGATCGCGGAGCTGACGGCGGCGCGCACCCCGGCGGCCCAGGCCGCCGCACAGACCGCCGGGCAGGCGCCGGCGCCGGCCGACCGGGCCGTGGACCTCACGAAGGACGAGCGGTGAGCGGCGGCGGGCTGCTGGCCGGCCCGGACGGCGCCCCGCGCTGCCCCTGGGGGCTGGCCACGGAGGACTACGTCACCTACCACGACACCGAATGGGGCAAGCCGGTCCACGGGGGCGACGCCCTGTACGAGCGGCTGTGCCTGGAGGCCTTCCAGTCGGGGCTGTCCTGGCTGACGATCCTGCGCCGGCGCGAGGGCTTCCGGAAGGCCTTCAGCGACTTCCGGATCGCGGCCGTCGCGGAGTTCGGCCCCGCCGACGCCGAGCGGCTCCTCGCGGACGAGGGGATCATCCGCAACCGGGCCAAGATCGAGGCCACCCTGGCCAACGCGAAGGTCCTCGCGGAGTGGCGGCCCGGCGAGCTGGACGAGCTGATCTGGTCCCACGCCCCGAAGCGCAAGGGCCGGGCCCCGAGGACCACCGGCGACGTGCCGGCGGTCACCCCGGAGTCCACGGCCCTGGCCAAGGCGCTCAAGAAGGCGGGCATCCGCTTCGTCGGGCCGACCACGGCCTACGCCCTGATGCAGGCGTGCGGCCTGGTCAACGACCACCTCGCGGGCTGCGTCTCCCGCGAGGCGTGAACCTTCGGTGAACCTTCAGCGGCCCAGGTACCGCGGCGGCTGCTTGGCGAGGAAGGCCTGGACGGCGATGGAGTGGTCCTCCGAGGCGCCCGCGCGGGTCTGGAGGACGTCCTCGTGCTCCAGGGCGTCGGAGAGCGAGTGGGAGGCGCCGTAGGCGAGGGACTCCTTCAGGGCGGCGTAGGCCACCGTGGGGCCCGCGGCGAGGGTCCGGGCGACCGCCTCGGCCTCCTCGTGCAGGGTGTCCGCCGGCACCAGGCGGTTCGCGATGCCCAGCTCGTACGCCTCCTGCGCCTTGACCGAGCGGGGGAACAGCAGCAGATCGGAGGCCCGGGAGGCGCCGATCAGGCGGGGGAGGGTCCAGGAGACGCCGGAGTCGGCGGTGAGCGCCACACCGGCGAACGAGGTGTTGAAGGAGGCGGTGTCGGCGACCACGCGGAAGTCCGCCGCCAGCGCGAAGCCGAAGCCCGCCCCGGCCGCGACGCCGTTCACCCCGGCCACCACGGGCTTGGGCATGCCGGCGAGGGCCCGCACGATCGGGTTGTAGTGCTCGGAGACCGTGTTCATCGTGAGCTTCGAGCCGCTCTCGCGGTCCGCCGCCAGGTTCCCGATGTGCTCCTTGAGGTCCTGGCCCACGCAGAAGGCCCGGGTACCGGAGGCGGTCAGCAGGACCGCCCGCACGGCCGGGTCGGAGGCCGCGGCCTGCACCGCGTCCCGCAGGGCGACCTTGGCCTCCGTGTTCATGGCGTTCATCGCGTCGGGCCGGTTGATCGTGACCTTCGCGAGTCCGTCGGTCACTTCGTAGAGCACGCTGTCGGCCATGGCGGGGGTCCCCCTTCGTCGCGGGTGTGGCTACCGGCCGGTACCGGCCGGTCCAAGGGTCAGCATGGCGGACGGGGCCACCGCCGGGCATGTGATGTGCGTCAAACGAAGCGGAGGCGCTTCCCCGGGAGCGGCGGCGAAGTATCGCAGGCGGATCCCCGAAATGAGTGGTTTTGGCCGAGCGCGTTGCGCAAGCGTTCCCCGCCGATGTTGGTCATCGGGTCCTGACATGCGGGATAATGGCCGGGAAGCAATGTGTTCGATGCCGGGTACTAGGCGCCTGAACGGGGCCGTCGGCTGACGATGAGCTGGTTTCAGGAAGGGGAACGAGCATGGCGGCCATGAAGCCGCGGACGGGCGACGGCCCGCTCGAGGTCACCAAGGAGGGGCGAGGCATCGTCATGCGCGTACCGCTCGAAGGCGGCGGTCGGCTTGTCGTCGAGCTGACGCCGGACGAGGCGGACGCCCTGGGTGACGCCCTGAAGAAGGTCGTCGGCTAACCCTCGACCACTGGATCTCTGCACCGCCCCCGCCGCTCCCGCGGCGGGGGCGGTGTTGTCATGCCCGGCCTCGCCGGCGTTTGAGGCGCGGGGGTGGAGCCCCCAGGGGGCCGGGTCCGGGGCTTGCCCCGGGACTACCGCCGGACGGCGCAGAGCAGGCCGTCCCCCACGGGGAGCAGCGCCGACTCCAGCGCCGGGCTCTCCCGGACGCTGCGCAGCAGCTCCCGCACCCGCAGCACCTCCACCGGCTGCGCGGCGGAGTCGACCGTACGCCCGTCCGAGAACACTCCCTCGAAGCACACCAGCCCCCCGGGCCGCAGCAGGCGCAACGATTCCGCGAGGTAGTCCAGCGACTCGGTCGGGTCCCCGTCGCAGAACACGAGGTCGTACCCGCCGTCGGCGAGCCGCGGCAGTACGTCCAGGGCCCGCCCCGGAATGAACCGCGCGCGGTTCCCCGCGAAGCCGGCCGCGCGGAACGCCTGCCGGGCGAAGGCCTGCCGGTCCGCCTCCGGATCGACCGTGGTCAGCACCCCGTCCGGCCGCATCCCGTGCAGCAGGTGGATGCCGGAGACCCCGGTGCCGGTGCCGATCTCGGCGACCGCCTTGGCGTCCGCGGTGGCGGCGAGCAGACGCAGCGCGGCCCCGGTGCCGGGGGAGACGGAGCGCAGGCCCGCTTCCCTGGACCGGTCGCGGGCCCATCGCAGAGCGTCGTCCTCGGCGACAAACGCGTCGGCGAACGCCCAGCTCGTCTGCCGGTTGCCGGTAATGACCCTCTCCTGTCCCCATAGTTGGCGCAACGGTGACTGTATCCGCTGCGGTCGGGAACCCGCAGATGGGACCGGGCGTTGGGAGGGTGAGAGGCGGGATAGAGGGGACGCCGGCGGGCAGATCGGCGGCGTGCAACCCGAGTCCCGGGCAAAGTTACTGCAAAAATGCTTATCCGGAGCTGACGGGAGGGGTGGCTATGGTAGGGGCTCCACTGGACACCACCAGAGCCGACAGGGGAGGTGCGGCTGCGCCTGTGGATCGTGGAGGCGTACTGAGACGTCTCCTCTGGTCGGCGGGTGAGCCGAAATCCGTGACCTACACCGCTGACCGTTTCCACACCGCCCACACCGCGACCACCGCGACCTTTGCCGCCGATGCGGGCTCCCAGGCGTGGACCCCTCCCACCTGGGAGGAGATCGTCAGCACGCACAGCGCGCGGGTCTACCGCCTCGCCTACCGCCTGACGGGCAACCAGCACGACGCCGAGGACCTGACGCAGGAGGTCTTCGTCCGCGTCTTCCGCTCGCTGTCCACGTACACGCCCGGCACCTTCGAGGGCTGGCTGCACCGCATCACCACCAACCTGTTCCTGGACATGGTCCGCCGCAAGCAGCGGATCCGCTTCGACGCGCTCGCCGACGACGCCGCCGAGCGGCTGCCGAGCCGTGAGCCCTCCCCCCAGCAGGTGCTCCACGACACCCACTTCGACGCCGACGTGCAGCAGGCGCTGGACACCCTCGCGCCCGAGTTCCGCGCCGCCGTGGTGCTCTGTGACATCGAGGGCCTGTCCTACGAGGAGATCGCCGCCACCCTCGGCGTGAAGCTCGGAACCGTCCGCAGCCGGATCCACCGCGGCCGTTCGCACCTGCGCAAGGCGCTCAAGCACCGCTCCCCCGAGGCCCGCGCGGAGCAGCGTGCCCTGGCGGGTGTGGCGGTGGGCGTCCCGGGCGCCGGGGGAGAGGGCGGAACCGAGTGAGCGGAGTCAGTCCGTCCCCCGCCGAACAGCACCTGGGCGACCGCCTCGCGGCCCTGGTGGACGGCGAGCTGGAGCACGACGCCCGCGAGCGGGTGCTGGCGCATCTGGCCACCTGTGCCCGCTGCAAGGCCGAGGCCGACGCGCAGCGCAGACTGAAGACCCTCTTCGTGGAGAGCGCCCCGCCGCCGCTGTCCGCCGGCCTGCTGGCCCGGCTCCAGGGCCTGCCGGGTGCGGGTCCCGAGGGTCCCGCCGGGCCGCCGGCCGGCCCGGGCGGTCCCGGTGCGGCGCGCACCCCCGCCGCTCCCGGCGCCGATCCCTTCGCCACCTTCGGGTACGCGGTGCCCGCCGCTCCGCGCGAGGGCTTCCGCATCCATGAGATGGGGCGTCCCAGACGCCGGCTCGCCTTCGTGGCGGCCGGGGCGGTGTCGCTCGCGGCGATCGCCCTGGGCGGCACGCTCCCGCTGGACGCCGTCGAGCCGAACGCCCGGGGCGAGGCGCCCGCCTCCCGGCCCGGCCCGGCGGTACCGCTGACCGACGCCGCCGTCCGTGACCGGCTGCCGATCCCCGACGGGGTCCACAGCCTCAGCCCGGCCGCCCCCCTGCCGACGGCGGCCACCTCGCCGCCGGTCTCGGCCCAGCCGGCCTCCCTCGCCCGCTGACCCGGCCGGGCCCGCCCGGCCCCGGCCCCCGGGCCAGCGCCGGGGGCCGGTACCTGGTTGAATCTGCGGCACACGCGCCGCCCCGCGGTGCGTCAGGCCCGCGGGGGAGTGCGCATGTCCGACAGTCAGAAGAGCGGCCCGGCTCCATCCTGGTGGAGCCGCCCCACCACCCCGCCCGACACCACTCCCGCCACCCCGGACCACGCCGCCCAGGCCGCCCCGGCCGACGCCGCTTCGGCGGAGGGGGCGGGGGACGTGTCCGTCTCAGGTGTCCCGGAGGTCGCGTCCGTGCCCGTCGGGGAGGCGGGGGCGGCGGACGGCTCCGGCGACGGGCCGAGCTACGACCCCTGGGCCGCCGCTCCGCTCCAGCTGGCGGACTCCGCGGGGGCGCCGCGCCGCGTCGGCCCCTCGGCATGGCGGCTGGCGGTGTTCGGGCTGGCGATCGCCCTCCTCGCGGGCGGCGTCGGCGGCTGGATGGGCGTCCTCGCCGAGCGCCGCACCAGCACCCGCCTGGAACTCCCGCAGGCCGCCGTGGACGACAAGGGGCGGGCCCCCGACAGCGTGGCCGGCATCGCCGCCACCGCCCTGCCCGGCGTGGTCACCCTGCACGTCAGCGGCGGAGAGGGCAGCGGCACCGGCACCGGCTTCGTCCTGGACGAACAGGGCCACATCCTGACGAACAACCACGTCGTCGCCGACGCCAAGGACATAACGGTCACCTTCGGCACCGGCGACAGCGTCACCGCCGAGCTGGTCGGCCGCGACAGCGGCTACGACCTCGCCGTCGTGAAGGTCACCGGCGTCCGGGGCCTGCGCCCGCTGTCCCTCGGGAACTCCGAGAACGTCCGCGTCGGCGACCCCGTCGTGGCCATCGGGGCCCCCTTCGACCTCTCCAACACCGTCACCGCCGGCATCATCAGCGCCACCGGCCGCCCCATCACCGCGGGCGGCGGCAAGAGCGGCGGCAGCGACATCAGCTACGTCGACGCCCTCCAGACCGACGCCCCCATCAACCCCGGCAACTCCGGCGGCCCGCTCCTCGACTCCCGCGCCCGCGTCATCGGCATCAACAGCGCCATCCGGGGCGCCGACAAGGGCGACGACGAAGGCGAGCGCACCCGCCAGAGCGGCAGCATCGGCCTCGGTTTCGCCATCCCCGTCAACCAGGGCAAGCGCGTCGCGGAGGAACTCATCCGCACCGGCCACGCCACCCACCCCGTCATCGGCGTCACCTTGGACATGCAGTACACCGGCGACGGAGCCCGGGTCGACACCAAGGGCGCGGACGGCAAGCCCGCCGTGGTCGCCGCCGGCCCCGGCGCCCGTGCCGGGATCCGCCCCGGAGACGTGATCACCAAGGTGGACGGGGTCCGCGTCCACGGCGGCGACGAGCTGATCATCAAGATCCGGGCCCACCGGCCCGGCGACCACCTCTCCCTGACCGTGCTGCGCGACGGCCGGGACCACACCCTGGACATCGTCCTCGGTTCCGCGAGCGGCTCCTGAAACCGGCCGTCCGCCGTGGGAATACGGCGTGACGGCCGGGTGAATCCGCCGAAGGGCCCGCACCGGCGTAGGGCCGGGCCGCGATCGCCGGGTACCGTTGACCGGGCCGGACGTGGAGAGAGCCGAGGAGCGGCAAGGTGTTCAACGACATAGGCGCACTCGAGCTGGTCACCATCGTGGTGCTCGCCATCCTCATCTTCGGGCCCGACAAGCTCCCGAAGGTGATCCAGGACGTCTCGGGCTTCATCCGCAAGATCCGCGAGTTCTCGGACAGCGCCAAGCAGGACATCCGCTCCGAGCTGGGACCCGACTTCAAGGACTTCGAGTTCGAGGACCTGAACCCGAAGACCTTCATCCGCAAGCAGCTCACCGAGAACGAGGACCTCCAGGAGCTGCGCAGCAGCTTCGACCTCCGCAAGGAGCTGAACGAGGTCACGGACGCGGTCAACAGCCGTGAGACCGGGCAGGCGTCCGCCGCCTCCCCGGAGCCCGCCACGCCCGCCGCCGGCACCGGTCCCGACCTGCTGAAGAAGCCCGCCGCACCGGCCCAGCAGCCGCGTACGCCCTTCGACGCCGACGCCACCTGAGCCGCAGCCTGCCCGTCGATCCCGGGCCGGATGGCTATCCTCCATCTGTCCGGAGCCAGCATGCCCGAGGGTGGGGGTCCCCCCAGCGAAGCGAGGGGGAGGGCCGTTCCGGATCCCACGGAACGAGAGGCCGCCCATGGAGACCACGAGCACGAGCAGTAGCCGCGTGGGCGTACAGCCCGCGGAAGCCCCCGACGCCACGACCCCCCAGCCCGGCCCGGCCGAGCCGGCGGCACAGCCCGCCGCCGGCCGGAGCGCCGACGCCACCGCACCCGTCCCGGCGGCCCGCCGCGCCGCCGAGGGCTACCTGAAGGCCGAGTTCCCCTGGTACGGGCTGGACGGCGCCTTCACCGGCCCCCGCTGGCTCATGCAGGTCGGCACCGGCGCCGACGGCACCGTCGAGCACGGCTCGACCGGGCACGGCGACGAGCCCTCCGTCCGGGGTGAGATCGCCACGGGCGAGAAGGAGCGGTTCGCGGTGGTGGTCACCGTCGCCAGCAACCCCCTGCGCCGCAGCGGGGACGGCACCGGCGTCCTGGAGGCCACCTCGGTCTCCTCGGCCGCCTGGCTGGCCGGCTCGGGGCTGCTGGCGTACAGCTGGCCGCCCCAGATGGACCACAGCCTGCGCGACGACTGGCTGGACCAGCAGACGGAAGCGGCGTGGGAGCTGGCCGACGACCTCACCGGCGAGGACTGGTCGACGCTGTCCCTGCCGGTGGACGGGGAGCCGACGACGTTCCACTACCGGGAGTCCGAGTTCGGCTGGGTGCTGGCCGGGTCCACCGGGAGCGGGGTGCACCTGGGGGCGTACGGGCGGGGGATGAGCGCGTACGGCCTGGGCTTCTCGGCGATCCCCGACCTCGGGGCGTACGAGTAGGTCCGGCCGGACGGCGGCCCGCAGGGGCCCGCACAGCGTGAAGGGGCACCACCGTCCGGTGGTGCCCCTCGCTCGTACCCCTAGAACTTGTTGCGCGGGGTGATGCCCAGGGACATCCCCGAGAGGCCGCGGGCGCGCCCGCCCAGCTTGCCGGCGATCGTCCGCAGGGCCGCGCCCGCCGGCGAGTCCGGGTCCGCGAGGACGACCGGCTTGCCGTTGTCCCCGCCCTCGCGCAGCCGCACGTCGATCGGGATCTGGCCCAGCACCGGCACCGTCGCGCCGGTGGTCTTGGTCAGGCCGTCCGCGACCATCTGGCCGCCGCCGGTGCCGAAGACGTCCACCATCTCGTCGCAGTGCGGGCACGGCAGGCCCGACATGTTCTCGACGACGCCCACGATCTTCTGGTGCGTCTGCACCGCGATCGAGCCGGCCCGCTCCGCGACCTCGGCCGCGGCCTGCTGCGGGGTGGTGACGACCAGGATCTCCGCGTTCGGGACCAGCTGGGCCACCGAGATGGCGATGTCGCCCGTACCCGGCGGGAGGTCCAGCAGCAGCACGTCCAGGTCGCCCCAGAACACGTCGGCCAGGAACTGCTGGAGCGCCCGGTGCAGCATCGGGCCGCGCCACACCACCGGGGCGTTGCCCGGGGTGAACATGCCGATGGAGATGACCTTCACGCCGTTCGCCGACGGCGGCATGATCATGTTCTCGACCTGGGTCGGCTTGCCCTCCACGCCGAGCATCCGCGGCACGCTGTGGCCGTAGATGTCCGCGTCGACCACGCCGACCTTCAGGCCGTCGGCCGCCATCGCGGCCGCCAGGTTGACCGTGACGGAGGACTTGCCGACGCCGCCCTTGCCGGAGGCGACCGCGTAGACGCGGGTCAGCGAGCCCGGCTTGGCGAAGGGCACCTCGCGCTCGGCGGTGCCGCCGCGCAGGGTGGCCGCGAGCTCCTTGCGCTGCTCGTCGCTCATCACGTCCAGGGCGACGGACACGGAGGTGACGCCCGCGACCTTCGCGACGGCGTCGGTGACGTTCTTGGTGATGGTCTCGCGCATGGGGCAGCCCGACACCGTCAGGTAGACCGTGACGGCGACCGCGCCGCCGTCGCCGATCTCCACCGATTTGACCATGCCGAGTTCGGTGATCGGCCGGTGGATCTCGGGGTCGTTGACCGTCGCCAGCGCGTCCAGGATCGCGTCCTGCTCCGGCACGGCGGCGGAGGGTGTCTCGGTAGCCATGCCCCCGATGGTACGGCTCGGTAGCAGGGCTCAGGTAAGCCGATCAGCGGTCGCCTTCGTCACTTTCACCCGGGAACAGCCGCCGCTCGTCCATCTCCTTGATCAGGTCCTGGAACTCCGAGCGGATCCAGTCGCGCGTGGCGACCTCGCCCAGACCCATCCGCAGCGCCGCGATCTCCCGGGTCAGGTACTCGGTGTCGGCGATCGACCGCTCGTTCTGCTTGCGGTCCTGCTCGTGGGTGACCCGGTCCCGGTCGTCCTGCCGGTTCTGCGCGAGCAGGATCAGCGGGGCCGCGTACGAGGCCTGGAGGGACAGCATCAGCGTCAGGAAGATGAAGGGGTACTGGTCGAAGCGCAGGTGGTCCGGGGCGAAGATGTTCCACAGCACCCACACCACGATGACCAGGCTCATCCAGACGATGAACCGGCCCGTGCCCAGGAATCGCGCGACCCGCTCCGACAGCCGCCCGAAGGCCTCCGGGTCGTACTCGGGCAGCAGCTTGCGCCGGTTCTGACGCGGCTGGTCCAGCCGCACCCGCGAACGCGTCAGCGCGCTCGCACCCGACGGCGCGGCGCTGCGCGCCCGTTCGGAGGAACGTTCCGCCAACCGCTCGCCGCGCAGCCGCGCCACCTCCTCCAGCCGCTCCGAGAGCCCCTCACGGGCCTGCTCGCGCCGCTCCCGGCGCCGCTCGCGCGCCCCGTCACCGCGCCCGCGCTCAGTGGCCATGGACGGCCTCCTCGGAATGGAAGTCCGTCTCCCGCCAGTCGTCGGGCAGCAGGTGGTCCAGGACGTCGTCGACCGTCACCGCGCCCAGCAGCGAGCCGCTCTCGTCGACGACGGGCGCCGCCACCATGTTGTACGCGGCCAGGTAGCTCGTCACGACGGGCAGCGAGGCGTCCGGGGGCAGCGGCGGCAGGTCCGTGTCCACGATCGAGCTGACCAGCGTGAACGGGGGGTCCCGCAGCAGCCGCTGGAAGTGCACCGTCCCCAGGTACTTGCCCGTCGGCGTCTCGTCGGGCGGCCGGCACACGTACACCTGCGCCGCCAGCGCCGGCGACAGGTCCGACTGGCGTACGCGGGCCAGCGCGTCGGCGACCGTCGCGTCCGGCCGCAGCACGATCGGCTCGGTGGTCATCAGACCGCCCGCGGTGTTCTCCTCGTACGACAGCAGACGGCGCACGTCGGCGGCGTCGTCCGGCTGCATCAGCGTCAGCAGCCGCTCCTTGTCGTCCTCGGGCAGCTCGGAGAGCAGGTCGGCCGCGTCGTCCGGGTCCATCGCCTCCAGGACGTCGGCGGCGCGCTCCTCCTTCAGCTTGCCGAGGATCTCCACCTGCTCGTCCTCGGGCAGCTCCTCCAGGACGTCCGCCAGCCGGTCGTCGTCGAGGGCGTTGGCCACCTCGGCGCGCCGCTTCGGCGTCAGGTGGTGCAGCACGTTCGCCACGTCGGCCGGGCGCATCTGCTCGAAGGTGGCGACCAGGTTCTCCGCGCCCTGGCCCTCCTCCTCCAGCGAGAAGCCGGTCACCGCCGACCACTCCACGGTCAGCGTCTCGCCCCGGCGGCGCAGCGCGCCCCCCTTGCCCTTGCGGACGAAGATCCGGTCGATCTCCCAGTCGCGGCGGGCCGGCAGCTGCTGGATGGCCACGTCCAGGACGGTGACCTCCTCTGCGGTGGCCACCAGCGTCACCCGGCGGTCCAGCAGCTCGCCGATGATCAGCCGCTCGGTCGGCCGCTGCTCGAAGCGCCGCATGTTGACCACGCCGGTGGTGATGACCTGCCCGGACTCCACGCCGGTCACCCGGGTCATGGGCAGGAAGATCCGGCGCCGGCTGACCACCTCGACCACCAGGCCCAGCAGCCGCGGCGGGCGCCCGCCGACGCGCAGCATCGCGACGAGGTCGCGGACGCGCCCGACCTGGTCGCCGTTGGGGTCGAAGACGGGCACACCCGACAGATGCGAGACGAAGATCCGCGGGGCGCCTGCACCCATCCGAGCGCCTCCTAGAGCGTCGATCACCAGTCGTGCCGTGCCTCAGGCTAGCCCCTGCCACGGGCAAGCGTCCTGGTGGGGCGGTCCGGCCGGGGGTCCGGGGGGACCGGTCGCGGGGGCGGGTACGCTGCCTGTCGCTCCTCCGGCCACCACCGGGAGACGCCCCCAGCTGACCCACGACGAGAGGCACCCGACGTGACCGCCTACCCCTCCGCAGTACGGCTGCGCCGGGCCGCCGTCATCGGCGCCCTGTGCGCGGGCATCGCCGTCACCGGGGCGGGCTGCGGGGAGAAGAAGGACCCCGACCAGGGCACGAACGGGGTCGGCAAGCAGACCCCCGAGAAGATCGAGAGCCAGGCCAAGGCCGCCGCCGGCGCCGCGAACTCCGTCCACCTCTCCGGGACCCTGGTCAGCGGCGGCAAGACCTTCACCCTCGACATGCGCCTCAAGGCCGACGGCGGCTCCGGCGAGGTGAAGTCGCAGTCGGACACCTTCCAGCTGCTGCGGATCGGCGAGCAGCTGTACCTCAAGGCGAGCGCGGCGTTCTGGGGGAAGTCGGACTCGGCCGGCAAGCTCGGCGACAAGTACGTGAAGGTCCCCGAGAGCGACCCCACCTACAAGCAGTTCCGCGGGTTCACCGACATGCACGTCCTGCTCGACGGGCTCCTCGGCCTCCAGGGCAAGCTCACCAAGGGCGGCTACACCACCGTCGGCCACACCCGGGCGGTACCGCTCGCGGCCGACGCGGGCAAGGGCGGCAAACTGACGGTGTCCCTGGAGGGCACCCCGTACCCGCTGCTGATGGAGCGCGCGGGCGGCGCGGGCCGGGTGGAGCTGTCCGAGTGGGGCAAGGCCTTCCCGCTGGAGGCGCCGGCGCAGGACCAGACCGTGGACTACGGATCCCAGCTGCCGACCACCAAGGACGGCACGGGCACGGGCACCGGCACCGCCTCCCCGGCCCCGTCGAAGGGCTCCGGCACGGGCGGCTCCTCCGCCGGCACGGGCGGCAGCGGGTCCTCCGGTACGGGCGGCGCCGGCCAGGGCTCGAACCCGACGGGCGGCTGAGCCCCCTACTTCCTCGTCTACTTCTTCTTCCGCTTCAGCAGCAGCTTCGGCAGCCCCGCCGGGATCGGCCTGCGGGTGATCGCGGGGGACTCCAGGGGCGCCGCCGCCAGCGAGCCCTCGGGCAGCCGGTCGGCCACCGCCACCGGCTCCAGGCGCAGCAGCCGGCACTCCCGGGCCCAGCGCTCCGTCATCATCTCCGAGTCGGGAGCGTTCAGCCGCTTGCCCTTGAGCTCGGCCACGGCGGCCTCCCACGGCTCGGTCCGGGGCGCGAGCTCCCGTACGGCCGCGGTCCAGGCGACGAGCCGGCCGCCCTTGTCCTTGCTGCGTACGGTCACCTCGGCGGCCGCGCCGTCGGCGAGCCCCGGGAACGGCTGCTCGCCGGGCCCGTCGCCGAGCACGTGCGCGGCGCCGTCCACCCAGGCGTGCCACAGGGCCCGGTCGGCGCCCGCGCCGCGGACCCAGATCAGCCCGGACTTCTTGGAGGCCTCCTCGACGAGGGCCAGGTCGAGTGCGCTGAGAGTCATGCGCACAGCGTAGGGCGTCCGCCGCCGCCCGCTACAGCCAGCCGTTGCGCCGCAGCGTCCGGTGGATGACGAAGCAGCTGCCGACGATCGCCACCATCACCATCGGATAGCCGTAGCGCCAGTGCAGCTCCGGCATGTGGTCGAAGTTCATCCCGTAGACCCCGCAGATCATGGTGGGGACGGCGATGATCGCCGCCCAGGAGGTGATCTTGCGCATGTCCTCGTTCTGGGCGACGGAGGCCTGGGCCAGGTTCGCCTGGAGGATGGAGTTCAGCAGCTCGTCGAAGCCGATGACCTGCTCGTGCACCCGGGCCAGGTGGTCGGCGACGTCACGGAAGTACTTCTGGATGTCGGGGTCCACCAGCCGCATGGGCCGCTCGCTCAGCAGCTCCATCGGCCGCAGCAGCGGGGAGACCGCCCGCTTGAACTCCAGTACCTCGCGCTTGAGCTGGTAGATGCGGCCCGCGTCGCCGCCCCGCGCCACGCCCTTGGCGGGGGCGGCGAAGACCGCGCTCTCCACCTCGTCGATGTCGTCCTGCACGGCCGCGGCGACCGCGATGTAGCCGTCCACCACGTGGTCGGCGATCGAGTGCAGCACCGCCGAGGGGCCGCGGACGAGCAGCTCGGGGTCGTCCTGGAGCCGGTGGCGCAGGGGCCGCAGCGAGCCCTGGCCGCCGTGCCGGACCGTGATCACGAAGTCGGGGCCGGTGAAGCACATCACCTCGCCGGTCTCCACGACCTCGCTGGTGGCGGTCAGTTCGGCGTGCTCCACGTAGTGGATCGTCTTGAAGACGGTGAAGAGGGTCTCGTCGTACCGCTCCAGCTTCGGCCGCTGGTGCGCGTGCACCGCGTCCTCCACGGCGAGGGGGTGCAGGCCGAAGGCGGCGGCGATCCCGGCGAACTCGGCCTCGGTGGGCTCGTGCAGCCCGATCCAGGCGAACCCGCCGTCCTCCCGGACCCGGCGCAGCGCCTCACGGGGCGTCAGGCAGTCGCCCTGCGCGCGCCGGCCGTCGCGGTAGACGGCGCAGTCGACGACCGCGCTGCTGGCGGAGGGGTCGCGGGTGGTGTCGTAGCCGGGCTGTACGGGGGTGGACTTGCGCAGTGCCGGACGGACGGCGGCACGGAGGTAGGGCAGCATCGACATGGCAGGCTCCTTCTCACGCGCGGCTGCGGACCGCACGGGTGGGAGGCCCTCCGGCGGCGCACGGGCAGGGCCGTGCGGACGGAGGGAAACAGGACGGGAGGACAAAGTTCTGCCGTCGCTCTTCTGCTGATCAGAAGATCAAAGGGGGCTGGAGCCGCCCTGGAAAGTGGCCGAAGAGCGATTGGTACTGCACGATCGACTTCGATCCATCGCAGCCCCACCTCCTCCGGCCGGTCCCCCGTGGGGGACGTCCTGTCGCCGGGGCCCTGAATCATGCTTCTGCACGCGGTCCCGACCAGCTGTCAACACTATCAGCCGACGGATGGTCAAACGCCGGTCTTTACCCGGCGGATAGGAGTTCTATGCTCGCTCCATGGCAGAAATTCCGGCCCTCGTCGAAGCCCGGCTCCGCAGCGCGTTCGGCGAACCCGACGCCCGCGCCGCCGTCACCTTCCTGGGCACCGACCGCATCGAGGTCCTCCGCTTCGCCGAGGGCGACCTCGTCCGGTACGCGACCCTCGGCATGTCCGCGCACCCCATGACCGACCCGACCGCCGTGGTCGCCGACCCGGTGCGCGGACCGCGCGCCGAGCTGCTGCTGACCGTACGGGCGGGGCTCGCGCCCACCGACAAGGTCCTGCGGCCGCTCGCGGTGCTGGCGGCCTCCCCGATGGTCGAGGGGCTGATCGTCGCCCCCGGCGCCTCCCTCGACGTGGGCGAACCGCTGTGGGAGGGGGCGCCGTTCACCTCGGTGCTCGTCGCGGAGCCGGGCGGACTGGTCGAGGACCTCGTCCTGGACGAGCCGATGGACCCGGTCCGCTTCCTCCCCCTCCTGCCCATGACGGCGAACGAGGCCGCCTGGAAGCGGGTGCACGGCGCGGCCGCCCTCCAGGAGCGCTGGCTCGCGCGCGGCACGGATCTGCGGGACCCTCTGCGTACGGCCGTCGCACTGGACTGAGCGCGGTGCCCGCTGGTGCGGGCTGCCATCCGGACGGGTGATCGTGTCTTGACGGGGCGCCGGGCGGGGAGGAGCGTGCTTCTTATGAGGGGCGAACCGAGTTGCCCGAAGTGTGGTGGCCGGGTCCGCGCGCCCGGTCTTTTCTCCGACTCCTGGCAGTGCGCCGTGCACGGCCCCGTCCACCCGTTGCAGCCCGTCATCCCGCCCAGCGTGGAGGGCCTGGGGGTCGTGGCGAACCGGTCGAAGGTTCCGGTGTGGATGCCGTGGCCGCTGCCGGTGGGATGGTTGTTCACCGGGGTCGGCTCCGCCGGTGACGACCGGACCGGCGGCCGGGCCACGGTCGTCGCCTGCACGGGCCCCGGCCCGCTGGGCGGGCTGGGCGAGCTGCTGCTGGTCGCGGAGGAACTGGGCGTGGGCCTCGGCGCCCGCTTCGCGGGCATCGACGGCCCCGACCCCGGCCCGGGCCTCGACGTCTCGGGCCCGCCGCACGCGAAGGTCGTCGCGGACGGCCGCCCGACCCCGCTCTGGCACGTGAAGGGGGCCCCGGAGGACCGGGCCGTCTTCGCGGGCGAGGCCCGCGGGCTCTGGCTGTGGGCCATCGTCTGGCCGGAACAGTCGGGGCTGCTCATGTACGACGAACTCGTCCTGGCCGACCTCCGCGACGCGGGGGCGGAGGTGGAACTGGTCCCGTGCGGCGCGCTGAGCCCACGGATCCTGGGGCCGTAGGGGGCTCCCGGTCCGGGCACGCCATCTCCCCCGCGAGGGGCCGGGGGTGCGGGTGGGCGGGGTCTGACCTGGGCGGTCTCAGAGAAGGCTTGGGGGTTTCCCGTCAGTCCCATCGTCCTTCCGCGTCGGGCCGCCCTGTCAAGGGCGCTCCTTCGTCGCGTCGCTGCGCGATGGCCTTCGGCCACCCTTGACAGCCCGTCCCGCCACGGAAAAACGAAGACTGCCGGGAACCCCCCAAAGGAACGGGACGGATGTTCATGGGGCATGCGGCGGGATCAGGGACCCTTCGGGGTGGTCGGGGGCCGGCAGACCAGCCTTCCGGCCCCCATCACCGTCAATCGGTGCCAGCCCACGCATCAGATCGCTACGCGCTTCTCTCATTTCAGCGTCCGCCGGCCGTCTGGGGCCGCTACCCGCACGAAATGCCGATCAGGACCCCATTCGGAGCGGATCGGCGCCCAGATCGCTACGCGCTTCTCTTTTCTCGGCGGCTTGCCGCCGTCCTGGGCCGGGATGCTCTGCGGGTTGGCCTGGGGTGCCGGTACCAGCCCAAGACGGCCGATGGCCGCCGAGGAATGGGCAGCGCGTAGCGATCTGACGCGCCCACCGGCCCCGGAGGCTCATTCCATCGGCCTTCGGGTCGGGTAGCGGCCCCAGGCGGCCGCCGGACGCTAAGCGATGAGGAGCGCGTAGCGATCTGATGCGTGGGGTGGCCCCCGGCCCCGGCTTCGCCGGTTGGGGGCCGGATGCCCGGCCTGCCGGCCCCCAACCTCCCCGGCTCATCGCTGATCCCGCCGCATGCCTGCCTTGCATCCGTCCCGTTCCTTTGGGGGTTTCCCGGCAGTCTTCGGCTTTTCGTGGCGGGACGGGCTGTCAAGGGTGGCCGAAGGCCATCGCGAAGCGACGCGACGAAGGAGCGCCCTTGACAGGGCGGCCCGACGCGGAAGGACGATGAGACTGACGGGAAACCCCCAAGCCATCTCTGAGACCGCCCCACCGGGACCCCGACCATCCCCCGCCCCCGGCCCCTCGCGGGGGCGATGGCGCGCCCCGCCGTAAGCCCCCCGGCCCCGCAGTGGTCATAGCACGGGTACCCTGGAGTGTCCCCCTTCGTCCGTCTGAACCCTGGAGCCCGGCTGTGCGCATCGATCTGCACGCCCACTCCACGGCTTCCGACGGTACCGACACCCCCGCCGAGCTCGTGCGCAATGCCGCCGAGGCGGGGCTGGACGTGGTCGCGCTGACCGATCACGACACCGTCGGGGGATACGCCGAGGCCATCGCGGCCGTGCCGCACGGCCTCACGCTGGTCACCGGGGCCGAGCTGTCCTGCCGGCTCGACGGGGTCGGGATGCACATGCTCGCGTACCTCTTCGACCCGCGGGAGCCCGAGCTCGCCGCCGAGCGGGAGCTCGTGCGCGACGACCGTACCCCCAGGGCGCAGGCCATGATCGGCAAGCTCCAGGAGCTGGGCGTCGGGGTGACCTGGGAGCAGGTGGCCCGGATCGCCGGGGACGGCTCCGTCGGGCGCCCGCACATCGCGACCGCCATGGTCGAACTGGGCGTCGTCCCCACCGTCTCCGACGCGTTCACCGCGGACTGGCTCGCCGACGGTGGCCGTGCGTACGCGGAGAAGCACGAGCTCGACCCCTTCGACGCCATCCGCCTGGTCAAGGCGGCGGGCGGGGTCACCGTCTTCGCGCACCCCGCCGCCGTCAAGCGCGGCGTCTGTGTGCCCGAGGAGGCGATAGCCGCCCTCGCGGCCGCGGGCCTGGACGGTATCGAGGTCGACCACATGGACCACGACACGGACACCCGCGCGCGCCTGCGCGGACTGGCCGGTGACCTCGGTCTGCTGACCACCGGTTCCAGCGACTACCACGGCAGCCGCAAGACCTGCCGTCTCGGGGAGTACACCACCGACCCCGAGATCTACGGCGAGATCACGCGCCGGGCGACGGGGGCCTTCCCCGTCCCGGGCGCCGGCGGAGACGCCCGCGCCTGACGTCGCCGGCCGCCGCCCGTACGGCGGTCGCCGCGCCCACGCGCGCCCTTCCCCCTCGCCCTTTTTCGTGACACCCCTCTATGCAAGGCATCACTGTGTTCGATTTCGCTGTCTTCGGATCCCTTTTTCTCACGCTTTTTGTGATTATGGACCCGCCGGGCATCACCCCGATCTTCCTCGCGCTGACCTCGGGCCGCCCGGCCAAGGTCCAGCGCCGTATGGCCTGGCAGGCCGTCTGCGTCGCCTTCGGTGTGATCGCGACCTTCGGCGTCTGCGGCCAGCAGATCCTGGACTACCTGCACGTCTCCGTCCCGGCACTGATGATCGCCGGTGGTCTGCTGCTCCTGCTGATCGCGCTCGACCTGCTCACGGGCAAGACGGACGAGCCGAAGCAGACCAAGGACGTCAACGTCGCCCTCGTCCCGCTGGGCATGCCGCTGCTGGCCGGTCCCGGTGCGATCGTCTCCGTCATCCTGGCCGTGCAGAAGGCCGACGGGTTCGGCGGGCAGCTCTCGGTCTGGACGGCGATCGCCGCGATGCACGTGGTGCTGTGGCTGACCATGCGCTACTCGCTGGTGATCATCCGGATCATCAAGGACGGCGGCGTCGTCCTGGTCACCCGCCTCGCCGGCATGATGCTCTCGGCCATCGCCGTCCAGCAGATCATCAACGGCGTCCTCCAGGTCGTCCACGGCGCCTGACCTCGTCCGCATGTACGAACGCCCCCGCCCCGGGTGACCGGTGCGGGGGCATTCGTCGTGTCGGCTAGAGGGCGCCGCCGCTCTTGATGCGGTCGACCAGGGTGCCAAGGGCGGCGTACGAGAAGAGGAGGGCCGGGCCGTGGGGCACCTTGCTGTCGCGAACCGCGACGATCTGCTCGTCGGCGCTGACGATCCCGCACTCGACGCAGACCGCGCCGCTGTCTGACCGCGACGACTTCCACCAGGTCACCGGGAGCGTGGACGCATCCTTGATGTGGCTCATAGGGCCCTCCTTATTTCGGTGATCATTTCCGCCGATTTTTCGACGGACTCGGCGGCAGCGGCGACGAGCAGTGCTGCGTCTCTGTACACGCTGACCTGCTCGCGTTGCTCGACGTACAGGGCGGCGGTCAGCGCCTCGGTGTGGACCACGTCGAGGTCGTCGTGATCGTCAAAGCGTAGGAGGCAGAAGCCGCTCAGCTGCCCGACGTGGGGTGGGGCGTCCGAGCGCAGCACCTGGATATCGATGTTGGGTCGCCTGCCCATGGTCAGAAGGCGGCCGAGCTGTTCATCCATCACGGCCGACAGCTTCAACGGCTTTTCGCGCGTGAGGACGGCCTGCCGGGCAAGGCGGACCTCGACCAGCGCGTCGACCTTGGCGTCGGCCCCGTCCGACATGGCCGTCGCCTTGATGATCTGACGGGCGTACTCCGATGTTTGCAGTAGGCCCGGAATCACGCCGAGCTGCCATGCCTTGGCAGACGTCGCTTCGGCCTCAAGCGAGATCAGATCCTCATACACCGGACTGAGCACGCCACGATACGAGTGCCACCAGCCGCGTTGACTGCCCTCCCGGGTCAAGGCGACCAGGGCGGCCCGCAGTTCGTCGTCGACGTCCCGGCCGAGATCGGCATACAGACTGAGTAGGTCCTCGATGTCTTGCCGCTTGGCCGCAACCTTCGCCGTTTCGAGTCGGCTCAGCTTGTGCGCGCCGAACTTTCCGCCGGACTTCTCGGCCACCTCGTCCAGCGTCAGCGGCCCACGCAGCTCTCGAAGTTTCCCGCCGAGCCTGCGTCGGCGCACCGTGGGCGCACTCACGTTGTCTCTCCCCCATCAACGTCCAGCGACCAAGTCTGCCGTGCGCTGTCATCGGATGTCACCTGCCCCGGACACTATGTGCGGGCACTTGCGCGGTGGTGTGCAATTTTGCATGGAAGTCTGCAATTGACTGCGACAGGGAGTGCTTAGCGAGCAGCATGGAGTTACGAACCGATCTCGTGCTCGTCAGCGTGATGAAGATTCGTGCTGCCGACGCGCGCCTTGGAAGGGGACCGCGTGATTCCTTCGCTCCCGCAGGGGCTATCGCTGTCAGGCCATCTCTCTGTCGGGCCGCGCCCACAGCTGCTTCTGGACAGTTCGCCGGATGCAGTGCGCATCGCGCGCCACTGGGTGGAGGCATTCGTCAGCGCCGAGGCTCCGGGAGCACCCGAGGAACACGTGCACGACGTGGTGCTGGCGGTCTCGGAGCTGGTTACCAACGCAGTGCGCTACGGGACCGAGCCTGGGGATTCCCTGCGGAT
Organism: Streptomyces sp. NPDC000075; assembly: GCF_040301925.1. NCBI lineage: Bacteria > Bacillati > Actinomycetota > Actinomycetes > Kitasatosporales > Streptomycetaceae > Streptomyces > Streptomyces sp. NPDC000075. The sequence goes on from NZ_JBEPFL010000005.1 coordinate 318,932, forward strand.
CGTCCTCGATGTCGGCCCGGGAAGCACACGTGTGGAGGTGCACGACCCCTGCCGCCGCCCACCTCGCCGCAGGCCCGCATCCGACGTTCGCAGCCGGGGTCGCGGTCTGCTCGTGCTCGATGCCCTCGCCTACAGCTGGGGTGTCGCCGAGCGTCCCATGGGCAAGGCCGTCTGGGCCGAGGTGCGGTGGGTGGCGGCTTCGTGATCGTTCATCCTGCGCGCCGGGTCGTTCCCGGTGCGGATTTCCTCGCCGAGCTCCTCGTCTCGTATGGCATGGGCACGCGGGGGAGGCCAGGTGTCTTGGTGCAGCACCCGGAGGCCTGTGCGGTCGGCGGGGTCGGCCGGGCGTTGCTGGGGTTGGCCGAAGGGCTCGGCCTCGGCCTCGGGGGTGAGGGGTGCGGCGGGGAGCGGCTCGTCGACGCCCCGCCGTTGTGGGCGCTCGACTACGGGCACGCCGACATCGCGATGATGCTGCCCGAGCCGCCCCCGTACTGGGTCAGCGGGGTGCGCCGGCTCGGGTGCACGCGGGTCTTGGTCGAACTCGGTCAGGGTGTCCGGCTCGCTGGGTGGGTCGGAGTGCGGGCGAGGAGGTGAGCCGCGCATGCGAACGCCCCCGTACCGGTTCGGTACGGGGGCGTTTCGGGAAGCATCAGGAGGACGCACTCTCGGCCGGTCGGATCAGGATGCGCTGGCCGATGGCGGCCGCCTGCTGCACGATCCGGTTGACGGAGGCCGCGTCCACGACGGTGCTGTCCACGGCGGTTCCGTCGACGTCGTCCAGGCGCAGAATCTCGAAGCGCACGGCTTCTCCCTTCGTCGGTGTTCTCCTTGCACAGGGGTCAACCAGGGGCGCTTCAGAAACATTCCCTACGCTAAGGAAATTTTTTCCTTAGCTAACTACCGCGTGGTCAAGGATCGCCAGAAGGTGGCTAGAGAAACGGCCGTGAGCTGGGGGTTCTCCGCGTTGGGGGAGTGCTCGGCGCCGTCGATCACGACCCGGGAAGCGGCCAGGCGGACGGCCATCTCGTCCATGAGGGGGACCGGCCAGGCGTAGTCGACCGCCCCGGACAGGACCAGCTTCGGCAGCGGGACCGCCGCCAGTTCCGCCACCCGGTCCGGCTCCGCGACCAGGATCCGGCCGGTGGTGATCAGCTGTTCGGGGACGGTGGCCAGCCAGCGCTCGCGCAGGAACGCGGCCAGCTCGGGGGAGTCGGGGACGGCGTCCGCCGGGTCCTGGGCCCGCATCGCCTCCCAGATGGCGGGCATGTCGGCGCGCATCGCCTCCAGGGCCGCCACCAGCAGCTTCGTCCGGGCCTGCTGCTCCTCCGTGATCGCGGCCGGGCCACTGCTCATCAGGGTGAGGGAGGCGAAGGGGGAGGCGTCGCGCAGGACCGCCGCGCGGGAGATCAGGCCGCCGAGGGAGTGGCCCACCAGGTGGAGGGGGCCGGGGGAGCCCAGGGCTTCGGCCTGGGCCAGGAGGTCCAGGGCCAGCTCGTGGAGTTCGTACGCGGACTCCTCGCGCGGGCCGGGGCTCTCGTACTGCCCGCGCCCGTCGACGGCGACCACCCGGAACCCGGCGGCGGCCAGGGGCTCCAGCAGGGCGCTGAAGTCCTCCTTGCTGCCCGTGAACCCGGGGACCAGCAGGGCGGTGCCGTGTACGGGCTCGCCCGCCTCGTGCGCGGCGAAGGCGCCGCGGGACGTGTCCAGGCGGTGCGCGCGGGCGGCGGGGGGCAGGGTGAGGCGCGGCGGCTTGCTCATGGCCCGAGGTTACCGGCCCGTAGACGGCGTGCGGGCCCGGGTACGAGGACGGCCCCGGCCCCCTGGTGAGGGGGCCGGGGCCGTTCGCCTGCGCGGCGGTGCCTAGCGGAAGCGGCGCGTGGTGCGGGCCGGCTCGGTCGGCGGGGCGATCTGGAACTGCGGCTCGGAGTCCGCGGCGGCCGCCTTGCGGGTCCGGCGGCGGGGCGCGACGGGCGCCTCGTCGATGACCACGGCCGGGATCGGGGTGGCCACGGCCTTGCGGGTCGGGACCCGGCGCGGCCGGACCGGAGCCGAGGCGTCCGCGACCGGAGCGGCGGCCGCGGGGGCCTCCACCGGGGCCTCCGCGACGGCGGCGGCCTTGCGGGTCCGGGTGCGCTTCGGCTTCGCCGGCGCCTCCTCGGCGACGGCCGGGGCCTCGGCCACGACCGGAGCCGGGGCCTCGACCGGAGCCGGAGCCTCGGCGACCGGCGCCTCGGCGGCGGCCGTCTTGCGGGTCCGGGTGCGGCGCGGCTTGACCACGGTCGCCTCCTCGGCCACGACCACGGCCGGGGCCTCGGCGACCGGGGCCTCGACGACGGCGGCCTCGGCCACCGGCGTCTGCGCCTCGTTCACCGCGGCGACGGCCGCGGCCGTCAGCCGGGTGCGGCGGCGGCGCGGGCGGCGCGCCTCGCCGTCGGCGGGGGCCTCGTCGGCCGGGGACACCGGAGCGGCCACGGCCTCGGCCTCGGCGCCCAGCTCCGTACCGCCACGGGTGCGGCGGCGCTGGCGCGGCGTACGGGTCCGGGCGGGACGCTCCTCGGCCGGAGCGGCTGCGCCGCGGCCGCCACGGCCACCGCGCCCGCCGGTCTCGCCCAGGTCCTCCAGCTCCTCGGCCTTCAGGCCGGCCCGCGTGCGCTCGGCGCGCGGCAGGATGCCCTTGGTGCCGGCCGGGATGCCCAGCTCCTCGTAGAGGTGCGGGGAGGTGGAGTACGTCTCGACCGGGTCGTGGAAGTCCAGCTCCAGCGCCTTGTTGATCAGCTGCCAGCGCGGGATGTCGTCCCAGTCGACCAGGGTGACGGCGGTGCCCTTGTTGCCCGCGCGGCCGGTGCGGCCCACGCGGTGCAGGAAGGTCTTCTCGTCCTCCGGCGTCTGGTAGTTGATGACGTGGGTCACGCCCTCGACGTCGATGCCGCGCGCGGCGACGTCGGTGCACACCAGCACGTCGACCTTGCCGTTGCGGAACGCGCGCAGCGCCTGCTCGCGGGCGCCCTGGCCCAGGTCGCCGTGGACCGCGCCGGAGGCGAAGCCGCGCCGCTCCAGCTGCTCGGCGATGTCGGCGGCCGTGCGCTTGGTACGGCAGAAGATCATCGCGAGCCCGCGGCCGTCGGCCTGGAGGATGCGGGAGACGAGCTCCGGCTTGTCCATGTTGTGCGCGCGGAAGACGTGCTGCTTGATGTTGGCGACGGTCGCGCCCTCGCCGTCCTCGGAGACGGCGCGGATGTGCGTCGGCTGCGACATGTAGCGGCGGGCCAGACCGATGACCGCGCCCGGCATGGTCGCCGAGAACAGCATCGTCTGCCGCTTGGCCGGCAGCAGGTTCATGATCTTCTCGACGTCGGGCAGGAAGCCCAGGTCGAGCATCTCGTCGGCCTCGTCGAGGACGAGGGCCTTGACGCGGGACAGGTCGAGCTTCTTCTGCCCGGCCAGGTCCAGCAGGCGGCCCGGGGTGCCGACGATCACGTCGACGCCCTTCTGGAGCGCCTCGACCTGGGGCTCGTACGCGCGGCCGCCGTATATGGCGAGGACGCGGACGTTGCGGACCTTGCCCGCGGTCAGCAGGTCGTTGGTCACCTGGGTGCACAGCTCGCGGGTCGGAACCACCACGAGGGCCTGCGGCGCGTCGGTCAGCTGCTCGGGCGTGGCCCGGCCGGCCTCGACGTCCGCGGGGACGACGACCCGCTCCAGCAGGGGGAGGCCGAAACCGAGCGTCTTGCCGGTGCCGGTCTTGGCCTGGCCGATGACGTCCGTGCCGGAGAGGGCGACGGGGAGGGTCATCTCCTGGATCGGGAAGGGGGACACGATGCCGACGGCTTCCAGGGCCTCGGCGGTCTCGGGGAAGATCCCGAGTTCACGGAACGTAGTCAGGGTGCTGCCTCTTCTGTGAGACGCGGCGCGAGGCGGCGAGGGGGGTCCTACCGTGCCGGGCTTGCGGTACTGCGCCCGCCCAGGGTTCGGGCGGGTCGTACGAAGCTGCGCGGGACCACTGCCATCGCTCAGGCGCTCATGCCGCTGAGGGGGCCCCTCGTGGAGGCGGTACGCATGGGCGTACTCGCCGCGCCGAGGGCGGTCGGGTGGAGCCGATCGGGCCACCGACCGGGCATCCTCATTCGGATGGCCCGCCGAGTATTCGGCAGGCGCATTACCACTGTACCCCGGAATCGCGCAGGTGTGTCGGGTGAATTCACCGCGTAGGCGGGTTTACACGGACCGGGAGCGCGTAGGAGGGGTGAGTTGTCCCGCCTTTCGGCGGGCTATTGTGCGGAGCATGCCGACCGTTGAAAACGCATCTCCCGCCGACGACAACGCCCAGGCCGGGGCCCAGGGCATCGCCGACCAGGACTGGGCGACCGCCTCCGCCTCCCCGCAGTACCGGGCCGCCGTCGTGGACCTCCTCGGCGCGCTGGCGTACGGCGAGCTCGCGGCCTTCGAGCGCCTCGCGGAGGACGCCAAGCTCGCGCCCACCCTGGGCGACAAGGCCGAACTGGCGAAGATGGCCTCCGCCGAGTTCCACCACTTCGAGCGGCTGCGCGACCGGCTCGCGGCCATCGACGCCGAGCCCACCGCCGCGATGGAGCCCTTCGCGAAGGGCGTGGACGACTTCCACCGCCAGACGGCGCCCTCGGACTGGCTGGAGGGCCTGGTCAAGGCGTACGTCGGCGACTCGATCGCCAGCGACTTCTACCGTGAGGTCGCCACCCACCTCGACACCGACACCCGCGCCCTGGTCGTCGGCGTCCTCGACGACACCGGCCACGGCGGTTTCGCCGTCGAGAAGGTGCGGGCGGCGATCGAGGCGGACCCGCGCGTCGGCGGCCGGCTCGCGCTGTGGGCGCGCCGTCTGATGGGCGAGGCCCTCTCGCAGGCCCAGCGGGTGGTGGCCGAGCGCGACGCGCTGTCCACCATGCTGGTCGGCGGTGTGGACGGGATGGCGGCCGGCTTCGACCTGGCGGCCGTCGGCGAGATGTTCACCCGGATCACCAAGGCCCACACCAAGCGCATGGCCGCCCTCGGCCTCGCCGCCTAGGCCGTCCCTTCCGGCCTGCCGGCCGGTGGCCGCCCGCCCTCAGCTCCGCGACGGAAGCGAAAACGGAGGGCGGCGCGGGCCCCCGCCGCCGCCGGCGGCGGGGCGCAGCAGCAGGGACAGCACGACGGCCGACACGCCGAGCCCGCCCATCAGCGTGGCGAAGAGGGTGTTGTGCCCCGGCCCCAGCGACATATGCGTCAGGTAGGCCCCGAACAGGGCGCCGCTCACCCCGCTGACCAGCACCGTTCTGGTGGAGGGCAGCCGCTTGGCGAGTACGCGCGCGGCCACGCCCGCGAGGGCGAGGCCCAGCAGACCGGAGCCGACGGCCTCCATCAGCATCATCTGGTCACTCCCCTACGTCAGGGCAAACCGGGTCACTGCGGTCCTACCCGAAGCGGAAGATACGGAAACGGCCCGGCGGAGGTGTCCGCCGGGCCGTTCCAGTCGTACTCCAGTGCCTCAGAGCGCCCCGAAACCGACCTTGCGCTGCGCCGGCTCGCCGAGGTCGACGTACGCCAGACGGTCGGACGGCACCAGGACCTTGCGGCCCTTGACGTCGGTCAGGCTCAGCAGCGGCGCGGTGCCGGTCAGGGCGTCGGCGACGATGCCCTCCAGCTCCTCGGCGCTCAGGCCGCTCTCCAGCACGATCTCCCGGGGTGCGTGCTGCACGCCGATCTTGACCTCCACGGCTTTGTCCCTCCGACGATCCGGTTCGCGCGATCAGCCGCGCCGTACGCGGTCCACATTAGCCCGGTGAGGGGACACGATCGGCTCGCGGCGGACACGCTCGCAGCGAACAGCGGCCGGTCACGCCGGTCAGGCCCGTCAGGCCTCCGTGCCGTGCAGCGGGAAGCCGGCGATACCGCGCCAGGCGAGCGAGGTCAGCAGACCCACCGCCGTGTCACGGGCGACCGGGCTCTCGCTCGACAGCCAGTACCGGGCCACGACCTGCGAGACCCCGCCCAGGCCCACGGCCAGCAGCATCGACTCGTCCTTCGACAGCCCGGTGTCCTCGGCGATCACGTCCGAGATGGCCTCCGCGCACTGGAGCGAGACGCGGTCGACGCGTTCGCGCACCGCCGGCTCGTTGGTCAGGTCCGACTCGAACACCAGCCGGAACGCGCCGCCCTCGTCCTCGACGTACGCGAAGTAGGCGTCCATCGTCGCCGCCACGCGCAGCTTGTTGTCACTGGTGGACTCCAGCGCCCCGCGCACCGCCTGAAGCAGGTTCTCGCAGTGCTGGTCCAGCAGGGCCAGGTACAGGTCGAGCTTCCCGGGGAAGTGCTGGTACAGCACCGGCTTGCTGACGCCCGCCCGCTCCGCGATGTCGTCCATGGCCGCAGCGTGGTAACCCTGCGCGACGAACACCTCCTGGGCAGCGCCCAGCAGCTGGTTGCGCCGGGCACGGCGCGGCAGTCGCGTACCCCGCGGACGCGCTGCCTCGGTCTGCTCGATGGCTGTCACGCCGCCTCCCACTTTCTCTAAGAACACAGTGCGCTCTGCGCCGCGCCGCCATCGTACTTTTCGGTAACCGAATCTGGTGGGTTCAAGCCTAGTTTTCTCGCTGTGCGGACGGCCTGGACACACCCCGGACACGCTGGTCAGAGCCTGCCAGATGCTGTCAGCGGTAGTCCTCCTCGTCCAGGGGTACCACCCGGGCCTGTTCGGCGGCGTCCGCTTCCGGCGCCTCTCCCGGGTCCCCGCCGCCGAGCGGGTCGTCCTCCTGCGGCTGGATGTCGGTGAGCTGCTCCGCGGCGTCCGCCTCCGGGGCCTCGTCGTCGAGCGGGTCCGCGAACCGGTCCCGGAAGGTGTCCGGTTCCGAAGGGTCGACACTCATTCCACTCCCCTCGCCTTCGGTCGTCCTCATACGAGCCTAGGAGGATCGGGAGGCGCACGCCAGACGGTCCTGTGACCGCCAACACAAGGGAACGCCAGGGGGCGGGCGTGATCGTCTCGTAACATTGGCCCATGTCTTCGACCGAGCTGCCGGGCGTACGGTCCACCGCCGAGCCGACCTCCCAGGTGGGGGCCGCCCGGGTGGCCGAAGGAGAGGGGCTGCGCACCGTCGCGCTGCCGGGCCTGGAGATGAACGTACGTTTCCGGCCACCGCTGCGGGAGGGCCTGCCGCCCGCGCTGTTCGTCCACGGACTCGGCGGCTCCTCCCAGAACTGGTCGGCGCTCATGGAGCAGCTGGCCGGCTCCGTCGACGGCGAGGCGGTCGACCTGCCCGGCTTCGGCTGGTCCGCCCCGCCCGCCGACCGCGACTACTCGGTCACCGCGATGGCCCGCGCCGTCATCCGTCACCTCGACGCCGCCGGACGCGGCCCCGTGCACCTGTTCGGCAACTCCCTCGGCGGCGCCGTCTCCACCCGCGTCGCCGCCGTCCGCCCCGACCTCGTGCGCACCCTGACGCTGGTCTCGCCGGCCCTGCCCGAGCTGCGCGTGCAGGGCTCGGCCGTGCCCACCGCCCTGCTGGCCCTGCCCGGGGTGCCCGCCCTGTTCGGGCGCCTCACCCGGCACCTGACGGCCGAACAGCGCACCAGAGGGGTGACGGACCTCTGTTACGGAGACCCCTCACGGGTGACGGACGAGGGCTTCCGGGGTGCCGTCGAGGAGATGGAACGGCGCATGGCGCTGCCCTACTTCTGGGAGGCGATGAGCCGTTCCTCGCGCGGGATCGTCGACGCGTACACCCTCGGCGGGCAACACGGGCTGTGGCGCCAGGCGCAGCGCGTCCTCGCGCCGACGCTGCTGGTCTACGGTGGCCGGGACCAGCTGGTCTCGTACCGTATGGCGCGCAAGGCCGCCGCGGCCTTCCGGGGTTCGCGGCTGCTGAGCCTGCCCGAGGCCGGACACGTGGCGATGATGGAGTACCCCGAGGTGGTCGCGGCCGCCTTCCGGGAGTTGCTGCGCGACACCGCCACCGGGGACACCGACCGAGATACCGCAGACGGCAAGGGCTGAGCACGTGGGACGACATAGTCGCAAGGGCCCCGGATCCGCGGCCGCCCGTCCGCAGCCGGAGCCGGCGCCCTCGCCGTACGAGCCGGGCCCGGACGGGCTGTACGAGCCCGGGCCGTACCCGGCCGACCCGTACGACCCCGCGCCCCCCGGGTACGGGGAGCGGCGCGGACGGAGCCGGTCCGCCGAGCACACCGTCGTCCACGACGGGTTCGCCCCGCCCGCCGCCCGCCCCGCCGGCCATCCCGAGCAGCGCGAGGAGGGCGGTGCCTGGGGCGCCGGCCCGGCCCCCGCCGCCCTGTACGGGGACTGGCGCGGCGCCCCCCGCGCCGCCGCCCCCACCGCGCCCACGGCCGGGGACGCCGCCGTCCCGCCCTTCGCCACTCCCGCCTCCGGTTTCCCCCGCGTCACCGAGGGGCCCCCGGCGCCCGCGCCCGACCCCGTCACCTCCACCGGCTCCCACCGCCGCGTTCCGGGACCGCGTACGCCCGCCGCCCCCGGCGCGAGGGGCTCCGGAGGCGGCCGTGGCACGCGGGCCCGTACCTACACCGGGATCGCCGCCCTGGCCGTGACGGCCGTGCTCGCCGTCGTCATCGCCGGCCAGGTCACCTCCGAGGGCGACCCGGCCGCCTCCGGCGCGCACGCCGCCGGCGGCGACGGGCCCGAGCGGGCCCCCGACGACAAGGCCGCCTCCCGCTCCGACGGCCGCCCCACCCCCGCCTCCCCGCCGCCCGCGCAGCCGCTGACGTACGAGCAGCAGATGGCGCGGCAGCTGCCCATCGACGCGAAACTCACCGGAACGGGCGTCTTCGACACCGTCCCCGGCCTCGCCAAGGCGCCCGGCAAGGGCAAGGTCGTGCGCTACCGGGTGGACGTGGAGCAGGGCCTCGGCATGGACCCGCAGCTCTTCGCCGAGGCCGTCCAGCGCACCCTCAACGACCCGCGCAGCTGGGGCCACGACGGCGCGATGACCTTCGAGCGGGTACCGGACGGCAAGGCCGACTTCGTCGTGACCCTGGCCAGCCCCGGCACCACCGGTGCCTGGTGCGCCAAGTCCGACCTGGACACCACGATCGACAACGTCTCCTGCGACTCCGCCAGTACCGAGCGCGTGATGATCAACGCCTTCCGGTGGGGCCAGGGCTCGGCGACCTACGGCGCCGACCAGATGCTCGCCTACCGGCAGATGCTCATCAACCACGAGGTCGGCCACCGGCTCGGCCACGGGCACGAAAGCTGCCGCACACCGGGCTCCCCCGCGCCGATCATGCAGCAGCAGACGAAATCCCTCGACATCGACAATATTCACTGCCTCCCCAACCCTTGGGTATTCCCCGGGAATTGACGGCACGGGGCGGGGGAGTGGCCGGTTCGTCCGTTGACAGGCGTTCGATGATCGGTAATTGTTCTCCGCATGTCGCACCGCCACACCTCTCCCGCGAGCGCCGCCATCGAGCTGGCGCTCCTCGGTGTGGCCGCGCACAGCGTGGCCGACATCTTCTGTCGCTGACGCCTGCCTGAGCGCCGCGACCCCCTCTTTTCCTCTCCTGGATCCGTCGCGCCCGGGCATTCCCCTTGCCCGCAGGCGCGGCTTCCCCTTTTCCCCGGCCCCCGTCACGGCCGGTGATCCCCGTTGCTGCCCCTCGCGTGGCCCTTCCGTACCCCCTTCACGCCGAGAGGTCCCTTCCGTCATGCCCCGTCAGTCCCACATATCGCGCCGCGTCGCCGCGCTCGCCGTCAGCCTCGTACTGGCCGGGGGCGCCGCCGCCTGCGGGCCCAAGGACGCGGCGGGCGGCTCCGGCGGCGAGTCCTCCGGCAAGCCCGGCGCCGCCGGCGCCCCGCAGAAGGGCGGCACCCTGACCGTCCTCAACAACGAACCGCAGAACGACTTCGACCCCGCCCGCCTCTACACCTCGGGCGGCGGCAACGTCCCCTCGCTGGTCTTCCGCACCCTGACCACCCGCAACCGCGAGGACGGCCCGGCCGGCGCCAAGGTCGTCCCCGACCTGGCCACCGACCTCGGCAAGCCCAACGCCGACGCCACCGAGTGGACGTACACCCTCAAGGACGGCCTCAAGTACGAGGACGGCAGCCCGATCACCACCGCCGACATCAAGTACGGCATCGAGCGCTCCTTCGCCGCCGAACTCTCCGGCGGCGCCCCCTACCTGCGCGACTGGCTCGTCGGCGGAGAGACGTACGAGGGCCCCTACAAGGACGGCGGCAAGGGCCTCGACTCCATCGTCGTCCCCGACGCCAAGACCATCGTCTTCAAACTCCGCAAGCCCGAGGGCGAATTCCCCTTCCTCGCCACCCAGACCCAGTTCGCCCCCGTGCCCAAGGCCAAGGACACCGGCGTCAAGTACGAGGAGCACCCCGTCTCCTCCGGCCCGTACAAGGTCGTCAAGAACACCGGCGACGGCGAGACCCTGCTGCTGGAACGCAACGAGAACTGGGACCCGAAGACCGACGAGGAGCGCAAGGCCTACCCGGACCGGATCGACGTCCGCTCCGGCCTCGACGCCGCCGTCATCAACCAGCGGCTGTCCACCAGCTCCGGCCCCGACGCCGCCGCCGTCACCACCGACACCAACCTCGGCCCCGCCGAACTCGCCCAGATCGGCGACAACAAGGAGCTCGCCTCCCGCGTCGGCACCGGCCACTTCGGCTACATCAACTACCTGGCCTTCAACCCGAAGGTCGCCCCCTTCGACAACCCGAAGGTCCGCCAGGCCATCTCCTACGCGATCAACCGCACCAGCGTGGTCAACGCCGCCGGCGGCTCCGCCCTCGCCGAGCCGGCCACCACCTTCCTCCCCGAGCGCGAGGCCTTCGGCTACACGGCCTACGACCACTTCCCGGCGGGCAAGACCGGCAACCCGGCCAAGGCCAAGGAGATCCTGAAGGAGGCGGGCTACCCCGACGGCCTGACCGTCACCCTCACCCACTCCAACGCCCAGAACCGCCAGACCGGCCCCGAGACCGCCACCGCCGTCCAGCAGGCCCTCGCCGCCGCCGGCATCACCGTCAAGCTGGAGGGCCTGGAGGCCAACGCCTTCAACGAGCGCCGCTGGGACGCCAAGAACACCCCCGGCTTCTTCCTCTCCCGCTGGGGCGCCGACTGGCCCTCCGGCGGCCCCTTCCTCGCCCCGATCTACGACGGCCGCCAGATCGTCACCAACGGCTCCAACTACAACCACGCCCAGCTCAACGACCCGGCCGTGAACGCCGAGATCGACGAGATCGCCAAGCTCACCGACCTCGCCGCCGCCGGCAAGCGCTGGGGCGCCCTCGACAAGAAGATCGGCGAGCAGGCCCTCGCCGTCCCCCTCTTCCACCCCGTCTACAAGCGGCTCGTCGGCAAGGACGTCAAGAACGTCGTCATCAGCGACTGGACCGGCGTCCTCGACATCTCGCAGGTCGCCGTCAAGTGAGTACGTTCCTCGACCGGCCGGCGTCCGCGCCCGGGGCCCCCGCCCCGGCCGCGGGCGCCGGCCCCCGGGTCCGGCGGTGGCTGCGCGGGCGTCCGTCCGCCCTCGCGGCCACCGCCGTCCTGGCCCTCCTCGTCCTCCTCGCCCTCGCCGCACCCCTGCTCGCCCACCTCACCGGACAGGACCCGAACGCCTACCACGACGACCTCGTGGACTCGGCACGCGGCGGCGTCCCCCTCGGCTCCTTCGGCGGGATCTCCGCCGACCACTGGCTCGGCGTCGAACCCGGCACCGGCCGCGACCTGTTCACCCGCCTCCTCTACGGAGCCCGGATCTCCCTGCTCGTCGCCGTCGGCGCCACCGCACTCCAGGTGGCCGTCGGCGTCGCCGCCGGAATCACCGCGGCCCTCGGCAGCCGGGCCCTGGGACGGCTCATCGGCGGGGCCACCGACGTGATGATCGCGCTGCCCATGCTGGTCCTCGCCATCGCGCTCACCGCCGTCGTCCCGCCCGACTTCCCGCGCCCGCTGCTGCTGGTCCTCGTCATCGGCGTCCTCGACTGGGGCGGCACCGCCCGCCTGGTCCGGGCCCAGACCCTCGCCCTGCGCGGCCTGGACTTCGTCGAGGCCGCCCGGCTGTCGGGCAACAGCCGGCTGCGCATCGCCCGCCGCGAACTGCTGCCCTCACTGGCCGCGCCCGTCATCACCCTGGCCGCCCTCAAGGTCCCGACCAACATGGTGATCGAGGCCTCGCTGTCCTTCCTCGGCGTCGGCGTCAAACCACCCACCCCGTCCTGGGGCCAGATGCTCTCCAGCGCACAGACCTGGTTCCGCGCCGACCCCGCCTACGTCCTGCTCCCCGCCGGCCTGCTCTTCGTCACCGTGCTGGCCTTCACCGTCCTCGGCGACGGCATCCGCACGGCCCTCGACCCGCGCGAGGGCTCGCGCCTGCGGATCGGCACGGCGAAGGAGCGTTCCGCGTGATCCTCTTCCTCCTCAAGCGGCTCGGCGGCGCCCTGCTGGTGCTGCTCGCCCTGTCCGCCGTCGTCTACGCCCTCTTCTACGTCGCCCCCGGCGACCCCGCCCGCCTGGCCTGCGGGGAACGCTGCAACCCGGTCCAGATCGCCCAGGTCCGCACGCAGCTCGGACTGGACGACCCCGTCGCCGTCCAGTACCTCCACTTCCTCCAGGGCGTGCTCGCCGGCCGCGACTACTCCGGCGGCGCCGGACTCGTCCTGCACTGCGACGCCCCCTGCCTCGGGTTCTCGTACCAGAACGACCGGCAGGTCACCGAGCTGCTGCTGGACCGGCTGCCCGCCACCTTCTCGCTGGCGCTCGGCGCCCTCGTGATCTGGCTGGTCGTCGGCGTCGGCACCGGACTCCTCTCGGCGGTCCGCCGGGGCGGGATCACCGAACGCGTGCTGACCGTGCTGACCCTCGCCGCCACCGGCACCCCCGTCTTCATCCTCGGACTGCTGCTGCTCATGGCCGTCTGCGCCTACCTCCGGTGGCTGCCCTTCCCGACGTACGTGCCCTTCGGCGAAGACCCCGAGCAGTGGGCCTGGAACCTGCTGCTGCCCTGGGCCACCCTCGGCTTCTTCGAGAGCGCCAAGTACGCCCGGCTCACCCGCAGCTCCACCCTGGAGACCCTCGCCGAGGACCACATCCGCACCTTCCGCGCCTACGGGGTGGGGGAGCGCCGGATCGTCACCCGGCACGCCGTGCGCGGGGCCCTCGGCCCGGTGATCGCGCTCAGCGCGGTGGACTTCGGCTCGATGATCGGCGGCGCGGTGCTCACCGAGTCCCTCTTCGGCGTCCCCGGCCTCGGCAAGACCCTCATCGACGGTGTCCGGGTCGTCGACCTGCCCGTCGTCGTCGGGGTCGTCCTCACCATCGGCACGGCCGTCATCCTCGCCGGCGCCGTCGCCGACCTCCTCCACGCCCTCGCCGACCGAAGGGTGGCCCTGACGTGACCGACTACCTGGTGGACGTGACCGGCCTCGCGGTCGACTTCCCCGTCGGCGCCCCCGGCTCGTACGTACGCGCCGTCGACGGCATCTCCTTCACCCTGGAACCCGGCCGGGCCCTCGGCATCGTCGGCGAGTCCGGCAGCGGCAAGTCCACCGTGGCCGCCGCCCTCCTCGGACTGCACCGCGGCACCGGCGCCCGGCTCGCCGGCACCGTCCGCGTCGGCGGCACCGACGTGGCCGCCGCCACCCCGGCCGAACTGCGCGCCCTGCGGGGCGGGACGGCCGCCATGGTCTTCCAGGACCCGCTCAGCTCCCTCGACCCGTACCACGCCGTCGGCGACCAGATCGCGGAGGTGTACCGCGTCCACACCACCGCCTCCCGCCGTGCCGCCCGCGCCCGGGCGGTAGAGGTCCTCGACCGGGTCGGCATCCCCGACGCCGCCCGCCGCTCCCGCGCCCGGCCGCACGAGTTCAGCGGCGGCATGCGCCAGCGCGCCCTCATCGCGATGGCCCTCGCCTGCCGCCCCCGCCTCCTGATCGCCGACGAACCGACCACGGCCCTCGACGTCACCGTCCAGGCCCAGATCCTCGACCTCCTGCACGGCCTCCGCGAGGAACACGGCCTCGGCCTGCTCCTCGTCACGCACGACGTGGGCGTGGCGGCGGAGAGCGTGGACGCGCTGCTGGTGATGAAGGACGGCCGGGCGGTGGAGCGGGGCCCGGTCGGCGAGGTCCTCACGACCCCGGCCGCCCCGTACACCCGCGCCCTGCTGGCGGCGGTCCCGCGCATCCCGGCCGCGCCCGCGGGTCCCCCCGCACGGAGTCCCGGGGAGGGCGGGGCACCGGCCCCGCAGGGCGACGGCACCACCCCGGTCCTCGAAGCCGTCGGCCTCCGCAAGGAGTTCGGCCGCGGCAAGCGCAAGGTCACGGCCGTGGCCGGCGTCACGCTCTCACTGCGCCCCGGCGAAACCCTCGGCATCGTCGGCGAGAGCGGCAGCGGCAAGAGCACCCTCGGCCGCATGCTCGTCGGCCTCCTGCCCCCCACCGCCGGCGAGCTCCGCCACTCCGGCACCCCCACCACCGGCATCGCCCCCGGCGCCCAGATGGTCTTCCAGGACCCCGCCTCCTCCCTCAACCCGCGCCGTGGCATCGGCGAGTCCGTCGCCGACCCGCTGCGCGCGGCCGGGGAGCGCGACGAGGCGGTGATCCGGGCCCGCGTCGAGGAACTCCTCACCCGGGTCGGCCTGGAGCCGGGCCACTACGACCGCTACCCGCACGAGTTCAGCGGCGGCCAGCGCCAGCGCGTCGGCATCGCCCGCGCCCTGGCCCCCCGCCCCCGGCTGATCGTCTGCGACGAACCCGTCTCCGCCCTCGACGTCACCACGCAGGCGCAGGTCACGGCCCTGCTCGCCGAACTCCAGCGGGAACTGGGCATCGCCCTCGTCTTCATCGCCCACGACCTGGCCGTCGTCCGGCAGGTCAGCGACCGGGTCGCCGTCATGCGCGGCGGCCTGGTCGTCGAGGAGGGCCCGGTGGACGAGGTCTACGGCCGGCCCGCCCACCCCTACACCCGGCAGCTCCTCGACGCCGTGCCCGCACTGGACCCGGAGCTCGCCGCCCGGCGCCGCTCGGCCCGGCAGGAGGTGTACGCGTAGCCGCGCGGCACGCCATTTCCTAGCGCGCTCGAACGCGAACCGTACGGGAAAGTTACGACTCTTCACCCCTTCCGGTGGCGCGACGGACAACCGTCCGTCGCGC